>NZ_MLCO01000027.1 GCF_001982615.1 Teichococcus deserti | reverse complement strand
GGACGGGGCATGCACCATGGGGCGGCCTTTCGGGGCTCAGTCGTCCATGTCGCGGATCGCGCCGCGCAGCCGGCGCCAGGCCTTCCACCCGGCCCAGAGGCCGAGCAGCACGGCGAGGAGGAGCAGCGCGGGGGAGGGAATGTCCCGGATCGGCGCCGGCAGGCTTGCCTGCCAGATCCAGGCCGCGAAGACGATCAGGAAGAGGATGATTCGCAGGGTCATAGCTGCGGACAGACTGGCAGCCCTGCCGGCCCGCGTCAGCCCCTTGTCGGTCCGGCGCTGGTCATGAAACGGCCGTTTGCAGGAAGAGAAGGGGGCCTGGGGGAATTCATTCCCCCAGTGCTTGCTCAGCTCTGCGCCGGCTCCGGCGCGGCGGGCCGGGAGTTGTTGCGCCCATAGAGCATCATCGCCCGGCGCTCAAAGGCGCGGACCATCATGCGGACGGCCTCGTTGAAGACCATGCCGATGACCGCCTGGAGGAGGGCGCTCTTGAACTCGAAGTCGACGAAGAAGTCGACCTCGGTGCCCGCCTCGTGCGGGATGAACTTCCAGGTGTTGTTCAGGTAGCGGAAGGGCCCGTTCTCGTAGCTGACGCGGACCTCGTGCGGGCGGTCCAGGATGACGCGGGAGCGGAAGGTCTCGCGGAACATCTTGAAGCCGATGGTCAGGTCGGCGGTGAGCTCGGTCTCGGTCTGGGTGATGACGCGGGCGCCGACGCACCAGGGCAGGAATTCCGGGTAGCGCCGGACATCGGCGACGAGCGCGAAGAGCTGCTCCGGCGTGTAGCGCAGGATGCGCTTCTCGGCATGGGTGGGCATCAGGCGGCGGACATCTGGAGCTTGGCGTTGCGGGCGTCGCGCAGCTGCGCGAAGTCGCGGTCGGCGTGATAGGACGACCGGGTCAGAGGCGTGGCCGAAACGAGGAGAAAACCCTTGCTGCGGGCCATGCGGGCATAGTCCTCGAACTCGGCCGGCTCGACGAAGCGGTCGACGGCGGCGTGCTTGACCGTCGGCTGCAGGTACTGGCCGATGGTCAGGAAGTCGATCTCGGCGCTGCGCATGTCGTCCATCACCTGCAGCACCTCAGGCCGCGCCTCGCCCAGGCCCACCATGACGCCGGACTTGGTGAAGATCGAGGGATCGAGCGCCTTCACCCGGTCAAGCAGGCGCAGCGAGTGGAAGTAGCGCGCGCCGGGCCGGATCGAGGGATAGAGCCGCGGCACCGTCTCCAGATTGTGGTTGAAGACGTCGGGGCGGGCCGCGACCACCACCTCCAGCGCGCCGTCCTTGCGCAGGAAGTCGGGGGTCAGGATCTCGATGGTGGTCTCGGGCGCCGAGAGGCGGATCGCCGCGATGGTCTCGGCGAAATGGCGGGCGCCGCCATCCTTCAGGTCGTCGCGGTCGACCGAGGTGATCACCACATGGCGCAGGCCGAGCTTGGCCACCGCCTCGCCGACGCGACGCGGCTCGTCGGCGTCGAGTGCCCGTGGCAGGCCGGTGGTGATGTTGCAGAAGGAGCAGGCGCGGGTGCAGATCTCGCCCATGATCATCATGGTGGCGTGGCGCTGCGACCAGCATTCGCCGATATTGGGGCAGGCCGCTTCCTCGCAGACCGTCACCAGCTTGTTGTCGCGCATCAGGTTGCGCGTCTCGTGGTAGATCGGGTGGGTCGGCGCCTTGACGCGGATCCAGTCGGGCTTGCGCTTGATCGGGTTGTCCGGCCGGTGCGCCTTCTCGGGATGGCGCAGGGTCGGGCGGGCCAGGGGCTCGGCCGGGTGCTCGGCCAGATGGGCGGTCGCCAGGTTGGAAGCGCCGTCGGGGCGCGGAGCGTTCGAGACGGCGCCGCCTGCCCGGTGGTCGATCAGAATACGGGTGGCCATGGCTGCTCCTCCGGCTGAACCGCCGACACGATCGCCTCTATATGGTGAAGCGGCCCCGCCTGGCGAGGGGCCAGCCGGTGCCGGGGTTGGCCAGGGGGGTGGATCCCCCCGGCCGGCCGGTCAGATGTGGATCACCCGGCCATAGGCATCGAGCACGCTTTCATGCATCGCCTCCGACACCGTCGGGTGCGGGAAGACGGTGTGCATCAGCTCGGCCTCGGTGGTCTCGAGGGTGCGCGCGATGGTGTAGCCCTGGATCATCTCGGTGACCTCGGGCCCGACCATGTGGGCGCCCAGCAGCGCGCCGGTCTTGGCGTCGAAGACCGTCTTCACGAAGCCCTCCGGCTCGCCCATGGCGATGGCCTTGCCGTTGCCGATGAAGGGGAAGCGGCCGACGCGGACCTCGTGGCCGGCCTCCTTCGCCTTGGCTTCGGTCAGGCCGACCGAGGCGACCTGCGGGCGGCAATAGGTGCAGCCCGGGATGTTCGAGACATCCATCGGATGCGGATGCAGGCCCGCGATGGCCTCGACCACGACGATGCCCTCATGGCTCGCCTTGTGCGCCAGCCAGGGGGCGCCGGTCAGGTCGCCGATGGCATAGACGCCGGGCTCGCCGGTGCGGCTGAGCTCGTCGGTGACGATATGGGTGCGCTCGACCTTCACCTTGGTGCCTTCAAGGCCGAGGTTCTCGACATTGCCGACGATGCCGACCGCCGAGATCAGCCGGTCGGCGACGATCTCCTGCACCTTGCCGTCGACCTCGACCACGGCGGCCACGCCGTCGCCGGTCTTGCGCACGCCCTGCACCTTGGCGCCGACCAGCACCTTCATCTTCTGCTTCTCGAAGGCCTTCCTGACGAAGGCCGAGACCTCGGCGTCCTCGACCGGCAGCACGCGGTCCATCGCCTCGATCAGCGTGACCTCGGCGCCCATGTTCAGGAAGAAGGAGGCGAATTCGCTGCCGATGGCACCCGACCCGATGACGATCAGCTTCTTCGGCATGATGTCGGGCTGGAGCGCCTCGCGGTAGGACCAGATCAGCTTGCCGTCCGGCTCGATGCCCGGGATGACGCGGGCGCGGGCGCCGGTGGCCAGGATGATGTGCTTGGCCGCGAGCTCGGCGACCGGCTTGCCGTCCTTGGCCGTGACGGCCAGCTTGCCCGGGCCGGCCAGCTTGCCGCTGCCGTCGAAGACGGTGACCTTGTGCTTCTTCAGCAGGCCCTTGACGCCGGCCGAGAGCTGGCCGGCCACCTGGCGGGAGCGCTTGACCACCTTGGCGAAGTCATAGCGGACATTGTCGGCGGCGAAGCCGTACTGGTCCAGGCTGTGCAGCAGGTGGTTGATCTCGGAGGCGCGCAGCAGCGCCTTGGTCGGGATGCAGCCCCAGTTGAGGCAGATGCCGCCCAGATGCTCGCGCTCGACGAGGGCGACCTTCATCTTCAGCTGCGCGGCGCGGATCGCGGCGACATAGCCGCCGGGCCCGCCGCCCACCACCACCAGGTCGAACTGCTCGGCCATTGTCTTGCGCTCCTGTCCGCGCCGGGCGCGGTGCGATGATCTCGGTGATCCCCCGGCTTGCAGGGGATGCGGGCGTCAGCCGGCCAGGGCCTTCAGGGCGTCGCCGGACAGGCGCTGGTCGGTCCAGTCCTCGCGCCCGACCGCGCCGATCCGCCGGTAGAAGGCGATGGCGGGCTCGTTCCAGTCGAGCACGTTCCATTCCATCCAGGCATGGCCCTCGTCGAGCGCCTTGCGGGCCAGCGCCTGGAACAGCGCCCGGCCGATGCCGAGGCGGCGGTGCTCGGGCAGGACGAAGACATCCTCCACCCAGAGCCCGACCTTGCCGGCGAAGGTCGAGAAGGTCTCGTAGAAAAGGGCGAGGCCGACGATCTCGCCCTCGACCTCGGCCAGCAGGCCCTTGATCCGCTTGGTGGCCAGCGCGCCGTAATAGTCCTGCGCGCTGGCGACCACCTCATGGCCCAGCTTCTCGTACTCGCCCAAGCGGCGGACCAACTTCAGGACATCTTCGGCGTCCCGCGGCCTGGCCTCGCGAAGGAAGAAGCCGGGCGATGCCGTCACAGCATCAGGCTCAGCGGGTCCTCGATCACCGCCTTGAAGGCGGCGATCCATTCGGCGGCCAGCGCCCCGTCGACGACGCGGTGGTCGACCGACAGGGTGCAGGTCATGACGGTGGCCACGGCCAGCGCCCCATCCTTCACCACCGGGCGCTGCTGCCCGGCGCCGACGGCCAGGATGCCGCCCTGCGGCGGGTTGATGATGGCCGAGAAGCTGGTGACGCCGAACATCCCCATGTTGGAGATGCTGAAGCTGCCGCCCTGGAATTCCTCCAGCTTGAGCTTGCCGGACTTGGCGCGGGCGGCCAGGTCCTTCATCTCGGCGCTGATGGCGGCCAGGCCCTTCTGGTCGGCCTTCTTCACGATGGGCGTGATCAGCCCGTCGGGAATGGAGACCGCCACCGAGATGTCGACGTCGTGGTACTGGATGATGGCGTCATCGGTCCAGCTGGCGTTGACGCTCGGGAACTGGCGCAGGACGCGGGCCGCGGCCTTGATGATCAGGTCGTTGACCGAAAGCTTGAAGGCGCCCGGACCGTCCTTCGGCGCGCGGGCATTGAGGTCGGCGCGCAGCTTCAGCAGCGCGTCGAGCTCGATGTCCATCGAGACGTAGAAATGCGGCACCGTCGCCTTGCTCTCGGCCAGGCGCTTGGCGATGACCTTGCGCATGGAGGAGTTCGGCACCGCGGTGTGCGGCGCGGTGATCGCGGCAGCCGGCGCCTTGGGGGCCGCGGCCGGGGCAGGGGCGGCGGCAGCCGGCGCGGTGGCCTCGGCAGCCTTCGGCGCCGCCTTGGGCTTGCCGGCGGCGGCCTCGACATCGGCCTTGACGATTCGGCCGTTCGGGCCGGAGCCCTCGATGCCGGACAGGTCGATGCCGGCCTGCTCCGCCATGCGGCGTGCCAGCGGCGAGGCGAAGACGCGGTCGCCCGAGGCGGCGGCCGGGGCGGCCTCCGCCTTGGCGGCTTCCTTCGGTGCTTCCTTAGGGGCTTCGGCCTTGGGCGCCTCAGCCTTGGCCGGGGTGGCCTCGGCCTTGGGGGCCTCGGCCTTGGCGGCCGGCTTGGCGGCGGCCGCATCCGGCACCGCCTCGCCCGCCTCGACCATGATGCCGATCGGGGTGTTCACGGCCACCCCCTCGGTCCCGTCGGCCACCAGGATCTTGCCGAGGACGCCTTCGTCCACGGCCTCGAACTCCATGGTCGCCTTGTCGGTCTCGATCTCGGCGAGGACGTCGCCGGACTTGACCGTGTCGCCCTCCTTCTTCAGCCAGCGCGCGAGGGTCCCCTCCGTCATCGTCGGGGAGAGGGCGGGCATCAGGATGTTGGTGGCCATCGTTCCCGCTTCCTCTTACTTCTTGTAGGTGACGGATTTGGCGGCCTGCACCACATGCTCGACGGTGGGCAGCGCCAGCTTCTCGAGATTGGCCGCGTACGGCATGGGCACGTCCAGGCCGGCGACGCGGGCCGGCGGCGCGTCCAGGTGGTCGAAGGCGTGCTCGATCACCTGCATGGCGACCTCGCCGCCGATGCCGGAGAAGGCCCAGCCTTCCTCGACCGTGACCAGCCGGTTGGTCTTCTTCACCGAGGCGACGATGGTGTCGATGTCCAGCGGCCGGATCGAGCGCAGGTTGATCACCTCGGCGTCGATGCCCTCTTCCGCCAGCTGCTCGGCCGCCTTCAGCGCCACGCCCACCTCGATCGAGAAGGCGACGATGGTGACATCCTTGCCCTGGCGCTCGATCTTCGCCTTGCCGATCGGCAGGATGAAGTCCTCGTCAGTCGGGCATTCGAAGCTCTGCCCGTAGAGGATCTCGTTCTCCAGGAAGACCACCGGGTTGGGGTCGCGGATGGCGGCGCGCAGCAGGCCCTTGGCATCGGCCGCGGACCAGGGCGCGACGACCTTCAGGCCGGGGACATGCGCGTACCAGGAGGCGTAGCACTGGCTGTGCTGGGCGGCGACGCGGGCGGCGGCGCCGTTCGGACCGCGGAAGACGATCGGGCAGCCCAGCTGGCCGCCGGACATGTACAGCGTCTTGGCGGCGCTGTTGATGATGTGGTCGATCGCCTGCATCGAGAAGTTGAAGGTCATGAACTCGACGATCGGGCGCAGGCCCGACATCGCAGCACCGACCGCCATGCCGGTGAAGCCATGCTCGGTGATCGGCGTGTCGATGACGCGCTTGGCGCCGAACTCGTCCAGCAGGCCCTGGCTGATCTTGTAGGCGCCCTGGTACTGGGCGACCTCCTCGCCCATCAGGAAGACCTTGTCGTCGCGGCGCATCTCGGCGGCCATGGCGTCACGCAGCGCCTCGCGCACCGTGATCGACTTGGTCGGGCCCCAGTCCTTCTCCGGCTCCGAGGCCGGGCCCTTGGGGGCGGCATGGGTCGCGGCACCCACCGGGGCGGCGGCGCCCGGGGTCTCGGCCTTGGCTTCCGGCACTTCCTCGGCGGCGGGCTTCTCGGCCGGCTTGGCGGCAGCACCGCCCTCGCCGCCGTCGAGCTCGGCGATGGCCGAGTTCACCGCGACCGCCTCGGTGCCTTCCGGCACCAGGATCTTGGTCAGCGTGCCTTCATCGACGGCTTCCACTTCCATGGTCGCCTTGTCGGTCTCGATCTCGGCAAGCACGTCGCCGGCCTTGACCGCGTCGCCTTCCTTCTTCAGCCAGCGTGCCAGCTTGCCCTCGGTCATGGTGGGCGACAGGGCGGGCATCAGGATCGTGGCACCCATATCAGCGGGCCTCCAGCAGGATGTCGGTCCACAGCTCGCTCTCGTCCGGCTCGGGCGAGGTCTGGGCGAATTCGGCGCTGTCGGCGACGATCGCCTTGACGTCGTCGTCGACGGTCTTCAGCTCGGCCTCGGGCAGGCCGGCCTCGAGCAGGATCTTGCGGGCGGTCTCGATGCAGTCATGCTGCTCGCGCATCTTCTGCACCTCCTCCCGCGTGCGGTACTTCGCCGGGTCGGACATCGAGTGGCCGCGGTAGCGGTAGGTCTGCATCTCGAGGATGTAGGGGCCGCGGCCGGCGCGGCAGTGGGCGACGGCGCGCTCGCCGGCGGCCTTCACCGCGGCGACGTCCATGCCGTCGACCTGCTCGCCCGGGATGCCCCAGGGGCTGCCGTCCTGCGAGCGGTCCTTGGACGCCGAGGCGCGGTCGGCGCTGGTGCCCATGCCGTACTTGTTGTTCTCGATGACGAAGACGACCGGCAGCTTGAACAGGGCGGCGAGGTTGTAGCTCTCGAAGACCTGGCCCTGGTTGGCCGCGCCGTCGCCGTAATAGGTCAGGCAGACGGTGCCGTCCTCGCGGTACATGTTGGCGAAGGCCAGGCCCGCGCCGATCGAGACCTGGGCGCCGACGATGCCGTGGCCGCCGTAGAAGCCCTTCTCGCGCGAGAACATGTGCATGCTCCCGCCCTTGCCCTTGGAATAGCCGCCCGACCGGCCGGTCAGCTCGGCCATGACGCCGCGCGCCTCCATGCCGGTGGCCAGCATGTGGCCATGGTCACGGTAGGAGGTGATCACCTGGTCGCCCGGCTGCAGGCACATCTGCATGCCGACGACGACCGCTTCCTGGCCGATATAGAGATGGCAGAAGCCGCCGATCAGCCCCATGCCGTAGAGCTGGCCGGCCTTCTCTTCGAAGCGCCGGATCAGCAGCATGTCGCGGTAGGCCTGGAGCATCTGCTCCTGCGTCAGCCCCTGGGTGTTCGCGGGGGGGGCCTTCGCCTTGCCGCGACGCTTGGTGGTGCCTGCATCGGCGCCTTGGACCATCCGGCTGCTCCATTCTGCCCGCCACCGCGCGGAATTGGCGGCGACGCCCGCCGGAAATACGTGGCCGGGGCGCGTCCTGCAAGGACCACGCGATGGCTAAGCCCCTGATGCTGCACTGCAATAGGGAGATTAACCGGATTGTGGTTAAGTGCTTGTCGGCAGAGGGGCGAAAGCAACAGGCGGCGGGGTTGGTGGGCCCGAAAAGACGGAAGCTTGCGTGGCGGCGGCGGGCGGCGACAGGAATGCAAAGGGCGCGGCGTCCTATCGTCATCCTTGCTGCGTGCCGCAGGTGATTCCGGGGTCTACGATTTTCCCCGAGCGGAACAGCGGGACTCCGCCGAGACGGGGTCCCGCGCCCGGCCTGCCATGCAGCCAGGGGGCAGGGGCATGCGGCCTGGGCAGGGCCAGGCCGCGCCGGTGCCTCAGGCTGGGTGCCTCAATGTCCGGCGACCACCCGGCCGGTGCAGGGATTGCCGCCGATCCAGTAGCAGAGCTCGGCGGGGCGGGAGACGGCATAGGTCGCGAAGTCGGCGCGCAGCCCGACCGCCAGGCGGCCGCGATCGGCCAGGCCCAGCGCCGCGGCGGCATGGGCGGTGACGCCGAGCAGCGCCTCCTCCACCGTCAGGCGGAACAGGGTGCAGCCCAGGTTGAGCATCAGCAGCAGCGACCGCGCCGGCGACGAGCCGGGGTTCATGTCGGTCGACAGCGCCATGCGCAGGCCTGCCGCCCGCATCGCCGCGATATCCGGGTGGCGCGCCTCGCGGATGAAATAGGTAGCGCCGGGCAGCAGCACGGCGACCGTCCCCGCCGCCGCCATGGCCGCCAGCCCCGCGGCATTGGCATGCTCCAGGTGGTCGGCGGAGAGGGCGGAAAAGCGCGCCGCCAGCGCCGCGCCGCCGAGGTCCGACAACTGGTCGGCATGCAGCTTCACCGGCAGGCCATGGGCGCGGGCGGCCTCGAAGACCCGGGTG
The DNA here is from genome assembly GCF_001982615.1 of Teichococcus deserti. GTDB lineage: Bacteria > Pseudomonadota > Alphaproteobacteria > Acetobacterales > Acetobacteraceae > Pseudoroseomonas > Pseudoroseomonas deserti. The sequence goes on along the minus strand of NZ_MLCO01000027.1, from coordinate 67,676 downwards.
GTCTGGGCCGGCGAGAAGGCGATGCCCTCGCAGAAGGCATCTACCGCATCGGCCAGGCCGGCAGTGGCGGCGGCCGGGATGGCCTCGGCGACCACCCAGTCGGTGAAGGCCTCGGCGCCGCCGGGATGGCCCGGGGGAATGGCATGGGCGGCCAGCAGGCTGGTGGCCACGCTGACCGGGGCCGCGTCGCCCAGGCGCCGGGCGACGCGCAGCATCTTCAGCTCGGTCTCCAGGTCGAGGCCGTAGCCGGACTTTATCTCGACGGTGGTGACGCCCTCGGCCAGCAGCCCTTCCAGGCGCGGCCGGGCTGCCACGAAAAGTTCTTCTTCCGAGGCGGCCCGCGTGGCGCGGACGGTCGAAAAAATGCCGCCGCCGGCGCGGGCGATCTGCTCGTAGGTGGCGCCGGCCAGGCGCTGCTCGAACTCGCCGGCGCGGTTCGCCCCGAAGACCAGGTGGGTGTGGCAGTCGATCAGCCCGGGCAGGATCCAGGCGCCGCCGCAATCGGTGACCGGGGCATCGCTGACAGGCAGCGCCGCGCGCGGGCCGACCCAGGCGATGCGGCCGTCCTGCACGGCGACGGCCCCGTCCTCGATGACCCCCAACCCGCCATCCATGGTGGCCAGGTTGGCGTTCAGCCAGACGCGGTCGAAGCCGCTCATGGCGCCGGCACCGCGGCGAAGGCGCCATGCTCGACCAGCCGCTTCACCGCGGCGATGTCGGGGGCCATGAAGCGGTCCTCGTCCCAGGGCGCGGCCACCTCGCGCACCGCGGCCAGCGCCGCCTCCAGCGAGGCGGAGGAGGCCAGCGGCCGGTGGAACTCGACGCCCTGGGCGCCCTCCAGCAGCTCGATCGCCAGGATGGCGGCGACGTTGTCGGCCATCTCGGCCAGGCGCAGCGCGGCGCCGGTGGCCATGCTGACATGGTCCTCCTGGTTGGCGCTGGTCGGCAGGCTGTCGACGCTGCGGGGATGGGCCAGCGACTTGTTCTCGCTGGCCAGCGCCGCGGCGGTGACCTGGGCGATCATGAAGCCGGAATTCAGCCCGCCTTCCCGCACCAGGAAGGCCGGCAGGCCGGACAGCACCGGGTCGGTCAGCAGCGCGATTCGGCGTTCCGACAGGGCGCCGATCTCGGCCAGGGCGAGGGCGATGGTGTCGGCGGCGAAGGCCACCGGCTCCGCGTGGAAATTGCCGCCGGACAGGACCTCGCCCTCGGCGGTGACCAGGGGGTTGTCGGTCACCGCATTGGCCTCGCGGCCCAGGATGGTGGCGGCGTGTTCCAGCAGGTCCAGGCAGGCGCCCATCACCTGCGGCTGGCAGCGCAGGCAATAGGGGTCCTGGACCCGGGTGTCGCCCTGGCGGTGGCTCTCGCGGATGGCGCTGCCGTCCAGCAGCAGGCGCAAGGACGCCGCCGCCTGGATCTGGCCCAGCTGCCCGCGCAGGGCGTGGATGCGCGGGTCGAAGGGGGTGTCGGAGCCGCGGGCGGCATCGGTGCTGAGCGCGCCGGCGGTCAGCCCGGTGCGCCACAGCCGCTGCGCCGCGAACAGCCCGATCAGCGCCAGGGCGGTCGAAACCTGGGTGCCGTTCAGCAGCGCCAGGCCTTCCTTGGGGCCCAGGGTCAGCGGCGCGATTCCGGCTTCGGCCAGGGCCTCGGCGCCGGCGACGACGCGGCCGCCGACCAGCGCCTCGCCCTCGCCGATCAGGACGAGGGACAGATGCGCCAGCGGCGCCAGGTCGCCCGAGGCGCCGACCGAGCCCTTGGCCGGGATGGCGGGCAGGATATCGGCGCGCAGCAGGGCCAGCAGCGCCTCGACCACCGCCGGCCGCACGGCGGAGGCGCCGCGGGCCAGCGACAGCGCCTTCAGCGCCAGGATCAGCCGGACGACGGGGGCCGGCAGGAAGGGGCCGGTGCCGGCGGCATGGCTGCGCAGCAGGTTGCCCTGCAGCCGGGCCAGGTCGTCCCGGCCGATGCGCTGGCTGGCCAGCTTGCCGAAGCCGGTATTGACGCCATAGAGCGCCTCGCCGCTGTCGATGCGGCGGGACAGGGCGTCGACCGCCGCCTGCACCGGGGCCTGCCATCCCTCGGGCAATTCCAGCGCGGCGCCTTCGGCGATGGCGCGCAGCTCGTCCAGCGTCGCGGAACCGGGGGCGAGGATCATCGGGCGGCTCCGATCATGGGAAGGTCGAGGCCCTGCTCGCGGGCGCAGTCGATGGCGATCTGGTAGCCGGCATCGGCATGGCGCATGACACCGGTGGCCGGGTCGTTCCACAGCACGCGCTTCAGCCGGCGCGCCGCGTCGGGGGTGCCGTCGGCGACGATGACCATGCCGGCATGCTGCGAATAGCCCATGCCGACGCCGCCGCCGTGGTGCAGCGACACCCAGGTGGCGCCGGAGGCGGTGTTCAGCAGCGCGTTCAGCAGCGGCCAGTCGGAGACGGCGTCCGACCCGTCCTGCATCGCCTCGGTCTCGCGGTTGGGCGAGGCGACCGAGCCGCTGTCCAGGTGGTCGCGGCCGATGACCACGGGGGCGGAGAGTTCTCCCCGTGCCACCATGTCGTTGAAGGCGAGGCCCAGGCGATGCCTTTGCCCGAGCCCGACCCAGCAGATCCGCGCCGGCAGCCCCTGGAACTGGATTCTTTCGGCGGCCATGTCGAGCCAGCGGTGCAGATGCGGATCGTCGGGGATCAGCTCCTTCACCTTGGCATCGGTCTTGCGGATGTCCTCGGGGTCGCCCGAGAGCGCTGCCCAGCGGAAGGGCCCGATGCCGCGGCAGAAGAGCGGCCGGATATAGGCGGGAACGAAGCCCGGGAAATCGAAGGCATTGGCCAGGCCCTCGTCCTTGGCCATCTGGCGGATGTTGTTGCCGTAGTCGAGCACCTTGCTGCCCAGGCGCTGGAAGTCGAGCATCGCCTGGACATGGGCGACCATGCTGCGCTTGGCGGCGGCGGCGACGGCGGCCGGATCGCTCTCGCGCTTGGCCTCCCATTCGCCGAGGCTCCAGCCGGCGGGCAGATAGCCATTGGCCGGGTCATGCGCGCTGGTCTGGTCGGTGACGATGTCGGGCACCACGCCGCGCCGCACCAGCTCCGGGAAGATCTCTGCCGCATTGCCGAGCAGGCCGATGCTGATGGCTTTCTTTTCCGCGCAGGCGGCGCGGATCATCGCCAGCGCCTCGTCCAGGCTGTCGGCACGCGCGTCCAGGTAGCCGGTCTCCAGCCGCTTCTCGATGCGGCTGGGCTGGCATTCCACCGCCAGCACCGCGGCACCCGCGAAGACGCCGGCCAGCGGCTGCGCGCCGCCCATGCCGCCCAGCCCCGCCGTCAGGATCCAGCGCCCGGCGAGGTCGCCGCCGAAATGCTGGCGGCCGGCCTCGGCGAAGGTCTCGAAGGTGCCCTGCACGATCCCCTGGCTGCCGATATAGATCCAGGACCCGGCGGTCATCTGGCCGTACATCATCAGCCCGGCGCGATCCAACTGGGAGAAATGCTCCCAATTGGCCCAGGCGGGGACCAGGTTGGAATTGGCCAGCAGCACGCGCGGCGCGTCGGCATGGGTCTCGAAGACGCCGACCGGCTTGCCGGACTGCACCAGCAGGGTCTGGTCCTCGCGCAGCCGCTTCAGCACATCGATGATGCGCTCATAGCTGGCCCAGTCGCGGGCGGCGCGGCCGATGCCGCCATAGACCACGAGCTCGCCGGGCTTTTCCGCGACCTCGTCGTCCAGGTTGTTCATCAGCATCCGCATCGCCGCCTCGGTGGTCCAGTGGCGGGCGGTGATCTCGGGCCCGCGCGGGCTGCGGATGGCCGGCGCGTTGCGGAAACGGGTCTGCGACATGTCTTTTCCCTATGAACGGGTCAGCAGTCAGTCGAGCGCGCTGCCGAGGCGGTAGCGCGTGCCGGGATGGGTCAGCAGGGCGCGGGTGGCGACCACCCGCCAGGACCAGGTGCGGCGATGGATGACGAGGCAAGGCTCGTCCTCCGGCATGGCCAGCGCTGCGGCGGTGGCGGGGTTGGCGCGGCCGGCCTCCACCACATGCTCCACCCGCTCGGGCGGGGCGCAGGAGGTCAGGAAGCGGTAAGGCGTGATCCTGGAAAAATCCTGCTCCAGGAAGCGGGGGGCGATGACCGGGTTGACGTAGCGCTCCTCCAGCTGGACCGGCACGTCGTTCTCCAGATGCACCAGCCGGGCATGGAACAGCTCGGCGCCGGGGGGCAGGCCGAAAGCGGCGGCCATGGCCGGATCGGCGCGCAGCCGCTGCTGGGCCAGGACGCGGGCGGCATGGCGGCTGCCGCGCTCGGCCATTTCCTCGGCGATGTCGCGCAGCTCCAGCAGGCTGGATTGCGGCTTGGCGCCGGCGACGAAGGTGCCCACGCCCTGCACCCGGGTCAGCAGCCCGGCATCGGCCAGCTCGCGCAGCGCGCGGTTGACCGTGACGCGGGAGACCCCCGTCATCTTCACCAGCTCGTTCTCGGAGGGCAGGCGCTCTTCAGCCGGCCATTCGCCGCTGGCGACGCGGCTGAGGATCAGCGCCTTGATCTGCTGGTAGCGGGGCGTCGCCGGGCTGGGCGTCGGCAGGAGCAGGGGCGCGTCTGACATGGCTTGAGCATGGTTGTCTTGACAAGTTTCGTCAACCGCGATGCGATGGGGTTGTCACCGCCTCCGGAGCGCCGCCCGATGACCGCCTTCTTCGCTGTCTCTGCCCTGCTGCCCGACGGCTGGGCGCGCGATGTCCGGATCGAGACCGACGGGGCAGGGGGCATTCTTTCCGCCACCCCTGGCGGCAGCCCCACGGGCGCCGAGCGCCTGCCGGGGGTCGTCATCCCCGGCATCCCCAACCTGCATTCGCATGCCTTCCAGCGCGCCATGGCCGGGCTGACCGAGCGCCGCTCGCCGCCCGAGGCGCGCGACGCCGAGGGCGGCACCGACAGCTTCTGGACCTGGCGCCACACCATGTACCGCTTCGTCGGCCGCTTCTCGCCCGAGGATGCCGAGGCGGTGGCGGCCCAGCTCTATGCCGAATGCCTGGAATGGGGCTTTTCCAGCATCGCCGAGTTCCACTACCTGCATCACCAGGCCGACGGCACGCCCTATGCCCAGCCGGAGGAAATGGCGCTGCGCCACCTGGCCGCGGCGAAGCGGGCGGGCATCGGCATCACCATGGCGCCCAGCCTGTATCGCCATGGCGGCATCTTCGGGCGCGACCCGGTGCCCGGGCAGCGGCGCTTCCTCAACGACCTGGACGGCTTCTGGCGCATCGTCGAAGGGGTGCAGGCGGCGGTGGCGGGCGATCCCCAGGCCGGGCTTGCCTTGGCGCCGCATTCGCTGCGCGCGGTGACGCCGGCGATGCTGGCCGACATCGCCAAGAACTTCGCCGGCCCGATCCATATCCACGCCGCCGAGCAGCAGCGCGAGGTCGCCGAATGCCTGGCCGCCACCGGCGCCCGCCCGGTCGAATGGCTGCTGGCCAATCTCCCCGTCGACCAGCGCTGGTGCCTGATCCACTGCACCCACATGACCGAGGCCGAGACGCGCGCCCTGGCCGCGAGCGGCGCGGTGGTGGGCCTCTGCCCCTCGACCGAGGCTTCTCTGGGTGACGGCTTCTTTTCATTGCCGATCTTCCGGGAAGCCGGCGGGCGCTATGGCTTCGGCACCGACAGCCATGTCGGCACCTCGCCCCGCGACGAGATGCGCCAGCTGGAGACCAGCCAGCGCCTGGTGCAGCAGCAGCGCTCGGTGGCGACCGATGCCGCCCACCCGCATCCCGGCCGCAACCTGGTCGAGGCCGCCATCCTCGCCGGCGCCCAGGCCAGCGGCCGTCCGATCGCCGGCATCGCCGCCGGCCAGCGCTGCGACCTGGTCTGCCTGGACCCGGAGCATCCCTCGCTCTACGGGCGGGAGGAGGATGCGCTGCTCGATGCCTGGGTCTTCGGCGGCCAGGGCAATCCGGTGACCCAGGTGGTGGCCGGCGGCGCGGTGGTGGTGCGCGACGGCCGCCATATCCAGCGCGACGCCATTGCGGCAGAGTTCCGCGCCGCCCTCCGGAGACTCGCCGCGTGACCCTGGATATTCGCCCCGCTTGCCTGGAAGAGATGCCGATCCTGGTCGACTGGGCGGCGGCCGAAGGCTGGAATCCGGGCCTGGCCGATGCCATGGCCTTCCACGCCGCCGACCCGGAGGGGTTCCTGCTCGGCGTCCTGGATGGCGTGCCGGTCGGCTGCGTCTCTGCCGTCCGCCAGGGCGACAGCCACGGCTTCATCGGCTTCTATATGATCCGTCCCGAGCATCGCGGAAAGGGCTTCGGCATCGCCATGTGGCGGGCAGCGATGGCGCGGCTGGCGGGCCGGAACGTGGGGCTGGATGGCGTGCTGGCGCAGCAGGCGAATTATGCCCGCTCAGGCTTTGGCCTGGCCTGGCGCAATGTCCGCCATGGCGCCGAGGCGCCGCGCCCGGTGGCCGGGGCCGAGGGCGAGCTCCGCGCCGCGAGCCTGGAGGATGCCCTGGCGCTGGACGTCTTCCCGGTCGAGCGCCGTGGCTTCCTGCAAGCCTGGCTGGCCGCCCCCGGCCACCGCGCCCTGGCCGTCCCGGGCCGCGGCTTCGGCGTCATCCGGCCCTGCCGTAACGGGCAGAAGATCGGGCCGCTGATGGCGCGGGACGATGCCGCGGCGCGGGCGATCTTCAACGCGCTGATCGAGGGCGTCTCCGGCCCGGTCTTCCTGGATCTGCCGGAGCCCAACAAGGCCGCCCTGGCCCTGGCCGGCGAGGCCGGGCTGGAAGCAAGCTTCGAGACGGCGCGGATGTACACGGGCGCCGTCCCGGCCCTCGACTTAGCGGCCTGCTACGGCCTGGCCAGCTTCGAGCTGGGCTAGGCGGTCACCCCTGCGGCGGCGCGGCCGAGACCGCCTCGGCCGCCCGCATGACGCGCAGGAAATTGCCGGACCAGAGCAGGTCCAGCGCCTCGGCGTCGTAGCCGCGCGACAGCAGCTCGGCGGTCAGGCCGGCGCTGTCGGCGGCGCTCATCCAGCCTTCCACGCCGCCGCCGCCGTCGAAATCCGACGACAGCCCGACATGGGCGATGCCGATCCGCTTCACCGCGTAATCCACATGGTCGGCGATGTCGGCGACGGTTGCGCGGATGCGCCCGGTGGCATCCGGCCCGCGCAGAAAGCCGGGCACTGCGGTGATCTGCATCAGCCCGCCGCTGGCCCGCAGCGCGTCCATCTGCGCGTCGTCGATGTTGCGCGGATGGTCGCGGAGCGCCCGCACGCAGGTATGGGTGGCGACCACCGGGGCGCGGGACAGCGCGACCGCCTGCATCATGCTGGCCTTGGAGGCATGCGAGACGTCGACCAGCAGGCCGAGCGCGTTCATCTCGGCGATCGCCTCGCGGCCGAACTCCGACAGCCCGCCATGCAGCACCGGCCCGTCGCCGAGGTCGGGGCGGGGAATGGCGGAATCGGCCAGCAGGTTGTGGCCATTATGGGTCAGCGTGACGTAGCAGGCGCCCAGCCCCCGCCACAGCGCCAGGCCGGACAGGTCGTCGCCCAGGCCATAGGCGTTCTCGACGGCCAGCAGCACGCCGGTGCCGGGGCGGCCGCGCAGTGCCTCCAGCTCTGCGGCGCGCGTCACGATGCGGCGGTCGCCGCCGGCCGCCGTGGCGCGGATCGCGCGCAGCATGGCCTCGCAGCGGGCGGCGGCGGCGGCATGGCCCTCGGGGGTGCGGGGCCCCTGCGGCAGATAGGCCGCGAAGATCACCGAACGCAGCCCGCCGGCGGCCATCTTCGGATAGTCGACGCAGCGCGCGGTGGCGCCGCGCGGGTCGGGCGTCTCCGGCCAGGGGATGTCGACATGGGTGTCGAGGGTCAGCGTCGCGGCATGGATCGCCAGAGCCTCGGGCGAGAGGGCGCCGCCGGCGGCTGTGGGGATGGCGGGGGCGGTGGGGCGGTCGGTCATCTGGGCGGCATCCCGGCGGCGGTGGAAGCCCCAGGCTCCGCCCGGCCGCCCGCCCCGTCAACCTGAAGCCGTGCCATGGCGGGTCTGCGCCATGGCACGGGTCGGAGCGTCAGCCCTTCAGGCTGGCGGTCACCAGGCGCAGCATCTCCGGCATCGCGGCCGGGTCAAGCCAGCGGAAGGTCGCCACCATCTCATGCGCTGGGTCGATCCAGATGGTGTTGCCGCCGGCGCCCTGGGCCAGGAAGCTCTCGCGGCTGGCGCCGGGGTAGCGGCCATTGCCGTTCAGCCACCAGAGCAGGCCGTAATCCTTGTTGAGCGCGCAAGGCTTGGTGCTGGCCGCGACCCAGCCCTCGGGCAACAGGCGGCGGCCGGCCCAGACGCCATCCTGCAGCATCAGCTGGCCAATGCGCGCCTGGTCCTCGGCATGGGTGATGACGCCACCGCCCCAATGGCCGCCGCCGGAGACCGACTGGATCGGCGTGCCGTCGATGTCGACGAAGCTGGTGCGGTAGCCTTCCCAGCTGAAATCGGCGCTGCTGCCGATCGGGCCGGTGATGCGCTCGGCGAAGACCTCGGGCAGCGGGCGGCGGAAGCGCTCCAGCAGGGCGAGCGCCAGGGCGTTCACCCGGACGTCGTTGTATTCCCAATAGGTGCCCGGGGTCTGCATGGCGCGGTCGATGCCCTTGGGGCCGGCGCCCTCGCGCTTCAGGTCGCGGCCGCGATCGATGCGGTCGGCCTTGCCGAACAGCGTGCCTTCCCACTCGCTGGTCTGCTCCAGGATCATCCGCCAGGTGATCGGGCGGTTCTGGGCGGTGTGGAAGGCCTCGTGGCGGACGCTGTCGCTGATGCGCGACTCCAGGCTGTCGATCAGCCCGTCGCCCAGGGCGATGCCGGCCAGCAGCGACAGGTAGCTCTTGGCGACGCTGAAGGTCATGTCGGCCTGGCGCGTGTCGCCCCAGGAGGCCACCAGCCGGCCGCGGCGCAGGATCAGCCCGTTCGGGTCGCCGCGCGGGGCGGTGCGGCCCAGCACTTCATTGTCCGGAGCGGGCTCGAAATAGCCGGCCTCCAGGTGCTTCAGGATGTCGCGCGGGAAGGGGCTGTCATGCGCGCCCGCGAAGGCGACGGCGGCGGCGAGGGCGGCGGCGTCGAAGCCGGCCTCGCCAGGGTCTTGCGGCTGGAAGGTGGTGTCGGTCTGCATGGGGCGCGAGCCTCGCCCCAAGCATGGGCGGGGCGCAAGCCGGCGGGGATGGGCAGGGCGGCCCGGGCACCCCATCTCTGGCGTCAGCAGAGAAAGGAACCCGGCCATGGCCGAACCCCAAGCCCGCGAGACTGCCATCCTGGGCGGTGGCTGCTTCTGGTGCCTCGACGCCGCCTATCGGCAGCTGAACGGCGTGCTGGAGGTCGAATCCGGCTATGCCGGCGGCCATGTCGAGCAGCCGAGCTATGAGGAGGTCTGCGGCAAGAAGACCGGCCATGCCGAGGTGGTGCGCGTCGTCTTCGACCCGGGCGTGATCTCCTATGCCGATCTGCTGCGGGTCTTCTTCACCCTGCACGACCCGACCACCAGGGACCGCCAGGGCGCCGATATCGGCCCGCAATACCGCAGCGTGATTTTTGCCACCTCCGACTCGCAGGCCGAGACGGCCAGGCAGGTCGTGTCCGAGATCACCGCGGAAGGCATCTGGTCCGACCCGATCGTCACCGAACTCGCCCCCGAAGCGCGCTTCTGGCCGGCCGAGCCGGAGCACCAGGATTATTTCGCCCGCAATCCCTGGGCAGGCTACTGCCGCGTGGTGGTGGCGCCCAAGGTCGCCAAGTTCCGCCAGAAGTTCGCCGCCCGTCTGAAGAGCGCGGCGGCCTGATCCAGGCCCGGGAATCGGCGCGGACGGGACGGGCGGCGGCCCGCCCGCGCCGTGCAGCGGTCATCGAAAGATGAATTCCCGCTCATGCCGCCGCAGGAATGTTCCATTTTCTTTTGGTGCGATGCAACATCAGCGGCAGGCGATGCATTGAGGAAGCGGGCAGGGAAGAGCGGCTCTCCAGGCCCCAGAATCGCGAACGGCGCCCTGGCATCGCCGGGCGCCGTCGTCACGCTTTCCGTCCCTTTGCGGGATCGTTCCTCCCCAAACTCGGCCTGCAGAGCAATCCCGAGAGCCTCATCCTAACAGGTCTTGTATAAGACACAAGTCTGTCTTTACGGGTGCCTTGATCCGGCCACGCAGATCGTGAACACAGCCTTTACGCACCGCAGCATTCAATCCGCCCTCATCCCTCTCGCCAGGAGCGCCGCCGCCCGCCATGCCCATCACCGACGCCCCGCCGCAACGGCTGGACGCCCGACCGCTCTACCGGCAGGTGGAAGACATCCTGATCGGCCGAATCGTCGGCGGCGAATGGCCGCCCGGACATCTGCTGCCGGCCGAGCCGGAGCTGGCGGCCGAGCTCGGCGTCTCCCAGGGGACGGTGCGCAAGGCGCTGGCCGGGCTGGAGCGGCGCCACCTGATCGACCGCCGCCAGGGCCGCGGCACCACGGTCGCCAGGCACACCTCGGAGACCGCCCGCTTCACCTTCTTCCGGGTGCGCGACCTCAGCGGCCGGGCGGTGATCTCGCGCATCCTGGTGATGTCCTGCACCCCGGGCGAGGCGGATGACTGGGAATCGGCCGCGCTGCAGCTGCCGGCCGGCGACCCGGTGGTGCGGCTGCGGCGGATTCGCCTGCTCGACGGAAGCCCGCGAATCTTCGAGCGCTGCGTGCTGCGCGGCGCCAGCTTCCCCGGATTCTCCCTGCCCCTCGGCGAGCTCTCCACCGAGCTCTACGTGCATTTCCAGCGCGCCCACGGGGTGACCATCGCCCGCGCCGAGGAGGAGCTCGCCGCCTGCGGCGCCGATGCCGAGACGGCGGCCGCGCTGGACCGTCCGCCGGGCACCCCGATGCTGATGGTTCAGCGCACCGCCTACGATGTCGCCGACCGGCCGGTGGAGGTGCGGCTGTCGATGATCGACACCGCGAGCCACCGCTACGCCGTCCGGCTGGACTGAGCCGGCGGCGCCGGCGCCCCGTCCTCCGCCCGTGCCAGGCTGGCCGGCCGCGCGCCAAAAGCTTGCACGCCGGGGGGTGGGGTGGTAATGGCGCCGCCTTCCTTGCATTTACCGCTGACTAGCACAGCACGTTGAGAAGAGAGGCCCGGCGCCATGGCCGTTCCGAAGAAGAAGGTTTCGCCCTCCCGCCGCGGGATGCGCCGCAGCCACGAGGCCCTGTCCACCCAGGCCCATCTGGAGTGCAGCAACTGCGGCGAGCTGAAGCGCCCGCACCACATCTGCGCCTCCTGCGGCCATTACGACGGCCGTGAGGTCGTGGCCGCCGGCAAGCCCCTGAAGGCTGCGGTCCGCACCTGAGCGACCAGGCGCGCCAGGCGGAATCAGGAATGTCCCAGGTCACGCTGACCTCGGCGGCCGCCGCCTCGGCGCCCCAAGCCCCGGCGCCGGCTGCCGGCTTCTCCCTGGCGATCGACGCCATGGGCGGGGACCACGCGCCGGAATCGGTCCTGGACGGGCTGGAGATCGCCGCCGAGCGGCATCCCCAGGCCCGCTTCCTGCTGGTCGGCGACGAGGCGCGGCTGCAGCCGCTGCTGGCCCGGCGGCCGCGCGCCGCCAAGGCCTGCACCATCCGCCATGCCCCGGCCTCGATTCCCGGCGACATGAAGCCCACGGCCGCGCTGCGCGTCCGCCATTCCTCGATGCGCATCGCCATCGACGCGGTGGCCGGCGGCGAGGCGGCGGGCGTGGTCTCGGCGGGCAATACCGGCGCGCTGATGGCGCTCGGCAAGATCGTCGTGAAGACCCTGCCCGAGATCGACCGCCCGGCGCTGGCCGCCATCGGTCCCTCGGCGCGCGGCGACGTGGTGCTGCTCGACCTCGGCGCCAACATCGTCTGCGACGCGCGCAACCTGCTGGAATTCGCGGTGATGGGCGATGCCTTCGCCCGCGCCGTGCTCGGCCTGACCGCGCCGAAGATCGGCCTGCTAAACGTCGGCAGCGAGGAGCTGAAGGGCGACGACCGCGTCCGCCTGGCGGCCGAGATGCTGCGCGACTCCATCCTGGCGCCGAATTTCCATGGCTTCGTCGAAGGCCATGACATCACCGCCGGCACCGTCGATGTCGTCGTCACCGACGGCTTCACCGGCAATGTCGCGCTGAAGACGGGCGAGGGCGCCTTCAAGCTGGTGGGCAGCCTGCTGAAGCAGGTCTTCACCTCCTCCTGGACCGCCAAGCTCGGCTACCTGCTCGCCCGTCCGGCGCTTGACCGGCTGCGCGAGTGGATGGATCCGCGCCGCTACAACGGCGCCGTGCTGATCGGCCTGAACGGCGTGGTGGTGAAGAGCCATGGCGGCACCGACGCGCTGGGCTTCGCCCATGCGGTCGACGTCGCCATGGACATGGTGACCCACCGCTTCACCGACCGCATCCGCGAAGGCCTGGCGACCCTGCCGCCGCGCGGCAAGGCGGCCGAGGCCACCCCCGCCGGGCTCGGCGTGGCGGAGACGGGGGCGACCCCCTAACCCTTCAAGGCTGGCGCACTGGACAGCGGCTGCCGCCGCCGCGACGCTGCGCTCCCGGATATCTGGATGCTCGCCGCATGACCCCTCGCGCCATCATCGCCGGCACCGGCGGCTATCTGCCGAAGCTGGTCCTCGACAATGACAGCCTGGCGGCGAAATACGGGCTCGACACCTCGGACGCCTGGATCCGCGAGCGCACCGGCATCCGCCAGCGCCACCTGGCCGCGCCCGGCGAGAAGGCCAGCGACATGGGCGCCGCCGCCGCCCGTGCCGCCCTGGCCCAGGCCGGCATCGAGGCTTCGGCAGTCGATGCGGTGATCGTCGCGACGGCCACGCCGGATTCGGTCTTCCCCTCGACGGCGGTGCGCGTCCAGGCGCTGCTCGGCATCACCCAGGGCTTCGCCTTCGACATCGCCGCCGCCTGCACCGGCTTCGTCTATGCGCTGTCGGTGGCCGATGCCATGGTGCGCGCCGGCCAGTGCCGCTGCGCCCTGGTGATCGGCGCCGAGGTCTTCTCCCGCATCCTCGACTGGACCGACCGCGGCACCTGCGTGCTGTTCGGCGACGGCGCCGGCGCCGTGGTGCTGCGCGCCGCCGAGCCGGGGGAGGAGGGGCGGGGCGTGCTCTCCTGCCACCTGCATGCCGATGGAAGGCATGGCGACATCCTGCAGGTCGAGGGCGGCATCCTGCAGATGTCCGGCCGCGAGGTCTTCCGCCACGCCGTCTCCAAGCTGGCCTCGGTGGTCGACGAAGCGCTGACGGCCAATGGCCTGGCCAAGTCCGACGTCGCCTGGCTGGTGCCGCACCAGGCCAATCTGCGCATCATCGACGCCATGGGCCGCAAGCTGGGCCTGCCGGCGGAGCGGGTGGTGGTGGCGGTCGATCGCCATGCCAACACCTCCGCCGCCTCGATCCCGCTGGCCCTGGCCGAGGCCACCCGGGACGGCCGCATCGCCCGCGGCGACCTGGTGCTGATGGAGGGCATCGGCGGCGGCCTGACCTGGGGCGCCGCTCTCGCTCGCTTCTGACCCCTGTATCCGAGCGGCTGCCCGAAGGGGCAGCCGCGGCGTCGCACGAGGCCGCTTCCCGCCAGGGTGGCGGCCTTTTGCTTTTTCGCGCTTTGGTTGATTTTGGCGCGCACGGGTTGAGACGGCTGTGCGCTGCTGGGAAAATGCTGTCTGCATGGCACGTCGCCCCGAACACGATTCCGATCTCAGCGCTGAATTATTTCGCCAGATGACTGAGAAAGTGAGCCGAAACAGAGGCTTGCTTAATGGGTTCGCGCTCATGCTCCCTGTTGCGCGAATCCCTCTCATATTTGATAAAAATGGTACTTATTTCGGTTGCCCCACGGGCCGCCGGCCGCCACCTTTCCCGGGACGGCGCGCCTCGGCAGGCACGCGGTGCGAGAACGGGAGAATGTCTCAATGGCTGACGAACCACGTCCGGCCGCTTCCGCCGGCGCCTCGACCCTGGCCCAGGGCGCGCCGGGACGCGCGCCGGGACGCGCGCTGCCGGCCGGCGCCGTGCCGGAAGGTCCGAATGAATGGACCAAGCGCCCCGCCTTCCACCCCGAGGAGGGCGAGGCCGACAAGTCCGACTGGATGGCCTTCGCCAAAAGCATCGGCCTGATCGTCGGCGTGCTGGCGGTCATCGCCTTCCTGCTGTCGCGCTGAGCCATGCGCCGCCCGCTCTGCCCGCGAAACGGCCATCCTGCCGAAAATCCCGGCAGAACAGCCGCTTGCTTCGAAATTTCATGAGGTCCGAACCGCCACTGCCTCTTGGCTTGGCGGGGCGCGCCCCTGTATGGTCCGGCCGCCTTGAGGGGCGGGTCCCGGACCCGGATCTTCTCGGCCGGGGGATCGAACAAACATGCTGATCACAGTGCCGCCTGACTACCGGCCTTCGGATTCCGAAGAGTTCATGAACCCCCTCCAGCAGGAATACTTCCGCCAGAAGCTGTTGCGCTGGCGCCAGGATCTCCTGCGCGAGGCCGGCGACACGCTGGCGAGCCTTTCCGAAGGGGGCATCGCCGAAGCCGATCTGACGGACCGCGCCAGCGTCGAGACCGACCGCGCCCTCGAGCTGCGCACCCGGGACCGCGCCCGCAAGCTGATCTCGAAGATCGACCAGGCGGTCGAGCGGATCAACAACGGCACCTATGGCTATTGCGAGGAGACCGGCGAGCCGATCGGCCTGCGCCGCCTCGAGGCCCGCCCGATCGCCACCCTGTCGATCGAGGCGCAGGAGCGCCACGAGCGCATGGAACGCGTCCACCGCGACGATTGATTTTCTACGCGGCGCCCGCCGATGGCGGGCGCCGCGTGCCGCGGGCTCTTTGTCTGAACCTGCGATTCATGCCTGTCGACGATGCCGTCTCAGGCAATCACAGGCTAGTCCCGCAGCAACCCGGCCTTCGGCCCGACCTGCCTGCTGTCGGGGAAGGCCGCGTCCAGCGCCTGCGCCGGCAGCCGCAGATGATCCCGCAGCAGCGTCTTGGCCACTTCCCGCAGATCCATGCTGGGCTGCAGGTCGCGATCCTCGAACAGCCTGCCCTGACCCAATCCGGGCCAATCTGCCATCACCCGCCCGCCAGCGACCGCCCCGCCCAGCAGGAAGGCCGCGCCGCCGGTGCCATGGTCGGTGCCGTTGTTGCCATTCACCCGCACGGTGCGGCCGAACTCGGTCATCACCAGCACGGCGCAATGCTTCCACGCCTCGCCCATCTGCTCGCGCAGCGCGCCGAGCCCGGCATCCAGCTGGGCCAGCTGTCCCTTGAGCCGGTTCGGCTGCGACGCATGGGTGTCCCAACCGCCCATTTCCAGCGCCGCGACCCGCGGGCCATCCGCCGCCGCCAGCAGCCGCCCCGCCGAGCCGGCGAGATACAGAAAACCGCCGCCGCGGGTCTCCTCCTTGTCCAGCACGCCGCTGGCGAAGCCGCGGGCGCGCAGGCCCTCCTGCACCGCCGGGCCCAGCAGCGGGTCGTCATGCGCCAGATCGGCCAGCCGGGCATAGAGCTCCGGCGGCGGCGCCTCGCCCCGGGGGGGCGCGAACATGCTGACCGGCCGCGGCCCGCGCAGCAGCAGCGGCATGTCGAGGCCGAGCGCCAGCGCGGCGCGTGCGCCCTGCGCGTCGGCATCCACCGGCAGGCTCTGCAGCGCGCGGTTCAGCCAGCCGGAGGACAGCCGGCTGTCGGCGCCGCTTTCCAGCATGTCCTGCGCGTCGAAATGGCTGCGGGTGCGGTAGGGGCCGGCGATGGCATGCAGCACCAGCGCCTCGTTGCCGCGGAACATGCCATGCAGGTTGGTCATCGAGGGATGCAGGCCGAAGAAGCCGCCGAGTTCGAGCACGCCCTCCTCGGCACCGGGCTCCGGCAGGGCCAGGGTCTGGCGCAGCTCCCGGAAGGCCGGGTCGCCATAGGCCTGCACCACGGCCAGGCCATCCAGCGCGCCGCGCAGCAGCACGACGACCATGCGCGCCTCGCCACGGCCCTGCGGCGCGGCAGACCGGGCCGGGGCGGCGACCGCCAGGCGCGCTTGGCCGGAGACGGCGAGGGCGGTCAGCCCGAGCAGCAGCCCGCGGCGGCCGAGCTTCGGCAGATGGGGGATCGTCTTGCTCATCGGCGCTGGAACTCCGGGCTGGCAAGGACAAGGGTCAGGCCGTCGCGCTGCGACCCGGCGCGGCGGGCGGCCTGCAGCGTCTCGGGCCGGGCGAGGGGGCCAAGGGTGGTCTCGGCCAGCGCCATCGGGTCGAGCCGGCTGAAGCGGCCGGCCATGTCATGCGCCTGCTCCATCCGCTGCAGCACGCCTTCGGGGGTGACCCAGTCCTCGGCTCGGTCAGGCCAGCCGATCGGGTCGGTGGCCAGCCAGACCTGCTGGCCAAGGCTGCCAGCGACGCGCAGGGCGACCGGCGCATGCCGAGGCCCGGCACCCAGGCCGCGCAGCGCGGCAAAGGCAAATTCCTGCGGGGTCTTCAGCTTGGCCAGCGGCTTCTGCCAGGTCTCCGGCATGTCCACGAGGGTCCGCGCGGCGGCACCGATGTCGCTGCGGCTGTCGCGCAGGGTGGAAAAAACCTTCTGGACGGCGGCGGGAGGCGGAGTGTCGTCGACGAAATGCCGCACCAGCTTGATCGCCAGATGGCGCTGGGTGGATTCCTGCACAGCCAGCCAGCGCAGCGCCCGCTCGATCTCCTGCGCGCCCTCGCCGAATTCCTCGCCGAAGACCCGCTTGGGACCAGGCTCGTGCCGGTTGGCGGCGAAGATCGTGCCGGTGCCGTTGCGGCGCTGCACGGTCAGCCCGGTCAGCAGCTTGGCGAAACTGGTGACGTCGGCCTGGCTGTAGCCGGCGGCGGGCGACAGGGTGTGCAGCTCGAGGATCTCGCGGCCGAGATTCTCGTTCAGCCCGAGCTGCGCGCGCCGGCCGGTCAGGCTGTTCGGTCCCACCGACGAGCTCTGGTTCAGATAATAGAGCATCGCCGGGTGCCAGGTGGTGGCCACCAGCATGTCGGCGAAGCTGCCGGCGACATGCGGGCGGATGGCGCGGCGCATGTAGTCGCCCAGGAAGGCCTGGACATTGCCGCTGCGCCGGCTGGCGGTGAAATGGTTGGTCCAGAACAGCACCAGCCTTTCCCGGAAGCCGTCCGGGGTCGCCAGGCAATGCTCCACCAGGGCCCGCATCTCCTTCCGGGCCAGGGCCGCTCGCGGTCGCTGGTTGCCGGGCATCGGGGTGTCACGGGTCGCCAGTTCCTCATCCCACACCGCCATGATGTCCACCATGGTCGGCTGGTGGTCCCAGCCCTCGGGCAGGGGCAACGGCCCGGGCTCGCGCGTCAGCTCGGCGAGGAGGGCGCGCGGGGGGTCGTCCGGCAGCGGCTGGTCCGGCCGGGCGCCGAGGCCGAAGCGGAAGGCGGCGTGATGGCGGCTGACATCCATGCCTCCGTTTATAGCAGCGCCCGGCTGCGCTCCCTGCAACAAAGGGTGACCCGCCGGAGCCGCCGGTTAAATCCGTCGTCATCGGATTCCCGGCGCCTGCGCAACGGTCTGGCGGCCTGAGCGCGGCGGAGACTTGGCCTTGCCAGGCGGGCGTTCTGCCGCCGCGCGGTGTCTTACCGCTTGCAAAGCGGGCCGATCCGGTGCATCTGCGCCCCCGACGGTGGGTGCGGTGAATCGGCCCAGGCACGGCCCTGGCCATCAGCCGCCCCCGTCGGTTCAGGGACACCGTGCGCGTTTCCGGCGGCGGCGGAAGGGATGGATTTCCCCTTTCGCAGGCGTCGGACCCGCTTAGGAAGCGGTCTTCCAGGACTGGCAGTGAGAGATTTCGGCGAGCGCGCGGGACGGGAAGCCGCGCCTGGCTCGCATCACGATTCCCGCGCGGCTCGCGCCGCGACGCGTATGGAGGCCCCCGTGGCGCGCACCCCGCTCGACAAGATCCGCAATATCGGCATCACGGCGCATATCGACGCCGGCAAGACCACGACGACCGAGCGGATCCTCTATTACACCGGCAAGTCCCACAAGATCGGTGAGGTCCACGAGGGCAACACCACGACCGACTACATGGAGCAGGAGCGTGAGCGTGGCATCACGATCACCTCCGCTGCCGTGACGGCCGAGTGGAAGGGCCACCGGATCAACGTCATCGACACCCCGGGCCACATCGACTTCAACATCGAGGTCAACCGCTCGCTGCGCGTGCTCGACGGCGCGGTCTTCGTGATCGAGGGCGTGGCCGGCGTGCAGCCGCAGTCCGAGACCAACTGGCGCCTGGCCGACCGCTACAACGTGCCGCGCATCATCTACGTCAACAAGCTGGACCGCACCGGCGCCGACTTCTACCGCGCGGCCGAGACGCTGACCGAGAAGCTGGGCATCAACTGGGTGACCCTGCAGCTGCCGATCGGCATCGAGGACACGCTGAAGGGCGTCGTCGACCTGGTCGAGATGAAGGCGCTGATCTGGGAAGGCGACGAGCTCGGCGCCAAGTACCACGAGGCCCCGATCCCCGCCGACCTGGCCGACAAGGCCGCCGAGTACCGCCAGCTGCTGCTCGACACCGCCCTGTCGGTGGATGACGCGGCGATGGAAGAGTATTTCGACAAGGGCGACGTCTCGGTCGAGACCCTGAAGAAGTGCATCAAGAAGGGCACGATCTCCGGCGCCTTCCGCCCGGTCGTCTGCGGCTCCTCCTTCAAGAACAAGGGCGTGCAGCCGCTGCTGGACGCCGTCTGCGACTACCTGCCGAGCCCGGTGGAAGTCGAGGGCATCATGGTCGCCCCCGAGGAAGGCCAGGATGAGGACGCCCCGCGCCGCATCATCGAGGTGAGCGAGACCGCCCCCTTCTCGGCGCTCGCCTTCAAGATGATCAACGACAAGTACGGCAACCTGACCTTCATCCGCGTCTATGCCGGCGTGGTGCGCCAGGGCGACACCGTCCTGAACACCGCCAAGGGCAACAAGGAACGCATCGGCCGCATGTTCCAGATGCATGCCGACAAGCGTGAGGAAGTGAAGGAAGTCTTCGCCGGCGACATCGTGGCGATCGTCGGCCTGAAGGACACCCTGACCGGTGACACCCTGGCCGATCCGGCCGACCCGGTGGTCCTCGAGCGCATGGCCTTCCCGGTCCCGGTCATCGACATCTCGGTCGAGCCGAAGACCAAGGACGGCGTCGAGAAGATGACGCTCGGCCTGCAGAAGCTGGCGGGCGAGGATCCCTCGCTGCGCCTGAAGACCGACCAGGAGACCGGCCAGACCATCCTGTCCGGCATGGGCGAGCTGCATCTCGAGATCATCATCGACCGCCTGAAGCGCGAATACGGCGTCGACGCCAATATCGGCGCCCCGCAGGTCGCCTATCGCGAGACGATCACCAAGTCGCACACCGAGGTCTACACCCACAAGAAGCAGTCGGGTGGCTCGGGCCAGTTCGCCGAGGTGAAGATCGTCTTCGAGCCGAAGGAGCGCAATGACGGCATCGAGTTCGTCAACGGCGTGGTCGGCGGCTCGGTGCCGAAGGAATACATCCCGGCGGTCGACAAGGGCATCAAGGTGCAGGCCGACACCGGCGTGCTGGCCGGCTTCCCCACGGTGGACTTCAAGTTCACCCTGGTGGACGGCAAGTACCACGACGTCGACTCCAGCGCCCTGGCCTTCGAAATCGCGGCCAAGGCCTGCTTCCGCGAGGGCATGAAGAAGGCCGGTCCGGTCATCCTCGAGCCGATCATGGACGTCGAGGTGACCACCCCGCAGGACCATGTCGGCGACGTCGTTGGCGACCTGAACCGCCGCCGCGGCGTCATCCAGAGCCAGGACATGGCCTCGACCTCGGTCATCGTCCGCGCCCATGTGCCGCTGAAGGAGATGTTCGGCTACATCTCCAACCTGCGTGGCATGACGAAGGGCCGTGCGTCCTTCTCCATGCAGTTCCATCACTACGATCCGGTGCCGCGCAACGTCGCCGACGAGATCATGAAGCAGTCGGCCTAAGGGCCGGCGAGCCCCGGCGCGGCCCGCAAAGGCCGCGCCAGGGATGGCTGCAAGACGTGTGGGGGGCGCGGGCGAAGCAATTCGCCGGCGCCTTTCGCGTCTTTCGAGGGTGGGCCTGCGCCGCAGCCGCCGTGGCGGCAGGAGGTTGGTCCGCCCGGCCAGCCGCAATGCCAGCGGCGCAGCGCCAGCTGCCTTCGCGCCTTACGCATCCGCCGCAGCGTGCTGCCGGGCTGGCCCGACGCGCCCTGCCGCAGCTCGGCCGCCGCCGCCAGCTGGCGCAGCGCCTCAAGGTGATGCGGATGCCCGATGCGGCCCCGAGCATCGAGCGGCGCCAGCCGCAGTGCCGCGCGGTGCCGTGGCCCGGCTCCGGCAAGCGCGCCCGCTGGTCCAGCAGCCGGGTCCGCGCGCTCAGAACATGCGGTTCCGGCGGCAGTACGGCGGCGCCGCGCGGCAGGCCGATGCTGGTCGCCGTCGAGCGCTTCCGGGCAGCGCGCGACAGCTGGAACAGGTCATGCGGCGAGCCGCCGGCCCGGCCCGGGCGGCGTGCCGCAGCCCGACCGGTTCGAAGCGGTCCTCCCGGATGTCCAGGACTGCGGGGCCCGGCCGATCTCGGCAGCGGTCTGGCCGGAAGGCCGGCGTGGCGCAGCGCCACCAGCAGCGCATCCCCGGCCGCGAAGAGCGCGGTATGCGTCGTGTCCGTCGGATGGCAGGGATCGTGGAAGATCGCCCTCCACGCCGACGGCCGGAAGGTGCCCTCGCGCAGGCGGGGCGCGGCGGTCTCGGTCCGTCAGCGGCTTTCAACGGGCCCCAGCCGCCGGTCCAGCGAGGAGGGCCGCGGCCGCGCGATGGCAACTGGCGCCCCCGGGGTCGTGGCGGAACGCAGCGTCGTGGGCCGCCCCTGACGGAGCCAGAGGTGACGCGGCGCGCATGGCCGGCCGCCGCCGCCGCCACGGTCGCCAGCAGTGCCGGCATGTCCGGATCCGCATACCATCGGGTGGCGCCGTTCAGCACATGGAGGGCATCGATCCACGCCCGCTGCAGGAACTCCTCCCCGAAGCCTTTCCGCGCCAGGCTGCCATCATCGGTGAACGAGCCCAAGGTGATGCAGCAGACGGCGCTCGGCGCTGGCGCGCCAGGAGGGTGTCGGCGCGGAACACGGTCGCGTCGGCCTGCGTGCCGTTTCGCAGCCCCGGACGGCCGGACCGCAAGAGCGCTTCGGCCGTTAATCCGGCAGGCAGCGGATCACGTCCTGCCGCGCCCGCGCCTGCACCGGGCGGGTGCCGGCCGGGCATTCGACCCTGGCCTGGCGCGTCGGCGGCGGCAGGTCGCGGTCCCAGCCCGGCGTCCCGAAGCTGCCGCCGCCGGCGCCGTCGCAGCGGCCGGGCCTGCCGCGCACCGGTGTGCCGCCATTCGGGCAGAGCCAGCGGCGGATGGCCTCCAGCTGGCTGGCATTCGGCCGGCGGATCGGCTCGGCCCAGGCGGCGCTGGCGGCGGGGAGGAGATTGCCGGTCAGCAGGACCGCGGCCAGGGCGAGGCAGGCAAGGGAGCGCATGGCTTCCGATATAGGCCATCCCCGCGGCCGCCGACACGATGGCACGTTTCGTTGCACGGCCGGCGCGCTCTTTGCTCTTGAACTAACGTTCATTCAGGGCAACATCGCGTCCATGGACCCGCGACATTCCAACCGCCCCGTGCTGGACATGACCCCGGAAGGCGAATTCCGCGACCCGGCGCCGCGCCGGGGCACCTGGCTGGACCGCCTGCTGGTCCGGCTTGGCGGCGCCGCGGCCCTGGTGGCCATTTGCGCCGCTGGCATCGTGGTGGCCGGCGTGGCCCTGGCCTTCTTCGCCCTGGCGATCCCGGTGGCCATCGCCGCCGGGCTGGTCGCCTTCGGCAGCCTGTGGTGGCGTGCGCGCCGCAGCGGGGGCTTGCGCGGCTTCGCCACCATGACGCGGCGCTGAAGCCCACCCCGCCACCCTTCACCATCGATCCCGGCCGCCTCTACGACGTCCGGGAAGACGGCCGCGTCTTCACCGAGCAAGCACACGACGCCCTGCCGCAGCGGGAGCGTCGTCACCTCATCCGCGCCTGCTGGTACCTGGCCGTCGCCGCCAATGCGGTGACCATGGCGGGCGCCGCGGCGGGCTATGTGCTGGCCGGGCGGGGCGTCGCCGCCGGCTTCGGCCTGGCCGTGGTCGTCAGCCTGCCGCTGCTGGCCGTGGCGCCGCTGCTGGACTGGCGGCGGCAGCGCGGCCGGCGGCAATGGCACGACCACCGCCCGACCGGCTTCGGCTGATCCCCGTCATGCCTGGCCGCTGCGTTGGCGATAGCCCAGCGCCTCGGCCAGATGCGCCTTGCCGATCCGCGCAGCCCCTTCCAGGTCGGCGATGCTGCGCGCCACCCGGACGCAGCGGGTGAAGCCGCGATTCGACAGGCCGAGCTGCGCCGCCGCCTTTTCCGCCAGGGCCAGCGCCTCGGGGTCCACATCCGGCAGCAGCGCGTCGAGCGGCGTCTCTGCATTGCAGGCCTCGGCGTCCTCGGCTCTTTCGACTTGGCGCCGGCGCGCCTGCAGCACCCGGCCGGCGACCGTGGCGGAAGTTTCGCCGGGCGGCGCGCGGGTCAGCGCCGCGGCCGGGATCGGCGCCATGGCCACCGTCATGTCGATCCGGTCCAGCAGCGGCCCCGAGACCCGCCCCTGATAGCTCTCGGCGCAGCCCGGCGCGCTGCTGCATTCCCGCCCCGCCTGGCCGAGCTGGCCGCAGCGGCACGGGTTCATGGCAGCCACCAGCTGCACCCGTGCCGGATAGCGCACATGCGCAGCCGCCCGGCTGACCATGCAATGCCCCGATTCCAGCGGCTGGCGCAGGGCCTCCAGCGCCGGGCGGATGAATTCGGGCAGCTCGTCGAGGAACAGCACGCCGTGATGCGCGAGGCTCAGCTCCCCGGGCCGCGCCCTGGGCCCGCCGCCGACCAGCGCCGCCTGGCTGGCCGAATGATGCGGGTCGCGATAGGGCGGCCGCGCCGAGATCCGCCCGCCCTCGATCAGGCCGGCGATGCTGCGCACCATGCTGACCTCCAGCGCCTGGCGCAGCGTCAGGTCCGGCAGCAGCCCGGGCAGCCGCGCCGCCAGCATCGACTTGCCGGCCCCCGGCGGTCCGACCAGCAAAAGGCTGTGCCGCCCGGCCGCGGCGATCTCCAGCGCGCGCTTGGCGCTTTCCTGGCCCTTCACCTCGGACAGGCAGGGCCCGGCCGGCTCCTCCGCCGGCGGGACGCTGGCCGGGGAGCTCAGCACCGTCCGCCCGGTCAGATGCGCGATCAGCTGCTGCAGGCTTTCCGCTGCCAGGATCTCCAATTCCCCGGCCAGCGCCGCCTCGCCGCCCTGGCTGGCCGGGCAGATCAGCCCATGCCCGCGCTGCGCCGCGCCGAAAGCGGCCGGCAGGATGCCGCAGACCGGGGCGATGGCGCCGTCCAGCGCCAGCTCGCCCAGGGCGGAGAAGGAAAAAAGCTCCTCGGCAGGGATGATCTCCATTGCCGCCAGCAGTGCCAGCGCGATCGGCAGGTCGAAATGCGACCCCTCCTTCTGCACCCCCGCCGGCGCCAGGTTGATGACGATCCGCTTCGGCGGCAGCGACAGGCCGAGCCCCGTCAGCGCGGCGCGCACCCGCTCGCGGCTTTCGGCGACCGCCTTGTCGGGCAGGCCGACCAGGGAGAGGGAAGGGAGGCCAGGGCCGATCTGCACCTGCACCTCGACCGGCAGGGCCTCGATGCCGGAGAAGCCGAAGCTGGACAGGCGGATGACGGGCATGGATCGGAAGCGTACCGATCCAGACGGCCATATTCAACCATGAAGCGAAAGGCTGGGGGAAGGTATTCCCCCAGACCCCCATCTATTTCTGAATAATCTCAGCGACCGAAGGCGGTCAGGAAACGCTCCAGCAAGCCACCGATCACGCCGACATTGTAGCCGCCCTCCTGCACGATCACCGTCGGCAAGGCCAGGCCGGACAGGATCTCGGCAGAACGGGCGAAGCCCTCCTCGGTGACCTTGAGAAAGCTCAGCGGCTCATGCTCGGAGGCATCGAAGCCCAGCGGAATCACCAAGGCCTCGGCGCCGAAGTCGCGGGCGCGTTGGGCGGCCAAGGCAACCGCATCCAGCCAGGACGCGTCGGCGGTGTCGCGCGGCAACGGCAGGTTCAGGTTGAACCCGTCGCCGGCGCCGGCGCCGCGCTCGCCGGCATGGCCGACATACCAGGGGTAGTAGCCCGACGGATCGCCATGGACCGAGGCCGTCAGCACGTCGCCGCGCCGCCAGAAGATGCCCTGCGTGCCGTTGCCGTGATGCGCGTCGATGTCGATCACCGCGACCCTGGCGGCGCCGGCATCGCGCAGCGCCTGGGCCGCCAGCGCGCTGTTGTTGATGTAGCAGTGGCCGCCGGCTCGCGCGGCATAGGCATGGTGGCCAGGGGGGCGCGCCAGCGCGTAGGCCGTGCCGCCGCCTGCCGCCACCTTCGCCGCGGCCAGCGCGCAGGACGCGGCACCGATGATCGACTCCCAGCTGCCGGGCCCGATCGGGCAGGCGGTGTCGGCGGTGTACCAGCCGGCGCGGCCGATGACGGAATCGGGCATCACCGCGCCCTGCTCCAGCATCTCGGGCGAGGGGTGCATGTTCGCCACCACCTCGGGCCCCTTCTCGGGCAGCGCAGCCCAGGCCTCGGCCGCCTCAGCCAGGAAGGCGACATAGCCGGCGTCATGCACCGCCAGCAGCGCGGCGGGATCGACGGTGCCGGGATCCTCCACCGTGACCTTCAGCCGGTGCAGCGCGGCGAGCAAAGCCTCGGCCCGCTCCGGCACTTCGAAGTTGCGGCGGACCTGGCCGCGCTGGAGGAAGAACTGCGGCATGTGCCGCGACTGATCGGGATGGGCAAAGACGCGCATGCGCTGACGCTATGCCTGATGCGCGCTCTTGTCGATCCGCCCAAGCCAGGGTTAGCGTCGCCTCCAGGGAAGTTTCTCGTTGGAGAAGAAGATGGCGTTTTCTCGTCGCGGCCTGCTGGCCGCAGCGGCTGCTGCCCCCTTGCTCATGCGCGTGGAAGACGCGCTCGCCCAGGGCATCCAGCCCAAGCGCGGCGGCACGCTGAACAGCATCGTCAATCCAGAACCGCCGGTGCTGCATGTCGGCGTGAACAACCAGGCGCCGACGCTGATCGTCGGCGGCAAGATCTTCCAGGGCCTGCTGCGCTACGACGCCAAGCTGAACCCGATGCCGGAGCTGGCGAAACGCTGGGAGGTCTCACCCGACGGGCTGGAATACACCTTCCACCTGCAGGAGAACGTCAAGTTCCACGACGGCCAGCCGATGACGGCGGACGACGTGGTCTTCTCCATCATGAAGTTCCACATGGAGGTCTCGCCCCGCGCCCGCGGCGTCTTCGCCCGCATCAAGGAGGGCGTCGCGGTCAATCCGACCACGGCGAAATTCACCCTCTCGGCGCCCTTCGAGCCCTTCCTGCTGATGTTCGACGTCACCGTCTCGGCCATCGTGCCGAAGCATCTCTTCGACGGGCAGGATTACCGCCAGGCGCCGGCGGTCTCGAAGCCCATCGGGACCGGGCCGTTCCGCTTCGTCGAGTGGCAGCGCGGCAACTTCATCCGCCTCGAGCGCTTTGCCGACTACTGGAAGCCGGGCCAGCCCTATCTCGATGCCATCATCTACCGCGTCGTGCCCGACAGCCAGAGCCGCCGCCTGGCCCTCGAATCCGGCCAGGTGCAGCTGACCCAGTCGAACGACATCGAGCCCTTCGACGTGCCGCAGATGCGCGCCCGTCCGAATCTCGAGGTCCGCACCGAGGGCTGGGAATATTTCGGCCCGCTGATGTGGATGGAGTTCAACCACCGCGTGAAGCCGCTGGACGATGTCCGCGTCCGCCGCGCCCTGACCATGGCGGTGAACCGCGACTTCATCGCCCAGCGCCTGTGGTTCGGCATCGGCAAGCCGGCGACCGGCCCCTTCCACAGCGCGACGCGCTTCTACGACGGCACCGCGAAGTCGGCCGCCTTCAACGTCGAGGAAGCCAAGAAGCTGCTGGACGCGGCGGGGCTGAAGCCGAACGGGCAGGGGGTGCGCTTCGCCATCAAGCATATGAGCCTGCCTTACGGCGAGGTCTTCACCCGCCTGGGCGAGTTCCTGCGGCAGTCCTTCCGCCAGGTCGGCGTCGAGCTGCAGCTGGAATCCGTCGATGTCGGCACCTGGGCGCAGCGCACCGCGGCCTGGGAATTCGACACCACCATCAACTATCTCTACCAGTATGGCGACCCGACGCTGGGGGTGGAGCGCTCCTACGTCTCCACCAACATCAAGAAGATTCTTTTTTCCAACGTTGCCGGCTACAGCAATCCGAAGGTGGACGAGCTGTTCACCCAGGGCCGCGATTCCGCCGATCCAAAGGTCCGGCAGACGGCTTTCAGCGCGGTGCAGAAGATCCTGGTGGAGGAGGCGCCGCTGCTCTGGCTGCTGGAGATGTCCTTCCCCAGCATCTACGACAAGAAGCTGCAGAACGTCATCACGTCGGGCTCGGGCATCCATGCCTGCTTCGACGACGTCTTCCTGGCCTGATTGATGGAGCTCTCGAAGCTGCCCGGCTACCTGCTGGGCCGCCTCGTCAAGGCGGCGATCGTCATCCTGGCGATCGTCGTCTGCAATTTTTTCCTGATCCATGCAGCGCCGGGCGACCCCGCCAGCATCATCGCCGGCCAGTCCGGCGCGGCTGACGCCCGCTTCCTGGAGCAGCTGCGGGCCCAGTTCGGCCTGGACCAGCCGCTCTACGTCCAGCTCTGGATCTATCTGAAAGGGGTTCTGACCCTCGATCTCGGCTTCAGCCACCGGCAGCAGGTCGCCGTCGCCTCGCTGCTCTGGGACCGGCTGCCGGCAACCCTGCTGCTGACCGGCGCTGCCTTCGTCTTCGCGCTGTCCGTCGGCGTCGCCATGGGCGCGCTGGCGGCGCTGCGCGTCGGCACCTGGGGCGATTCCATCATCACCGTGCTGGCGCTGACCTTCTATGCCACGCCGCTCTTCTGGGTCGGGCTGATGCTGGTGCTGCTGTTCAGCGTCACACTGGAATGGCTGCCGAGCTTCGGCATGGCCTCGGTCGGCGTCGACCTGCACGGCATCGACGTGGTGCTCGACGTGGCGAAGCACCTGCTGCTGCCGGCGCTGACCCTCGGCCTGTTCTATGTCGCGGTCTATGCCCGCCTGTCGCGCGCCACCATGCTGGAGGTCGCCGACCAGGACTTCGTCAAGACCGCCCGCGCCAAGGGCGTGCCGGAAGGCCGCATCCTGCGCCGCCACATCCTGCGCAACGCGCTGCTGCCGATCATCACCTTCGCCGGCATCCAGGCCGGGCAGCTGATCGGCGGCTCGATCCTGGTCGAGACGGTCTTCGCCTGGCCCGGCATCGGGCGGCTGGCCTTCGAGGCGCTGCTGGCCCGCGACTACCAGGTGCTGATGGGCGTCTTCTTCTGCACCAGCGTCATGGTGGTGCTGTTCAACCTGATCACCGACCTGCTCTATGCGGTCGTCGATCCGCGCGTGGAGGTCTCCGCATGAAGGACTTCTGGCGCAATTTCTCCCGCAACCGCGGCGCCGTTGTCGGCCTCGTCGTGCTGCTCGCCGTGCTGATCCTGGCGGTGCTGGCGCCGGTGCTCTATCCGGGCAGCCCTTGGGACATGGCGGGAATGCCCTTCGCGCCGCCGGGCGAGGACGGCATGCTGCTCGGCACCGACAGCCTGGGCCGCGACGTCGCCGCCGGCATCGCCCATGGCGCCCGCGTCTCCCTGCTGGTCGGCGCGGTCTCGACGGTCGCGGCGCTCGCCATCGGCGTCAGCCTGGGCGCCATCGCCGGCTATCTGGGCGGCATCGCCGACGACCTGGTGATGCGCTTCACCGAATTCTTCCAGACCATCCCGAGCTTCGTCCTCGCCATCCTGCTGGTCGCGATCTTCACGCCCTCGATCGCTTCCATCGTCTTCGCCATCGCCGTGGTCTCCTGGCCGCCCGTTGCGCGTGTCGTCCGCGCGGAGTTCCTGTCGCTACGGTCGCGCGAATTCGTCCAGGCCTCCGAGGTGCTCGGGAAGTCGCGTCTGTCGATCGTCATCGGCGATATTCTTCCCAATGCGCTGTCGCCGATCGTCGTGCTCTCCTCGCTGATGGTGGCCTCGGCCATCCTGCTGGAAAGTGCCTTGTCCTTCCTCGGCCTCGGCGACCCCAACATGATGTCCTGGGGCTTCCTGATCGGCTCCGGCCGCAGCGTCATCCGCATGGCCTGGTGGATGAGCGTCTTCCCCGGCGTCGCCATCTTCCTCACCGTTCTCTCGCTGAACCTGGTGGGCGAGGGCCTGTCCGACGCGCTCAACCCGCGCCTGGCGCGCAACCGCGGGGGCAAGCCATGACCCGTCTGCTGACCGTCGATTCCTTGACCGTCGCCCTGCCGCAAGGCGCCGACCGGCCGCATGCCGTCGAGGACCTTTCGCTGCATCTCGATGCCGGCGAGATTCTTTGCGTTGTCGGCGAAAGTGGTTCGGGCAAGTCGATCACCGCCAACACGGTGATGGGCCTGCTGCCGAAGACGCTGAAGGTGAAGACGGGCACCGTCACCTTCGAGGGTGAACCCATGCTGGGCCTCTCCGCCGAGGCGCTGCGCTCGCGTCGCGGCCGCCGCATGGCCATGGTCTTCCAGGAGCCGATGACGGCGCTGAACCCGCTGATGCGCGTCGGCGACCAGATCGCCGAGGCGCTGCAGGTGCATGGCAAAGGTGGCGATGCCCGCGCCCGCGTGCCGGAGCTGCTGGCCGCGGTGAACCTGCCCGACCCGGCCTCGCTGGCGAAGATGCATCCCTTCCGCCTCTCGGGCGGGCAGCGGCAGCGCGTGATGATCGCCATGGCCCTCGCGCTCGAGCCGGCGCTGCTGATCGCCGATGAGCCGACCACCGCGCTCGACGTGACCACGCAGATGCAGATCCTGCGGCTGATCCGCGAGATCCAGGCACGAAAGGGCATGGGGGTGATGTTCATCACCCACGACTTCGGCGTGGTGGCCGAGATCGCCGACCGCGTCGCGGTGATGCAGCATGGCCGCATCGTCGAGCAGGGGCCGGCCGCCGAGATCCTCAACGCGCCGCAGCACCCCTATACCCGCAAGCTGATCGCCGCCGTGCCGCATGGCGACGCCGCGGAGAAGGCGGAGATCCGCCCGGCGCCGGTGCTGGTGATGAAGGGCGTCGAGAAAACCTATCAGCGGGGCGGCTGGTTCGGCGCCAAGGCGGTGGTGCGCGCCGTGCACAATGCCGACTTCACCCTGAACAAGGGCGAGACGCTGGGGCTGGTCGGCGAAAGCGGCTCCGGCAAGTCGACGCTGGCCCGCTGCGTCGTCCGCCTGGTCGAGCCGGAAAAGGGAGAAATCCTGTTCCATGGCAAGGATCTGCGACCGCTGTCGCGCCAGGGCTGGCTGCCCTATCGCAAGCGCATCCAGATGGTGTTCCAGGACCCCTATGCCTCGCTGAACCCGCGGCGGAAGGTGGGCGACGCCATCACCGAGGGGCCGATCACCCATGGCGTGTCGGCGGCCGAGGCGCGGGAGAGAGCGCTCGACCTGCTGCGGCTGGTCAAGCTTGATCCTTCGGCGATGGAGCGCTACCCGCATGAATTCAGCGGCGGGCAGCGGCAGCGCATCGGCCTGGCCCGCGCCCTGGCGATGCAGCCCGAACTGCTGATCGCCGACGAGCCGGTCTCGGCCCTCGACGTCTCGGTGCAGGCGCAGGTGCTGGATCTGCTGGCGGAAATCCGTCAGCGACTGGGGCTGACCATGCTGTTCATCACGCATGACCTGCGCGTCGCGGCGCAGATCTGCGACCGCATCGCGGTGATGCAGCGCGGCGCCATCGTCGAGCTCGGCCCGACCGCCCAGGTCTTCGGCGCGCCGCAGCATGCCTATACCCGGGCGCTGCTCGACAGCATTCCGGGACGCGACTGGACGCCGCCGGCGCTTGCCGAAACCGCCTGACGGGGCTGAACTGCGCGTCCTGTCTTTGACTCGCCTGAAGGACTGATCATGTCGACACTCGATCCCGGCGCCCGCCGCGCCATCCTCGACGCCGTGCAGGCGCTCGAGGGCGAGGCCGTGGCGGCGCTGGAGCGCCTGGTCCGCTGCCCCTCCACCCTGGGCCACGAGGCTTCGGCATTGGAGGAGATGGCGCAGAACTATGCGGGCATCGGCCTGGCGCCGCAGCGCGTGGCGACGCGGCCGGAGGCGCTGAAGGATCACCCCGGCTTCTCGCCGCCGCTGGTTTCCTATGAGGGTCGCGACAACGTGGTCGCGACCCACCAGCCGCGCGAGAAGAAGGGCCGCAGCCTGGTGTTGCAGGGCCATGTCGACGTGGTGCCGGTCGGCGCCGAGGATCTCTGGACCAACTCGCCCTTCGAGCCGGTGGTGAAGGGCGGCCGGATGTATGGCCGCGGTGCGGCCGACATGAAGGCCGGCTGCATCTCCAACGTGCTGGCCTTCCGCGCGCTCGCCATGGCCGGGCTGCAGCCGGCGGCCGAGGTGCAGTTCCATTCGGTGATCGAGGAGGAATGCACCGGCAACGGCGCGCTGGCCTGCATGATGGCGATGCCGAAATGCGACGCGGTGATTATCCCCGAGACCGGCGTCAGCTTCGACACCGTCTATGCCGCCGAGGTCGGCGCCATCTGGGCCTGGGTCACGGTGACAGGCCGGCCGACCCATGTCCGCGACATGCATGCCGGGGTCAATGCCATCGAGGCCGCCTATCTCATCTCCCAGCGCTTCAAGGAGTATGAGATGGCGATGAACCGGGCCGAGAATATCCACGCCGCCTTCCATGGCGTGAACCACCCTGTGAACATCAATTTCGGCACGGTGCAGGGCGGCGAGTGGAACAGTTCTGTTCCCACCCGCGCGAAGATTGGCCTGCGCGTCGGCGTCATGCTCGGCCGCAGCGCCGCCCAGGTGAAGGGTGAGATCGAAGCGCTGGTCGCCGAGATCGCGCAGGACGAAAAGCTGCGCGGCAGCCAGGTGAAGCTGGAATTCCAGGGCTTCATGGCCGAGGCCTGCCAGTTCGACCAGAAGGAGCCGATCGTCCAGCTGGTCCGCAACACCTTCGCCGACGTTGCCGGCCATGAGCTGCGCGAGGTCGCCATCCCGGCGCTGACCGATGGCCGCTTCTTCACCCTCTACCAGGGCACGCCGGTCGCCTGCTTCGGCCCCGAATCCGATTCCGTCCATGGCATCGACGAAAGCGTCAGCCTGGCCAGCTTCCATGCCACCACGCGCACCATCGCGCTGAGCATGGCCGAATGGTGCGGCGTGGAGAGCAAGGCATGAGCACGACCAATCTTCCCGTCTCCGGCGCCCGCCTCTGGGACAGCCTGATGCGCATGGCCGAGATCGGCGGCACCGCCAAGGGCGGCTGCAACCGCCAGACCCTGACCGTGCTGGACGGCGAGGGCCGCGCCCTGCTGCAATCCTGGGCCGAGGCCGCGGGCTGCAGCGTCACCACCGACCGCGTCGGCAACATGGTGATCCGGCGCGAGGGCCGCGACCCGTCGCGCCCCGCCGTCGCCATGGGCAGCCACCTGGATACCCAGCCGACGGGCGGCAAGTATGACGGCGTGCTCGGCGTGCTGGCCGGGCTCGAGGTGCTGCGCGCCCTGCATGAATCCGGCACCGAGACCGAGGCGCCGGTCGTCCTGATCAACTGGACCAACGAGGAAGGCGCCCGCTTCGCGCCGCCGATGATGGGCAGCGGCGTCGCCATGGGCCTCTTCACCGAGGAAGAGGTGCTGGCCAAGACCGACCCCGCCGGCGCCGTCTTCGGCGAGGAGCTTCGCGCCATCGGCTGGCAGGGCGAGGCCGATCCCGCAGACTTGCAGAAGCTCGGCGCCTATTTCGAGCTGCATATCGAGCAGGGCCCGCTGCTGGAGCGCGACGGCATCCCCGTCGGCGTCGTCGATCGCGCGCTGGGCCAGCTCTGGCTCGACGTCACCGTCTCCGGCGAGGATTTCCATGCCGGCGGCGCCATGGGCCCTAGGCGCGACGCCATGGTCGCCGCCTCGATCCTGGTGCAGGCGGTCGAAGAGATCGCGCTGGCCGCGGGCGGCGACGGCCGCGGCACGGTGGGCCGGCTGCTGGTCACGCCGGACAGCCGCAACGTCGTCCCCAGCCAGGTCTGGTTCAGCGTCGACTT
Source organism: Teichococcus deserti (assembly GCF_001982615.1). Classification (GTDB taxonomy): domain Bacteria; phylum Pseudomonadota; class Alphaproteobacteria; order Acetobacterales; family Acetobacteraceae; genus Pseudoroseomonas; species Pseudoroseomonas deserti. Next base: position 35,429 of record NZ_MLCO01000027.1, on the reverse strand, counting down.
CCGCCATGGCGACCCCGAGGCCCTGGCCTCGATGGGCCGCGCCATGCAGGCCCGCGCCGCCGAGATCGCCCAGAAACGCGGCGTGCAGGTGCAGGTCACGCCCTTCTGGGAATTCCCGCTGACCCCCTTCGACGCCACGCTGGTCGAAGCGCTGCGCAGCGCCGCCCGCGGCCGGGGCCTCGCCTATCGCGACATGCCCACCGGCATCGGCCATGACGCCGTCTATGTCGCGCGCCGCCTGCCCACCGCGATGATCTTCGTCCCCTGCGAGGGCGGCATCAGCCACAACGAGGCCGAGGCCATCACCCCCGCATGGGCCGAGGCCGGGCTGGTGGTGCTCGCCGATGCCGTCCTGGCCACCGCCGGCCGCGCGAAAGGCTGACCCCGATGACGAAACCGCTCCGCCTCGCCATCGGCGGCTTCCTGCATGAAAGCCATTCCTTCGCGCCGCGCCCGGCCACCTGGGATGATTTCCGCCAGCCCGGCGGCTTCCCCGGCTTCCGCCGCGGCGCCGGCCTGTTCGACATGCTGGCGCCGACCTCGGTGCCGGCCGCCGGCGCCATCGCCCGCGGCCGCGAACTCGGCCACGAGCTGGTGCCGCTGTCCTGGTGCTTCGCCGAGCCCGCCGGCCCGGTCACCGAAGAGGCCTTCGAGCGCATCAGCGCCTGCCTGGTCGCCGAGCTGGTGACCGCGCTGGAGGCCGGCCCGCTCGACGGCGTCTATCTCGACCTGCATGGCGCCATGGTGGCCGAAGGCTTCCCCGACGCCGAGGGCGAGCTGCTGCGCCGCGTCCGCGCGGTGGTCGGCGCCGAGATGCCGCTGACCATCAGCCTCGACCCGCACTGCAACCTCACCGAGCGGATGATCCGCCTGGTCGATGCCGCCGTGCCTTTCCGCACCTATCCGCATATCGACATGAAGGCCGCCGGCGCCCAGGCGCTGCAGCTGCTGGTCGAGCGCATCGCGCACGGCAAGCCTTTCGCCCGCGCCTTCCGCCAGGCCGACTACTGGATGCCGCTGACCATGCAATGCACCATGGTCGACCCCATGGCGGGCGTCATGGCCGAGCGCGCTCGTCTGGCCGAGCGCCCGGGCATGGTCGAGCTCGGCTTCTGCTTCGGCTTCCCCTATGCCGACTTCGCCGATTGCGGCGTGGCGCATGCGGCCTTCGCCCTCGACCAGAACACGGCGGACGCAGCGGCCGACGCTTTCCTCAAGCTGTTGCACGACCGCGAGCCCGATTTCGCCGGCGGCGCCCAGCCCGTCGCGGAAGCCGTCGCCGACGCCATCCGCCTGTCCGTCATGGCGACGAAGCCGATCGTCCTGGCCGACACCCAGGACAACCCCGGCGGCGGCGGCCATGGTGACACCACCGGCCTGCTCGCCGAGCTGGTGGCCCAAAAGGCCGACGCCACCCTCGGCCTGATCAACGACGCAGAAAGCGCCGCCGCCTGCCACGAAGCCGGCATCGGCGCGACGATCTCCCTGAAGCTCGGCGGCAAGTCCGACGGCGTGCCCCTGGCGGTGGAGGCCGAGATCCTCCGCCTGTCCGATGGCCGCTTCACCCTGACCGGGCCGATGGGCGCCGGCAACCCGGCCGACCTCGGCCCCAGCGCGCTGATCCGCGTCGGCACGGTGAAGGTGATCGTGGTGACGCGGAAGATGCAGGCCTACGACCAGGCGCTGTTCCGCCACCTCGGCATCGAGCCAGCGCAGGAGAACATCCTGGGCCTGAAGAGCAGCGTCCACTTCCGCGCCGACTTCCAGCCCATCGCCGAACAGGTCCTGGTCGTCGCCGCCCCTGGCCCGGTGGTGGCGGACCCGTCGTCGCTGCCGTTCCAGCACGTGCGCGAAGGCATCCGCATGCGGCCGCGCGGGCGCAACGAAGGGTAAGAGAAGACAGGGATAGAGAAGGCAGGGGGAGAAGGTCGGGGGAATGAATTCCCCCGAGCCCCCATCTTTTTTCTGATGACCGGCCGTTCGGCGACCTGCGCATCAGCGGGCTCGTCGTCAGGGCATGACGGCGGGACGCCAAGTACAAAAACAGCGCGACCTTGAAGGTCGCGCTGTTGCTGGGCCGGGCCACGTACTGTCGTCACGTGGACATGGCAATCTGACAGAAAAAAGAAGGGGTCCAGGGGAATTCATTCCCCTGGCCTACCCCTGCCTTCCTCTCTTCAGCTCTCCAAAAACTTCCGCACTGCTTCTTCCCGCGGCATGGGCGCCACCGCGCCGTACCCCGTCGTGGCCAGCGCCGCCGCGGCGTTGGCGTAGCGCGCCGCCTCGATCGGCGTGTCGCCGGCGATGGTGCGGGCCAGGAAGTTGCCCGCAAACGTGTCGCCGGCGCCGGTCGCGTCGATCGCCTTGACGATGCGGCCGGGCAGGGTGGTGCGGCCGTTGCGGTCGGCGACCATCACGCCGTCCTTGCCCAGCTTCAGGATCACCTGCGGCGCCATCTCCAGGTAGAAGTCGGCGATGGCGTCGGGGTCGTCCAGCCCGGTCAGCGCGGTCGCGTCGTCGTAGCTGGGCAGCGCGATGTCGGTTATCCGCAGCGCGGCGTGGATCGTGGCGCGGGCGCGCGGCAGCGGCCAGAGCGAGCGGCGCAGATTCGTGTCGTAGGACACGGTGACGCCAGCCTCGCGAGCGATCTCGATGGCGCGGAAGCAGGCGTCCGACGCGCTGGTGGAGATCGCCTGGCTGATGCCGGAGACGTGCAGGATGCGGGCCTGGCGGATGGCCTCGGCCGGCATGTCGTCGGGCGTCATGCGCGAGGCGGCGCTGCCGGCGCGGTAGAAGGTGAAGGCGTGGCCGTCGGGGCCGTGCGTCACGAAGTAGATGCCGGTGGGCGCGTCGGCGCGGCGCTGCACGGTGCTGGCGTCGACGCCTTCATCCGCCCAGAGCTTCATGAAGCTGTCGCCGGGGGCGTCCTTGCCGAGCGCGGTGATGTAGCCCGCCTTCGCCCCGGCGCGGGCGGCGGCGACGGCGGCATTCGACGTGTCGCCGCCATGGCCTTCGAGATAGAGCGCGCGGCCCTGCGCGTCGGCGGGCTGCTGGTTGAATTCCAGCATCGGCTCGCCGAGGCAGAGGATATCCACCTGGCTCATGCCTGCATGATTCCGAGCGCCTCGCGCGCCGCGGCCTGCACCGCCTCGCGGTCGCCGGCGGCGATGGCCTTCTCGTCGACCAGCTTGCCGCCGATGCCGACGAAGGCGGCGCCGGCCGCGATGTACTCGCCCGCGTTGCGGGCGTCGACGCCGCCGGTCGGGCAGAAGGCGATCTCGGGGAAGACGGCGCGCAGCGACTTGATGTGGCTGGGACCGCCGGCGGAGCTCGCCGGGAAGATCTTGACGACGTCGGCGCCGCCAGCGCGCGCGGCGCGCACTTCGGTCGGCGTGAAGGCGCCCATCATCAGGCAGGCGCCGGAGGACTGGCAGGGCGCGGCCAGCGCGGGGTCCACCCAGGGCGAGACGATGAAGCGCGAGCCGGCAGAGATGCAGTCCTCGGCGGCGGTGGCATTCGGCACGGTGCCGGCGCCGACCAGCAGCTTCGGATCGCTGGCCACGTCGCGGATCACCGACAGCGCGTCGGGGATGGTCAGCGTGATCTCGAAGATGGTGATGCCGGCGTCGCGCAGCCATTCGACGGCGGTCGCGGCCCGGGCGGCGGTGCTGGTGCGCACCACGGGCACGATGCGGGCGGCGCGGAAGGTCTCGATCAACGGATGCGGGGCCACGGCAGTTCCATCCTGAAGGACGGGCGCCCGCGGCCATCGCCATGATGCCCGCCGCCGCCCGGAAGAGGCCGGCAGGCTAGCGGCGGGGCGGCCTCAGGGAAAGGGCAGGGCCTTCGCCCGCCCGTCGGTCAACCCATCGACACCATGCGGTCGGCGGTGCGCTCCAGCCGGCGGGCGGCCTGGTGGGCGTATTGCACCTGGCTGGCGGTGCGGTCGAGCGTCTCGTTGTAGTGGTTCACCTGGGTGGCCAGGCCGCTGGTGGCTTCCTTGAGCGCGCCCAGGTTGCTGCGGAACTCGGCGACGGCGGTGGCCTGCTCGGCCAGCGCGGCCTCGAGCCGGCGCAGCGCCAGGCGCAGGCGGTCTTCCGGGACCTGGGGGAAGGCGAGGAGGGTCGAGGACTGGTCCATGGATGCGGGGCCCCGTTCGCTGTGGCGGTCGGTGTGTTGATGAATTGTTAACGCATCTGCGCGGCCGAAGCCATCTCACAATTTGGACAGGGATGAAAATTTCGAGATCGTTGGCGCGCCCTTCTCGCGCGACACGCGAACCCCGCTTTCACACTAGGTCATTAAGCGCGGGCGGGGGCGGGTGGCTTCCCATGCTCACGGCAATCTGCTCTAACGCGCGCCCCCCGACCGGCGGCCCGCGCCGTCACCCTCAGCGAGCAGGCAGGCCCTTATGGCTGACGTCATCGGCATCGACTTCGGCACCACCAACAGCGTCATCGCGCTGCGCCAGGCGGATGGGCAGGTCGCCAGCATCCGCTACGCGACCGGCAGCGGCGTGGTGGACACCTTCCGCTCGCTGCTCTGCTTCTGGGCCGAGGAGACCGGGCCCTCGCGCGGCCGGCTGCAGCATGCCGCCGGGCCGCAGGCGATCGAGGCCTATCTGGACGATCCGCTGGGCTGCCGGCTGATCATGTCGATGAAGAGCTACCTGGCCAGCCGCAGCTTTTCCGAGACCCGCATCTTCGGCCGCGCCTTCGGCCTGGAGGAGCTGATCTCCCTGTTCCTGCGCTCGCTGCTGGCGAGCTCGGGCGGCGGCGCGGGGAAGCTGGGCGATGCGCATGTCGTCGCCGGCCGCCCGGTCCGCTTCGTCGGCGACAATGCCGATGACGAGCTGGCGGAGTCCCGGCTGCGCAAGGCCTTCGGCGGCGCCGGCTGGAGCGGGCTGGATTTCGCCCTCGAGCCCGAGGCGGCGGGCCACCGCTTCGCTGCCACCCTCGACGCGCCGGCCAATGTGCTGGTGGGCGATTTCGGCGGCGGCACCTCCGACTTCTCGCTGATCCGCTTCGAGCCGGGCCATGCCAAGGCGGTGCGTGCCCTGGGCCATGCGGGGCTGGGCATTGCCGGCGACGCCTTCGACTACCGTATCATCGACAACGTGGTCTCGCCGCGGCTGGGCAAGGGCGACAGCTACCGCGTCATGGGCACGGCGCTGCCGGTGCCGCCCAGCTTCTACACCAGCTTCGCCCGCTGGCACCGGCTGTCGCTGATGCGCGCCCCCCGCACCATGCGCGAGATCGCCGAGGTCGCCCGCGCCGCCGACCATCCAGAGAAGCTGCAGCACCTGATGCAGCTGGTCGAGGACGAGACCGGCTATGCCCTGTACCAGGCGGTCTCCGGCGTGAAGGCGGCGCTGTCCAAGGCCGACAGCGCGGTACTGCGCTTCAGGCATGGCGGCTTCCTGCTGGAGGAAGAGGTGCAGCGCGCCGATTTCGAGCGCTGGATCAGCCCGGAGCTGACCCGCATCGCCGGCGCCGTCGACCAGGCCCTGGCGGATGCCGGCGTCGGGCCGGAGGCGGTGGACCGGGTCTTCCTGACCGGCGGCACCTCGCTGGTGCCCGCCGTCCGCCATCTGTTCGAGAACCGCTTCGGCGCCGGGCGCGTCGCCCATGGCGGCGAGTTTGTCTCGGTCGCCGAGGGCCTTGCCCTGATCGGGGCCGAGCGCGTCGCGGCTTAAGTCAGGCCCAGTCGGCCGGGCTCTGCGGCCGCAGCTTGCGCCCCACCAGCCAGCCGGCGGCATCGGGCAGGGCGAAGCCCAGCAGCACGGCGCTCCACAGCGGCGCCGCCGGCAGGCTGATCAGCGCCAGCATCCCCAGCATCGCGGCCAGGCTGCCGGCCGGCAGCGGCGGGCGCCGGGTCTGCCAGGCGGTGGCCACGCGCCAGACCTCGGCGCCGCGCGCGGGCATCAGCGCCAGCGCGGCGACGATCGCCAGGGCGCGATGGCCGCGGGGCGCCAGCAGCAGGGCCGGCAGCATCGCCGCCAGCGGCAGCAGCAGCGCGACGGCGGCGAAGGGCATCACCGGCGCCTGGCCCAGCTGGCGCGCGGCCAGCATCCCCAGCGTCGCGCCGGTCCCCAGCAGCGCCATGCCCAGCCACAGCGCCTCGGTCAGCGCCGCACCGGCCGGCGCCAGCAGGTGGCGCCGCTGCCCCGGCGTCAGCCCGCGATGCCGCAAGGAGAACAGCACGTCCGCATGGCGCGCCAGCCGCTGCAGCAGCCCGGGCGCGGCCTCGGCGCGCGGCGCGGCATGGCCCATGGAGTCGGGCAGGTCCAGCGCCTCCCAGCCCTGGCGCAGCAGCCGCAGGCCCAGCTCGGCCGGCTGGTCCGGGGCGGCCAGGTCCCAGCCGCCGGCCAGGCGCAGCGCATCGGCGCGGACCAGAGACAGCGAGCCCTGCAGCGTCACCGCCATCTGCTCGTTGGCGGCCTGGCGCGGCAGCGGCCAGGATTGCGGCTCGGCGGCATAAGCCAGCCGCTCGGCCAGGGCGTCGTGGACGGTCGGCGCGGCGCTGCCCGCCTGGACGAAGCCCAGCCCCTGATGGCCCAGGAACAGCGGCAGGCAGCGGCGCAGCCAGTCGCTGTCGACCGCCGCGCCGGGCTCGACCAGACCGACCAGCAGTGCCTCCGGCGCCGTCTCGCGCAGGGCGAAGCCGCGGGCGGCCTCGGGGCAGGCGCCGATATGGAAGAAGCGGAAGCGCGGGCTCAGCCGGGCGACATGCTCGGCCACCGGCTCCCAATGGCCGGGGGCGTCGCTGGCATCGACCACCAGCACCTCCAGCGCCGGATAGTCGAGCTCGGCCAGCGACTCCAGTGTGGCACGCAGCGCCGGCAACGGGGCATCGGCCACGGGCAGGTGCAGGGAGACCTTGGGCAGCGGCCGCAGCAGGGCACCGGCCAGCGCCGGCACGCGGCGGGCGAAGCTGCGCGGCGCCATTGCCTCGGCGATCAGCCGGGCGCGGTGCAGCAGCAGCAGGCTGGCCGCCGCCTGGGCCGCCAGCCAGGGCAGGGTGGGCAGCGCCGCATGACCGTGCCAGGCCGAGGCCATCAGCAGCGAGGACAGGCCCTGCGCCAGCAGGAACAGCCCGATGATGGCGCCCGTCCGCAGGCCGCCGGGCCCCCGCAGCGCGGCATAGCCGGCCAGCGTGCCCAGCAGCGCCGCGGCCAAGGGGAAGCCCGGGCTCTGCACGCCGGCAGCCCGCCAGGCGGCGAACTGCGCCAGCGCCAGCAGCACCAGCACGGCCAGCAGCCCAGGCCGGCCGCCCGGCCAGCCCGCACGTCGCCGATGCGCCGCATCCCCGGCCGGCCGCGAAAGCGCGGCCGCCGTCAGGCGGGGTTCGTTCACGATCGGGGGTCGAGCCTGTGCATTCATCGGAATCGGTCCGGGCATCGGTCGCGGCCCTTGTGCCGCCCCTTCCTTCTGGGCAGCCGATGCGGCAGGGGATCGGCCGCTTGATGGCAGGAATGGGGCCATTCGCCGCGGCCAGGGGGCGTGACCGAAGGCGGGCCAGGCCCTAGAACCGGCTGCCGCATCGCCGCAGAGGAGCTTGGCCATCCCCATGGACGTCGCGCTGGAACTGGCCGTGATCCTGCTGCTGGTGCTGCTGAACGGCATCTTCGCCATGAGCGAGCTGGCCATCGTCTCTGCCCGCAAGGTCCGCCTGCTGGGCATGCAGCGCCAGGGCCGCGCCGGCGCCTCGGCCGCGCTGACGCTGATGGAGGACCCGCAGCGCTTCCTGCCCACCGTCCAGGTCGGCATCACCCTGGTCGGCGTCCTGGCCGGCGCCTTCGCGGGGCAGGGTCTGGCCCAGCGCCTGGCCGGCGTGCTGGCGATGATCCCGGGCATGGCGCTCTACGCCAACGAGCTGGCGCTCACCGCCGTGGTGCTCGCCATCACCTATGCCTCGCTGATCCTGGGCGAGCTGGTGCCGAAGCAGCTGGCGCTGCGCAATCCGGAGGCGGTGGCCGTCATCGTCGCGCCGCCCATGCTGCTGCTCTCCCGCATCGCGGCGCCGATGGTCTGGCTGCTGTCGCGCTCCTCGGCCCTGGTGCTGGGCCTGCTCGGCGCCTCCCGCGCCGTCTCGGCCAGTATCACCGAGGAGGAGGTCAAGGCCGCCGTCGCCGAAGGCGTCGAGGCCGGCGCCCTGGACAGCGAGGAGCGCCACATGATCGAGCGAGTCCTGCGCCTGGCCGACAAGCCGGTCCGCGCCCTGATGACGCCGCGCAACGAGGTCGAATGGCTGGAGCGCGAGGCCCCCGAGGCCGAGATCGCCAGCCGGCTGCGCGCCTCGCCGGTCACCCGCTTCGTCGTCGCCGACCGCCGCATCGACAATGTCACCGGCGTGGTGGTGGTGAAGGACCTGCTGGACCAGCTGCTGGCGGGTGGCAAGCTGGACATCGCGCCCGCGCTCCGCCAGCCCATGGTGCTGCCCGACAACCTCTCGGCCATGGATGCGCTGGAGCGGCTGCGCGCCGACCCGCTGGGCATCGCCCTGGTGATGGACGAATACGGCAGCTTCGAAGGCGTCGTCACCGCCTCCGACCTGCTGGAAGCCATTGTCGGCGAGCTCGGCCCGGCCCCCACCCCCGCCGCGGCCGGCGACGTGGTCGAGCGCCACGACGGCACCCTGCTGCTGGACGGCATGATGCCGAGCGACGAGCTGAAATCGCGCCTCGACCTGCCGGAGCTGCCGGCGGAAGGGTCCTATCACACCGTCGCCGGGCTGATGCTGGCGCTGCTGCAGCGCGTGCCCCGCGAAGGCGACCGCATCGTCTGGGCCGGCTGGCGCTTCGAGATCGTCGACATGGACGGGCGACGCATCGACAAGGTGCTCGTCAGCCGGGAACAGGCGACCGAAACCGCGGCATAAAAAAAAGGCCGGGGGAAGGAATTCCCCCGGACCTTTTTCTGCAAGTGCCGGGCGACGCTGTCGCCCGGCGCCGGATCTCAGAGACCAGCCTGCGTCACGAACTTGGTGATCAGATAGGCTTCGATCGCCTCGCTGCCGCCTTCCGAACCGTAGCCGCTGTCCTTGGTGCCGCCGAAGGGCACTTCCGGCAGGGCCAGGCCGAGGTGGTTGATTGTCATCATGCCGGTCTCGACCTGCGACGCGATGGCATTCGCCGTCTTGGCCGACCTGGTGAAGGCATAGGCCGCCAGGCCGAAGGGCAGGCGGTTGCTCTCCTCGACGACCTCGTCGAACTCCTTGAACGGCACCATCAGCGCCAGCGGGCCGAAGGGCTCCTCGTTCATGGCGCGCATCTCGCGCGTCAGGCCGGTGATCACCGTCGGCTCGAAGAAATAGCCCTTGTTGCCGATGCGGCTGCCGCCGGTGCGGATCTCGGCGCCCTTCTGGCTGGCATCCGAGATCAGCGTCTCCATCGCCGGGATGCGCCGGTCATTGGCCAGCGGACCCATCTGGGTGCCGTCCTCGAGGCCGTTGCCGACCTTGAGCGACTTGGCATAGCTGGTGAAGGTGTCGACGAACTGGTCGAAGGCCTTCTCATGCACCAGGAAGCGCGTCGGCGAGACGCAGACCTGGCCGGCATTGCGGAACTTGCTGGTGGCCAGCGTCTTCGCCGCATGCTCGATATCGGCATCCTCGAAGACGATCGCCGGCGCATGGCCGCCGAGCTCCATCGTGGCGCGCTTCATGTACTTGCCCGACAGCTCGGCCAGGTGCTTGCCCACCGGGGTCGAGCCGGTGAAGGTCACCTTCTTGATCGTCGGATGCGGGATCAGATAGGAGGAGATCTCCGCCGGCACGCCGTAGAGCAGGCCGACCACGCCCTTCGGCAGGCCGACATCGAGGAAGCAGCGGATCAGCTCGGCCGGCGAGGCCGGGGTCTCTTCCGGCGCCTTGACGATGATCGAGCAGCCGGTGGCCAGCGCCGCGGACAGCTTGCGCACCACCTGGTTGATCGGGAAGTTCCAGGGCGTGAAGGCGGCGACGGGGCCCACCGGCTCCTTCACCACCAGCTGGTAGACGCCCTCGGCCCGGGCCGGGATGACGCGGCCATAGGCGCGGCGGGCCTCCTCGGCGAACCAGTCGATGATGTCGGCGCCGGCGAGCACCTCCATCTTCGCTTCCGGCAGCGGCTTGCCCTGCTCCAGGGTCATCAGGCGGGCGATCTTGTCGGCGCGCTCGCGCAGCAGCTCGGCCGCCTTGCGCATCAGCTTCGAGCGGTCGAAGGCCGAGACCTTCTTCCACACCGCGAAGCCGCGCTCGGCCGCGGCCAGCGCCTCGTCCATGTCCGCCTGGGTGGCGTGCGGGACGGTGCCGATCTGCTCTTCGGTGGCCGGGTTGAGGACGGGAATGGTGCCGCCGCCGGTGGCCGCGCGCCACTGGCCGTCGATGTGCAGCTGAACGTCTTGGTACATCACAGCGTCTCCTCGTTCACGAGAGTCCGCCGGAATGTGGACCCGGGAAGCAGCCTGCGCCACCCCCCGGGACCGGGTAAAATCAGCCTGTCCGATCCGTGTCCGCCCGACGTATCGCAGACCGATCGCCGGACCGGGCGCGGCCTACTTCGCGAGCACCGCGACGCCCGGCAGGGTCTTGCCCTCGAGCCATTCCAGGAAGGCGCCGCCGGCCGAGGAGACATAGGTCATGCGGTCGGCCACCCCGGCATGGCGCAGCGCCGAGACGGTGTCGCCGCCGCCGCCGATGCTCTTCAACCCGGCGGAGGTGGTCAGCCCCGCCGCCGTCTGCGCCACCTGCACCGTCGCGGTGTCGAAGGGCGGGATCTCGAAGGCGCCGAAGGGGCCGTTCCACACCAGGGTGGAGGCGCGCTTCAGCTCCGACTCGACAGCCGCCACCGTGGCCGGCCCGACATCCAGCGCCATCATGCCCGCGGGCACATTGTCGACCGAGACGGTCTGGTTCGGCGCATTGGCGGCAAAGGCCTCGGCGACGACCAGGTCGGTCGGCAGCAGGATGGTGCAGCCGGCGGCGCGGGCCTCGTCCAGGATGCGCAGCGCCGTGTCGTGCATCTCGGCTTCCTGCAGCGACTTGCCCATGGCCTTGCCCTGGGCGGCGAGGAAGGTGTTGGCCATGGCGCCGCCGATCACCAGCACGTCGACCTTCTTCGACAGGTTGCCGAGCAGGTCGAGCTTGGTGGAGACCTTGGCGCCGCCGACGATGGCGACCACCGGGCGGGACGGGGTGCCCAGCGCCGCGTCCAGCGCCTCCAGCTCCGCCTGCATCAGCCGCCCGGCATAGGCTGGCAGCTTGTGCGCCACGCCCTCGGTCGAGGCATGCGCGCGATGCGCGGCGGAGAAGGCGTCGTTGACGAAGACGTCCGCCAGCTTCGCGAGCCCGTCCACCAGGGCGGGGTCGTTCTTCTCCTCGCCGGCATGGAAGCGGGTGTTCTCGAGAACGAGGACATCGCCGTCCTTCAGCCCGGCGACGGCGGCCTCGGCGTCAGGGCCGACGCAGTCATCGGCGAAGCCGACGGGGCGGCCCAGCGCCTCGCCCAGCGCCACCGCCATCGGCTTCAGCGACATCTCGGGGACGCGCTTGCCCTTGGGGCGGTCGAAATGGCTGCAGACGATGACGCGGGCGCCCTTGTCGGCGAGCTCGCGGATCGTCGGCACCAGCCGGTCGATGCGGGTGGTGTCGGAGATCTTGCCGTCGCGCACCGGCAGGTTCAGGTCGGCGCGCAGCAGAACCCGCTTTCCGGCGGGTTCGAGTTGATCCAGCGTCCGGAAAGCGGGCATTTTTCAGCTACTTCCTGGAGCTCAGAGGCTGCCGAGCAGGGCAGCGGTGTCCGACATGCGGTTGGAGAAGCCCCACTCGTTGTCGTACCAGCTCATCACGCGGACCAGGGCGCCGTCGACCACCTGGGTCTGGGTGGCGTCGAAGGTCGAGGAATGCGGGTTGTGGTTGAAGTCGATCGAGACGAGCGGCGCCGTGTTGTAGCCGAGGATCCCCTTCAGCTCGCCTTCCGCCGCGGCCTTCATCACCGCGTTGATCTCTTCCTTGGTGATGCCCGTCTTCTTCGGCACGAAGTCGAGGCTGACCAGCGAGACGTTCGGCGTCGGGATGCGGATGGCGGTGCCGTCCAGCTTGCCCTTCAGCTCCGGCAGCACCAGACCCACGGCCTTGGCGGCGCCCGTCGAGGTCGGGATCGCCGAGACGGCCGCGGCGCGGGCGCGATGCAGGTCCTTGTGCAGGGTGTCGACCGTGCGCTGGTCGCCCGTATAGGCGTGGATGGTGACCATGTAGCCACGCTCGATGCCGTAATTCTCGTGCAGCACCTTGGCGATCGGCGCCAGGCAGTTGGTGGTGCAGGAGGCGTTGGAGACCACGGTCATGTCCTTGGTCAGGACCTTGTGGTTCACGCCATAGACGATGGTGGCGTCGGCGCCGTCGCCGGGGGCCGAGATCAGCACCTTGCGGGCGCCGGCCTTCAGCAGCTGGCTGGCCGAGTCCTTGGTGGTGAAGAGGCCGGTGCACTCCATGGCGACGTCGATGCCCTGGTAGGGCGCCTTGGTCGGGTCGCGCTCGGCGCTGACCTTGATCGGGCCATAGGTGCGGCCGTTATGGACGATGGTGATGCTGTCGCCCTCGACCTTCACCTCGCCGGGGAAGACGCCATGGACGCTGTCGTAGCGGAACATGTGGGCATTGGCTTCGACGCTGCCCAGGTCGTTGATCGCGGCGACCTCGACATCGGTGCGCCCGCTCTCGACGATGGCGCGCAGCACCAGGCGACCGATGCGCCCGAACCCGTTGATCGCGACCTTAACAGCCATGGTGTCTTTCCTCGTCTTTCCCGTTGCGGTCCGGGGGAAGGCTCCCCTGGATCCGCCTAACCCGCCGCCGGCCTTTGCCGGCGGCGTCCGTCGCTCGCCCGCCCCTCCCGGGAACGGGTCAGCCCAGCTTGCGCTTGACCGCGGCCACAGCCGCCTCGGCCGTGATGCCGAAATGGCGGTAAAGGTCCTCGGCTGGCGCCGAGGCGCCAAAACCCGTCATGCCGATGAAGGTTGCATCAGAACCGAGCCAGCGGTCCCAGCCGAAGCCCAGCGCGGCCTCGATGCCGATGCGCGGCGCCTGGCCCAGCACCGCCGCGCGGTAGCTCTCGTCCTGCAGCGCGAAGAGCTCCCAGCAGGGCAGGGAGACCACGGCGGTCGCGATGCCCTCGGCCTCCAGCGTCTCGCGCGCGGCGATCGCCAGATGCACCTCGGAGCCGGTCGCGATCAGCGTGGCGCGGCGCGGGCCCGAGGCCTCGGCCAGGACATAGCCGCCGCGGGCCGACTTGTTCTCGCCGGCCTCGGTGCGCAGCGCCGGCAGGTTCTGCCGCGACAGCGCCAGCACGGCGGGGCCGTCGGCCCGCTGCACGGCGAGCTCCCAGCATTCCGCCGTCTCCATGGCATCGGCCGGGCGGAAGACGTGCAGGTTGGGGATGGCGCGCAGGCTGGCGAGCGTCTCGACCGGCTGGTGGGTCGGGCCGTCCTCGCCCAACCCGATGCTGTCATGCGTCAGCACATGGATCGCCCGCTGCCGCATCAGCGCAGCCAGCCGGATCGACGGCCGCATGTAGTCGGCGAAGACCAGAAATGTGCCGGAATAGGGGATGGTGCCGCCATGCAGCGCCATGCCGTTCATGGCCGCGGCCATGCCGTGCTCGCGGATGCCCCAATGCACGTAGCGCCCGCCCATGCTGGACGGCGTCATGGCCGGGACGCCCTTGACGTTGGTGTTGTTCGAGCCCGTGAGATCCGCCGAGCCGCCGATCATTTCCGGGATCGCCGGCACCAGCACCTCGAGGGCGCGCTGGCTGGCGACGCGGGTCGCGAGCTTCGGCTTGTCCTCGGCCAGCTTCGCGCGGTGCGCGCTGGCCGCCTCGTGCCAGCCTTCCGGCAGCTTGCCGGCCATGGCGCGCTCGAAGTCACCCTTCTGCGGGTGGTTGGCCAGGCGCTTCAGCCAGGAGCGGCGGGCGCCGGCGGCGCGGCGGCCGGCGGCCTCCCAGGCGGCCTTGATGTCTTCCGGCACCTCGAAGGGGCCGCTGGTCCAGCCCAGCGCCTCCTTGGCGGCGGCCGCCTCGGGACCGCCCAGCGGGCTGCCATGGCTGCCGGCGGTGCCGGCCTTGGTCGGCGCCGAGAAGCCGATGATGGTCTTGCAGGCGATGATGGTCGGCTTCTTCGAGCGCGTCGCCGCGTCGAGCGCCTTTTCCACGGCGGCCGGATCATGCCCGTCGACGCGCTTGACCGCCCAGCCATAGGAAAGAAAGCGCTTCAGCACGTCGTCCGAGGAGGACAGCGCCACGTCGCCATCGATCGAGATGCTGTTGTCGTCCCAGAGGACGGTCAGCTTGCCCAGCTTGAAATGCCCGGCGATGGAGGCCGCCTCGTGGCTGATGCCTTCCATCAGGCAGCCGTCGCCGGCGATCACCCAGGTGCGGTGGTCGACCAGCGACTTGCCGAAGCGGGCGGCAAGATGCCGCTCCGCCATGGCCATGCCGACGGCATTGGCCAGCCCCTGGCCGAGCGGCCCGGTGGTGGTCTCGATCGCCGGGTGCTCGCCGTATTCGGGATGGCCGGCGGCCACCGAATGCAGCTGGCGGAAGTTCTTCAGGTCATCGATGCCCATGCCGGCATGGCCGGACAGGTGCAGCCAGGCATAGAGCAGCATCGAGCCGTGGCCGGCCGACAGCACGAAGCGGTCGCGGTCGGCCCAGCGCGGATCGGCCGCGTCATGCCGCAGGAACTTGGTGAAGAGCACGGTCGCGGCGTCGGCGATGCCCATCGGCATGCCGGGATGGCCGGATTTGGCCTTTTCGACGGCGTCGATCGCCAGCGCCCGGATGGCATCGGCCATGCGCCGCGTCTCGGTCACCGGCCGGGCCAGGATCGCGGCCTGGGCGGCAATGGCGGGGTTGGCGGAAGCGTCGGGGAGGGGGGCGATACTGGCCAAGTTCAAGCACCTCTCTGGCGTCGGGATGGCTATAAAGGCGCGGTCAAGGCGCGGCAACCCGGGGGCGCGCGGCGCCCGCGACCGCCTGTCCCGGCGCATGCGCGCGAGGCCTTACCCCGGCTGCGCCGCGCTGGCGAGTCTTTGCCCCGCATGCCAGGAAAGATGCGCGGAGTGGAAGATTTCTCCGCCCCGCGCAGGCGCGGCGAGCTTGCGTTTTTTTTGCACGCGGGCGGAGCAGAGCCTGCGGCCCGCCCTGTTGCAGCGCGGCATGGCTTGCGCCAAAGCTGGCAGCCATCGAGACCGGGGAGGGCCCATGAAGCTGCCGCTTGCCCTGCCGCGCCGCCAGCCTGGCTTCCGCGAGGCGGCGCTGTTCCGCCCGCGCTCGGTGCTGCTGCTGGCCGACCCGGCGCTGTCCGAGTCCGGCGTCATCGCCCGCAACCTGGCCGCCGGCGGCTTCCAGGGGCGGCTGCAGGTGATCGGCATGCCGGCGGAAGGGCTGGAGCCGGCCGCCGATATCCCCGCGCTGGCCGAGCCGCCGGACCTGGCCGTCATCTGCCTCTCGCCCGAGGCACAGCCCGCGGCGATGGAGGCGCTGGCCGCGCGCGGCTGCTTCGCGGCGATCTTCCCGGTGGCCGCGCCGGCGCTGGCGGCGCTCTCGGCGCGGACCGGCGTGCAGGCGATCGGCGCGCACAGCTTCGGCCTCTGCCTGCCGGCGATCGGGCTGAACGCCAGCCTGTCGCACCTGCCGCCGCGGCCGGGGCGGCTGGCGCTGCTCTGCCAGTCGGCGGCCATGGCGCGGGCCATCATCGACTGGGCCGAGGGCGAGGAGCTCGGCTTCAGCCACATCCTGGGCATCGGCACCAATCACGGGCTGGGCTTTGCCCTGGCCCTCGACTGGCTGGCGCGCGATCCGGCGGCCGGCGCCGTGCTGCTCGACCTGCGGCGGATCAAGAACCGCCGCATGTTCATCTCGGCGGCGCGGGCCACGGCACGGACCCGGCCGGTGGTGGCGATCCGCCCCGGCGGGCGGCAGGCGGATGCCAGCGGCATCGGCGACGCGGTGATGGAGGCGGCGCTGCGCCGCGCCGGCGTGCTGCGGGTCAACGGGCTGGAGGATCTGCTGGCCGCCGCCGAGACGCTGGCCCGGCTGCGCCCGGCGCAGCGGCGCGGGCAGGACTCGCTGGCCGGCGACCGCATCGCCGTGCTGGCCAATGGCCAGGGCCCGGCGCAGCTGGCGGCCGACGCGGTGCTGCAGGGCGGTGCCCGGCTGGCCGAGTGGGATGCGGCGGCCCAGGCCATGCTCGACCTGGCTTTGCCGCCGGGAAGCGCCGGCCAGCCGCTGGGCAACCCGCTGGTGCTGCCTCCCGGCGCCGGGCACCGGCTGGGCGAGGCCGCCGCCCTGCTCGCCGCCCTGCCGGGGGTGGATGCGGTGGTGGCGCTGCATGCGCCGGGCATGCTCGGCCAGGACGACGCGCTGGCGCGCGAAGGCCTGGCGGCTGCCGCCCGCGCCACCAGGGGGGCGCCGGTGCTGGTCGGCTGGCTCGGCCAGGCGACCGGGCAGGCGGCGCGGCGCTCTCTGGCCGGGGCCGGGCTCGCGGTCTTCGCGACGCCCGAGGCCGCGGTGCGCGGCGCGCTGCACCTGGCGGTCGACCGCCGCAACCGGGCCGCCGCCGCCGAGCTGCCGCCGCGCGACCTGGTCGAGGTGGCGCCCGACCGGGCGAAGGCGCGCGCGCTGGTCGACAGCCTGCGCGCCGAGGGCCGCCGCCATTTCACCGAGGCCGAGGCGCTGGCGCTGCTCGCCGCCTATGGCCTGCCGGTGGTGCCGGGCGTGGCGGCGGCGGGGGTGGATGCGGCGGTGACGGCGGCGATGCGGCTGGGCTTCCCGGTGGTGCTGAAGATCCTGAGCCCCGACCTGCCGCGCAAGACCGAGGTCGGCGGCGTGGCGCTCGGGCTGAACAACGTGGCCAGCCTGCGCGCCGCCGCCATCGCCATGCTGGCCCGCATCCGCCAGGACCGCCCTGGCGCGCGGATCGACGGCTTCCTGGTGCAGCGCCAGGCCGGCACCCAGGGGCCGCGCGGGCATGAGCTGCGCATCCGCCTGGGCGACGACCCGATGTTCGGCCCCTGGATCGGCTATGGCCGCGGCGGCACCGCCTCCGACTTCGAGGCCGACGTCGCCTTCGACCTGCCGCCGCTGAACCGCACCCTGGCCCTGGCGATGATCCGCCGCACCCGCGGCGCCCGGCTGCTGGAAGGGTTCCGCGACCATGCCGCGGTCGATGTCACGCAGGTGGCCGATGCCGTGGTGCGGCTGTCGCAGCTGGCGGTCGACTTCCCCGAGCTGGAGGGGATGATCCTCAACCCGCTGCTGGCCGATGCCGATGGCGTGCTGGTGCTGGACGCCTCCGGCGCGCTGCGGCCCGAGGGCGAGCTGTCCCAGCTGGCCGTGCCGCCCTATCCGGCGGAGCTCGCCGAGGACTGGACCAGCCGCAAGGGCCGCCGCCTGCTGATCCGCCCGATCCGCCCCGAGGACGCCGCCGCCCATGCCGAGGCCTTCCGGCATCTCTCCCCGGAAGACGTCCGCTGGCGCTTCTTCAGCCAGCTGAGAGAGCTGCCGGCGACGCAGATCGCCCGCATGACGCAGATCGACTACGACCGCGAGATGGCCTTCGTCGCGGTGGAGGAGCGCGAGGGCGCCGCGCCGCGCACCGTCGGCGTCGCCCGGCTGATCCGCGAGGCCGGCGGCGGGCCCGGCGGCGACCAGGGCGAGTTCGCCGTCGTCACCCTGCCGGACTGGAAGGGGGAAGGGCTGGGCCGCCACCTGATGCAGCGGCTGATCGACTGGGGCCGCGCCCAGGGGCTGCAGCGCGTCGTCGGCCAGGTGCTGGCCGACAACCGGCCGATGCTGGGCTTCATCCGAGCGCTGGGCTTCTCGCTCAGGCGGTCTACGGAGGATGACGAGGTGATGGAGGCACGGCTGGAGCTGGCCCCACCGGAGTGACCCGCCGCCCCCCGCCGAGGGGGCGGCCCTGGAAGATCAACGGGGGCCGACTTCGCGGATCAGGTCGCGCACGCGGCTGGCGGCGGCCGGACCCTTCAGCGCGTTGCGCCAGGCCGCCTCGGCCACGCGCTGATGCGCGGCGATCGCCTCGTCGGCGGCGGTGATGGTGCCGACGCCGACGGTCGCGCTCGCCGTCATGTCGGGCGGGAAGGGCGAGGTGCAGACATGCGCCCGCTCGCGGCCGCGCAGCACCAGGAAGTTGCCGGCCGGCTCGGCGGCCAGCAGGCCGAGCTGCAGGCCGATGGGGACGCTTTCCATCAGGTTGGCGATGCTCTCGGCCTCGGCGCGGGCGGCAAGCCGGCAGCGGGTGCGGGTGCGCTCGGACAGCGCCAGGCCGCCGGCGACGCCATCGGTCAGGAAGCGCCGCAGCGCGGCTTCCGACAGCATGGCGATGATGGTGGCGCGGCGCGCCTGGTGCAGCTTCTTGCGCGCCGCCAGCAGGCCCATGGCCTGGTCGGCGCCGGCGCGGGCGGCGATCCGCTCGGCGGAGGAATCGGCGGTCTCCGCCCAGGCCTCGGCCAGGGCGCCGTCGAAGCCCTCGGTCGTGGTCTGGTAGCAGACCGCGCCGCCGACCTGCAGGATCTGGTCCGACTGCTCCTCGACCTGGCGCAGCCGCTCCTGGAAGGCGATGGGGCGCGAGAAATACTCGACGCCGATGCCCAGCAGCGACAGCGGCGAGATCTTCAGCAGCTCGGCGAGACGGCGGATGGTGTCGAGCTTGATCACCTCCCCCTTCTCATAGCGATACAGCGCGGCGCGCGACACGCCCAGGCGCGCTGCGATTTCCTCGGCGCGCAGCCCGGATTCGAGACGGTAGGCCCGCAGCTGCTGACCGATATCGGCGAAACGCATGACACCTCTTATCGATATCAGGCCACGGCGGCAGCGCCGGGGCTGCGGGAATCTCGTGGGCTGGAGTTCGTGCAGGAAAATGCGGTCAGTTGCGACCGTTGGCAATCACTGAATTGCGGTAACCGGATGCATTTGACCGCCGCAAGCGACCGTGATGCGCCGCCCGTTCCGGCGGCGCATCCGCGTGATCAGCCGTGATGCCGCCTCAGCCTTCGGCCACCTTGTGCGCGGCCAGCAGCTCGAGCGCCTGCACCAGTCCGGAATGATCGAGCTGCCCGCCGCCATTCGCCACGACCGCCGAGAACAGCGACTGCGTCGACGCCGTGTTGGGCAGCGCGACGCCGAGCTCCTTCGCCGATTGCAGCGCCAGGTTCAGGTCCTTCTGGTGGAGCGCGATGCGGAAGCCGGGCGCGAAGGTGCGCTTGATCATCCGCTCGCCATGCAGCTCGAGGATGCGCGAGGTGGCGAGTCCGCCCATCAGCGCCTGCCGCACCTTGGCCGGATCGGCGCCGGCCTTGGAGGCGAAGACCAGCGCCTCGCCCACCGCCTCGATGGTCAGCGCGACGACGATCTGGTTCGCCACCTTGCAGGTCTGGCCGGCGCCGTTGGATTCGCCCACCAGCGTGATGTTCTTGCCCATCGCCTGGAACAGCGGCGTCGCGCGGTCGAAGGCCGCCTGCGGGCCGCCCACCATGATGGTGAGCGACGCGCCCTTGGCGCCGACCTCGCCGCCGGAGACCGGCGCGTCGAGATAGTCGCAGCCGAGGTTGTTGACGCGCGCCGCGAAATCCTTGGTGGCCGTCGGGCTGATCGAGCTCATGTCGATCACCAGCTTGCCGGGCGCCAGCCCTTCGGCCACGCCCTTCGGGCCGAACAGCACCGCCTCGACGTCGGGGGTGTCGGGCACCATCAGGATGATGACCTCGGCCGCGGCGGCGACGGCGGCGGCATCCGGCAGCACCTTCGCCGCGTCGCGGATCTCGGCGGCGAGGCTGGCGCGGTCCGGCACCAGCAGGTCATGCCCCGCATTCTTCAGGTGCAGCGCCATCGGGCGCCCCATGATGCCGAGGCCGATGAATCCGATCTGCATGGCGTTGTTCCTCGTCGGTGTCGAAGGTTTCTTCAAGCCGCCTTGTAGGGCGCGAACCAGCCGAGCCCGGCGGTGGTCTCGCCTGCCGGCCGGTACTCGCAGCCAATCCAGCCGCGGAAGCCGAGCGCGTCGATGCGCTGGAAGACGTAAGGCCAGTTGACCTCGCCGGTGCCGGGCTCGTTGCGGCCCGGCACGTCGGCGACCTGCATATGCGCGATGACGGCCAGGTGCTTCTCGACGCGCTTGACGATGTCGCCCTCGCTCACCTGGCAGTGATAGAGGTCGAATTGCAGCCCGAGCCGCTCCGGCCCGATCGCCGCGATGATCGCTGCCCCCTGGTCCATGCTGCGCAGGAAGAGTCCTGGAATGTCACGCTGGTTGATCGGCTCGATCACCGGCTTCACCGCGGCCTTGGCGCATTCGGTGGCCGCCCAGTCCAGGTTGACGGCATAGGTCGCGGTCAGCGTGTCATGCGCGACGCCGGCCGGCGCCAGCCCGGCCATGACATGCAGCCGCGGGCAGTCCAGCGCCGTGGCATAGTCCAGCGCCTTCAGGAGGCCGTCGCGAAATTCCTGGCCGCGGCCGGGGATGCAGGCGGTGCCGCGCTCGCCATTGGCCCAGTCGCCCGGCGGCGCGTTGAACAGCACCTGCTGCAGCCCGTTGTCACGCAGCCGCTGCGCGATCTCGGCCGGCTTGAAGTCATAGGGGAAGAGGAACTCCACCGCCTCGAAGCCGGCGGCGCGGGCGGCGGCGAAACGCTCCAGGAAGGGCAGCTCCTGGAACATCATGGACAGGTTCGCGGCGAAGCGCGGCATGGCGGATTCCTCTCCGGCGGGCGCCCCGCCTTCGGGCGGCGAGGCCTTGGCCGGGCACGCTAAGGCCCTTGGCCCAAAGCGCAAGACCTTGTCAGACAAGCTGACCGCAACAGGCCGCGGGGCACGCTGGCGAAAGCGCTGCGCCTCAGGCATGGTCCGCCGCATGAACGCCTCCTCCTCCGACGACCGCGGGCTGCGGCCGGCGCGCCTGCTGGGCCTGGTGGCGCTGGGGGCGCTGCTGGTCGGCTGCCTGCTGGTGCTGCGGCCCTTCCTTTCGGCGCTGCTCTGGGCCGCCATCCTGGCCTTCTGCACCTGGCCGGCCTACCGGACGCTGCGCGACCGGCTGCGGCTGTCGCCCACGCTCGCCGCCCTGGTCATGGTCACGGCCGAGATGCTGCTGGTCGGCCTGCCGCTGCTCTTCGCCGCGCCGATCCGCGCCGAGGATGTCGAGGGCCTGCGCACCGGGGTGGAGAACCTGATCTCCACCGGCCTGCCCGGCCTCGGCGACCGCCTGGTCCACGTCCCCATGATCGGCGAATGGCTGAAGGAGCGCTGGGATGCGCTGCAGCTCGACTTCTCGCCGCTGACCAACCTGCTGCAGCCCTATGCCGGCATGATCGCCCAGCAGCTGCTGGGCATCCTGCTCACCGTGCTGTCCGGCCTGGCCGAGCTGGTGCTGGCCATCCTGCTGTCCTTCTTCTTCTACCGCGACGGCCCGCGCATGGCCGCCGGCCTCGAGGCGCTGGTCGGCCGCATCGCCGGCAGCCAGGCCCGCCGCCTGGTGCAGCTGACCGCCAACGTCACCATCGGCGTGGTCTACGGGTTGCTCGGCACCGCGGTGGCCCAGGGGCTGATGACCGGCCTCGGCCTCTGGATCGCCGGCGTCCCGCAACCTGTTCTTCTGGCGGTGATCGCCGGCATCATCTCCGTGCTGCCGGTCGGCGCCCCCCTGGTCTGGCTGCCGGCATCGCTCTGGCTGTTCAGCCAGGGCAGCACCGGCTGGGGCATCTTCCTGCTGATCTATGGCGCCGGCGGCATCAGCAGCGTCGACAACGTCATCCGCCCCTGGCTGATCAGCCGCGGCGCTGATCTCCCGCTGCTGCTGACCA
Organism: Teichococcus deserti; assembly: GCF_001982615.1. GTDB lineage: Bacteria > Pseudomonadota > Alphaproteobacteria > Acetobacterales > Acetobacteraceae > Pseudoroseomonas > Pseudoroseomonas deserti. The sequence continues at coordinate 13,574 of NZ_MLCO01000027.1, read as the reverse complement.
TCCTCGGCGCTTTGGGCGGCGTCTTCGCCTTCGGGTTCCTGGGGCTGTTCCTGGGACCTGTGCTACTCGCCGTCGGATTTACGTTGCTGCGGGATTGGGCGGAAGAAGAGCCGCAAGTCAGGTAAAAAGATAAGGCCAGGGGAACGAATTCCCCTGGACCCCTTCTTTTTTCTGTCTGATTGCCATGTCCACGTGGCGACAGTATGCGCCACGGCCCAATGTTAGCGCGCACTTGGATTGAGCGCTGATGTATTGAAACGGCGCCCCGCCGTGATGCCCTGGTATCGCGACCGAGGAGGCGCAGGTCCCCCAACAGCCGGTCATCAGAAAAAAGATGGGGGTCTGGGGGAATTCATTCCCCCAGCCTGTCCAGATGCTGAAGGCTTACCGCCCCACCGCATAACCCTGCATCCCCCGCGGATTGGCCCCCGCGAAGATCTGTCCGTCCGCTTCCTGGCGCACGGCGGACAGGCGGCCTTCCGACCAGTCGCCGCCCATTTCGGCCTTGTGGCCGCGGGCCTTCAGCTCTTCCAGCACCTTGGGATCGAAGCGGCCCTCGATCACGGTCTTCCCGGGCCGGGCCACGCGCGGCCAGAAGCTGGACGGCCAGTGTTCCGAGTGGAAGGACGGCGCGTCGATCGCCTGCTGGATGTTCAGCTTATGGTCCAGCATGCGCGACAGCATGATCGGCTGCCACTGATCCTGCTGCTCGCCGCCCGGGGTGCCGAAGGCCATCCAGGGCTTGCCGTCGCGCAGCGCCATGCCGGGCGACAGCGTGGTGCGCGGGCGCTTGCCGGGCTTGAGGCCGTTCGGCAGGCTTTCGTCCAGCCAGAACATCTGGCCGCGGGTGCCCAGGCAGAAGCCCAGCTCCGGGATCGCCGGCGAGCTCTGCAGCCAGCCGCCCGACGGCGTCGCCGAGACCATGTTGCCCCACTTGTCGATCACGTCGACATGGCAGGTGTCGGCGCCGGAGACGCCCAGGCGCGACACCGTGGGCTCGCCGGTGCCGGCGGCGCCGGTCAGCATGGGCACGCGGTCCTCGGCCTTGTGGTCGACCCAGCCGGCATGGCCGGGGATGGTGCCGGGGCGCAGCTCGAGCGAGGCCTCGCGGGTGATCAGCTTGCGGCGCTCGGCATTGTAGGCCGGCGACAGCAGGGTCTCGAGCGGCACCTGGGTGAAGTTCGGGTCGCCGTAGAAGGCCTCGCGGTCGGCGAAGGACAGCTTCATCGCCTCGATGACGGTGTGGACGAACTCGGCGCCCAGCGTGTCCATCGCGCCGATGTCAAAGCCCTGCAGCAGCGCCAGCGTCTGCAGCATCGCCGGCCCCTGGGTCCAGGCGCCGCATTTCAGGATGGTGGTGCCGCGGTAGTCGAGCGCGACCGGCGCCTCCACCGGCGCCTGCCAGCCGGCCATATCCTGCCCCGTCAGCACACCGCGATGCGCGCGGCCCGAGGCGTCCAGCACCTCGTTCTCGCGGCAGAAGCGGTCGATCGCCTCGGCGACGAAGCCCTGGTACCAGGCCCGCCGCGCAGCATCGATCTGCGCGATCCGGCTGAAGCCGGCCGACTGCGCCTCGCGCAGCACGCGGGAATAGGTCGCCGCCAGCGTCGGGTTGCGCCACAGCTTGCCGGCCTTCGGCCCGCCGTCGCGCAGCCACAGCGCCGCCGAGGTCGGCCAGGCCTGCTCGAACAGCGGGCGCACGCTCTCCACCGCCGCGGCGATGCGCGGGACATAGTGGATGCCGCGCTCGGCATAGCCGATGGCGAATTCCAGCACCTCGCCCAGGGTCCAGGTGCCCCAGTCGCGCAGCATGGTGGCCCAGGCGTCGAAGGCGCCGGGCACCATGGCCGGCAGCAGCCCGGTGCCGGGGATCAGCTCGAGGCCGAGCTCGCCCTTCACCTTGGCCACGCTCAGCCCTGCCGGCGCCGGGCCCTGGCCGCAGATCACATGCTGCCGGCCTGACCTGGCGTCGTGGATGATGATCGGGCAGTCGCCCAGCGGGCCGTTCAGATGCGGCTCGGCCACCTGCAGGGTGAAGCCGGCGGCGGCGGCGGCGTCGAAGGCGTTGCCGCCGCGCTCCAGCACCGCCATGGCCACCTGGCTGGCGATCCAATGCGTGCTGCCGACGGCCCCGAAGGTCGCGGCAATCTCAGGGCGTGTCGTGAACATTGCGTGGCTCCGGAAGCTGGCTGCTTGCGCCAATGTCTCTGCGCGCCGAAAACGCAGCGGTCAACCGGGAGCAGTGCAGGGTGATGTCGGGTCGGCTGGTGACGGTGGTGGGCGCCTCGGGCGCGGGCAAGGATACGCTGCTGGGCGCGGCCCGCGCGGCGCTGGCCGGCGACCCGCGCTTCCTCTTCGCCCGCCGCGTGATCACCCGCCCGGCCGAGACCCAGCAGCATGCCGGCGTCGAGGACCACCTTCCGATGACCGAGGCCGAATTCGCCGCCGCCGAGGCCTCCGGCGCCTTCGCACTGTCCTGGGCCGCGCATGGCCTGCACTACGGCATCCCCCGCAGCATCGAGGACGAGCTGGCGGCCGGGCGAATCGTCGTGGCCAACCTGTCGCGCGGCGTGCTGGCCGAGGCCGACCGCCGCTACCGCCTGCGCGTGCTGCTGGTGACCGCCCCGCCCGAGGTCCTGGCCGCCCGCCTGGCTGGCCGTGGGCGCGAGACCATGGCGGAAATCACGCTCCGCCTGTCCCGCGCGGCGCCGCTGGTCGACGGGCTGGACCTCGTCGAGATCGCGAACGACATGACGCCGGAGATCGGAGCGGAACGGCTGCTGAGCGCGTTGAAGAGCGCCGCAGAATAGAAAAGGGCCGGGGGAAGGAATTCCCCCGGACCCCGATCTTTTTCTGTCGGTGCTGCCGCGCGAACTCAGCCCAGAGGAAGACGCTCGGCAATCAGGAAAGGCGCGCCAGGGCCGGCCTGCGTGAAGAGGCACAGCTCCCGCACCACCCGCGGCACCGCGGCGACGGCGCCGACAGCGGCCTCGGCGGCAGGGCGGACCAACGCCATCTCCTCGGCCGACAGACGGCGCGACAGCGTCATGTGGAACCGCCAATCCGCGAAGACATGCGGATAGCCCCAATCCATCAGGGCGGCGCGCTGCCGCTCCGACAGCCGGTCAGGCCGGCGCCGTGCGATCTCGGCTTCGGTCGAGGGTGCCCGATGCGCATCCAGCTCCCGCACGCAGCGGTCGCAGAAATCCTGCAGGGCAGGGCATTCCTCCGCCTCGCGCAAAGCGAGAAACCCGTCGAGATTGGCCACCCGCAGCGGCGGCAGCGCGAAGGGCGCCACCGACGCGGCCAGAGCGACCGCCGCCTCCCGCGCCGCCGCGTAATTGCCCGCCAACCGGAACGGCGGCTTCAGCGTCGCATGGAAGCCATAGCCCCGCGCATCCGCCGTGATCTCGGCGATGTCGAGGCCGGGCAGGGGAGACTGGGGCAGCGACGCCCCCGTCTCCGCATCCCGCCCCAGCCAGGCCGAGGCCGCCGCATGCAGCGGATCGCCGATCTCCGGCGCCCAGTAGAGCCCGAGCCGCGCGCTCACGCGATGCGCTCGCCCGCGCGCCAGACCGAGCGGACCACCGGGATGCCTTCCAGCGGCCGGATGCGCACCACGTCGGCGCGCAGCCCGGCCTCGAGCCGCCCGCGATCCGCCATGCGCAGCATCCGCGCCGGCTCGTCGGTGATGGTGGCCACCGCCTTGTGCAGCGGGATGCCCGTCTCCTCGGCCGCGCGCCACACCGCCTCGATCATGGCGGGGGGGACGTAGTCGGAGGCGAAGACATCGACCAGCCCCGCGCGCACCAGGTCGGCCGCCGCGACATTGCCCGAATGGCTGCCGCCGCGGACGATGTTCGGCGCGCCGGCGATGATCTTCATGCCGTGCCGATGGGCGGCCTCGGCGGCCATCATCGAGACCGGGAATTCCGAGATCAGCACGCCATCGGCGGCATTCTCGGCGATCTCCTCCTCGCGCCAGTCGTCATGGCTGGCCAGCGGCAGGTTGCGATGCGCGATGCGCTGCATCAGCGTGCGGCGCTGGTCGGCGCGCAGCCGCTCGCGCTGGGCGATCAGCTCCTGCATGCGGCGATCGACCTCGGAGACCGACTTGCCGCCGCGCATCCGCATCTGCCGGTAGCGCTCGATATCGACATACTGGCCGACGCCCGGCGTGTGGTCCATCAGGCTGACCATGCGCACGGCCGGGTGGTCGGCGACCACCTCGACCAGCTCCAGCATGTCCATCGCCGGCAGCTCGCAGCGGAGATGCAGGAAATGCTCGCTCTTCAGCAGGCCGGTCGGGGCGAGGGCGTCAAGGTCGCGCACGCCGTTGAGGAAGGTCTCGGTGCGCTCGGCGTCGAAGCCGAGGTCGCCGAGGCACAGCGCGTCCAGCACCGTGGTGACGCCGGCGGCCGCCGTCTGCGCGTCATGCGACAGGAAGGCCGAGCGCGACGGCCAGCGCGCCTGGGCGCGCGGCTGCACCTGGCGCTCCAGATTGTCGGTATGGACGTCGATGACGCCCGGGATCAGGTGGTCGCCATCGAGGTCGATGGCGCCCGGCGCCTGGCTGCGGCCGGGCTGCAGCTCGGCGATCAGCCCGTCGCGCAGCACCAGCGTGCCCGGCTCGATCCGGTCGGGCAGCACCAGCAGGGCATTGGTCAGGATGGTCTCGGCGGTCATGCGGCGTCCTGGATGGGCAAGACTTCGAAAAGGCGGTCGGCGATGCGGTCGCGCACCTCGACATCGTGGAAGATGCCGATGATGGCGGCGCCGGCCTGCTTGGCTTCGGCGATCAGCTGCACCACCACGTCCCGGTTGGCGGCGTCAAGGCTGGCCGTCGGCTCGTCGAGCAGCAGCACCGGATAGAAGGGCGCGAAGCCGCGCGCCAGGTTGACCCGCTGCTGCTCGCCGCCGGAGAAGGTGGCGGGCGGCAGGCCATGCAGCCGCTCCGGCAGGTTCAGCCTCGACAGCAGGTCGCGGGCCCGCGCGCGCGCCTCGTCCAGCGGCACGCCGCGGGCGACCAGCGGTTCGGCGACAATGTCCAGCGCCGGGACGCGCGGGATGACGCGCAGGAACTGCGACACATAGCCCAGGCTGTCGCGGCGGATCTTTCTCACCGTCCGCGGATCGGCCGCGGTCAGCTCAATCTCGGCGCCGTCATGTTGAAGAAAAATCTGGCCCTGGCCGGCGCCGTAATTGCCGTAGAGGCAGCGCATCAGCGTGGACTTGCCGGCGCCCGAAGGCCCGGCCAGCGCCACGGCCTCGCCGCGCGCGACTTCCAGCTCCACATCTCGAAGGACCGGGATGCGCAGCCCACCCTGGAGGTGCAGCAAGAAATCCTTGCCCAGGCCGACCGTGCGCAGCGCGGTTTCGCGGTTGTCGTTCATGCGGCCAGCACCGAGGCGGTCAGGAGTTGCGTGTAGGGATGCTGCGGATCGTCCAGCACCCGGTCGGTCAGGCCCTGCTCGACCACGCGGCCGTGGCGCATGACGACGATGCGATGCGCCAGCAGGCGCGCCGCGGCGATGTCGTGGGTGACCAGCAGCACGGCGATGCCGAGATCGGCGACCAGCGCGCGGATCAGGTCGAGGAGGCGCGCCTGCACCGAGACGTCGAGGCCGCCGGTCGGCTCGTCCATGAAGACCAGCCGCGGCCGGGTGACCAGGGTGCGGGCAATCTGCAGCCGCTGCTGCATGCCGCCCGAGAAGGTGCGCGGCAGGTGGTCGATGCGGCTGGGGTCGATCTCGACCCGCTGCAGCCATTCGGTCGCCTCGGTGCGGATGTTGCCGTAGTGGCGCGAACCGATGGCCATCAGCCGCTCGCCGACATTGCCGCCGGCCGAGACGCCCATGCGCAACCCGTCGCGGGCATGCTGATGCACGAAACCCCAGTCGGTGCGCATCAACCGGCGCAGCGGAGCCTCGCCCATGTCATGCACCGAATGCGCCTCGCAGGAGGGGTCGCGATAGGTGACCGTGCCGCCGTCAGGCCGCATCTGCCCGGCGAGCACGCGCAGCAGGCTCGACTTGCCCGAGCCGGATTCGCCGACGATGGCGACGACCTCGCCGGGATGGATGTCGATGGCGACCTCGTCCAGCGCGCGCACCGCGCCGAAGCGGAGGTTGAGGCCGGAAGCCTCGAGAAGAGGGAGGCTCATGCCGCCTGCTCCCCGCGTGCCGCCTGGGTAGACTGGCGGTCCTCGCAGTAATCGGTGTCGGAGCAGACGAACATCCGCCCGCCGCGGTCGTCGGTCACCACCTCGTCCAGATAGGACGTGCGCGACCCGCAGAGCGTGCAGGGCGCGTCGGCGCGGTGCGGCCGGAAGGGATGGTCCTCGAAGTCCAGGCTGCGCACCGCGGTATAGGGCGGCACGGCGTAGATCTTCTTCTCGCGCCCGGCGCCGAAGAGCTGCAGCGCCGGCATGCGGTGCATCTTCGGATTGTCGAAGGCCGGGATCGGCGAGGGCGACATCAGATAGCGCTCCTGCACCATCACCGGATAGTTGTAGGCGCTGGCGACATGGCCGTGGCGGGCGATGTCCTCGTAGAGCTTCACATGCATCAGGCCGTAATCGGCCAGCGCATGCATCCGCCGCGTCTCGGTCAGGCGCGGCTCCAGGCGGAACAGCGGCTCCGGCATCGGCACCTGGTAGACCAGGATCTGCTGCTCGGTGAGGGTCGCCTCGGGGATGCGGTGACGGGTCTGGATGACCGTCGCCTCGGGCGTGCGGGTGGTGGTGGCGACGCCGGCGACGCGGTTGAAGAAGCGGCGGATCGAGACGGCGTTGGTGGTGTCGTCGGCGCCCTGGTCGATCACCTTCAGCACGTCGCGCGGCCCGAGGATCGCCGCCGTCACCTGGATGCCGCCGGTGCCCCAGCCATAGGGCAGCGGCATCTCGCGCGCCCCGAAGGGCACCTGGTGGCCGGGGATGGCCACCGCCTTCAGCAGCGTGCGGCGGATCATCCGCTTGGTGTTCTCGTCCAGATAGGCGAAGTTGTAGCCAGGATCGTGGCTCATTCGGCCAGCTCCTTCTCGGCGGGGCTGCTGGCTTCGGCGATCGCGGTCGCGCGCATGCGGCGGACCACCTCCAGCTCGCTCTGGAAATCGACGTAATGCGGCAGCTTCAGATGCTCGACGAAGCCGGTCGCCTCGACATTGTCGGAATGCAGCAGGACGAATTCCTCGTCCTGGGCGGGGGCGACGCGGTCCTCGCCCAGCTCGCCGGCCATCAGCGCGCGGTCGACCAGCGACATGGCCATGGCCTTGCGCTCGCCGGCGCCCAGCACCAGGCCATAGCCGCGGGTGAATTGCGGCGGCTCCGCTTTCGAGCCGTGGAACTGGTTCACCATCTGGCATTCGGTGACCAGGATGTCTCCCAGCTCGATCTCGAAGCCAAGCTCGGGCGGCGTGAAGGCGACGGTCACATGCCCCTGGCGGATCTCGCCGACGAAGGGGTGGTTGCCGCCATAGCCGCGCTGGGTGGAATAGCCGAGGCCGAGCAGGAAGCCCTCGTCGCCGCGGGCCAGGTTCTGCAGCCGCGCGGCGCGCGAGGCCGGGAAATCCAGCGGCTGGCGGGTCAGGTCGGGCGGCTCGGCGTCGCTCTCGCTGTCGCGGGCCATCAGGCCTTCGCGGGCCAGCAGCTCGGTCACCCGCAGCGCCTCGGGCTGGGCGACGGCGGCCTGGGGCGCGGGGGGCGGCGCCTCGCCGGCGGCGGCCAGCGAGAAGTCGAGCAGCCGGTGGGTATAGTCATAGGTCGGGCCCAGCACCTGGCCGCCCGGCAGATCCTTGTAGGTGGCCGAGACGCGACGGCGGATGCGCATCGTCGCGGTGTCCAGCGGCGCCGCATGGCCGAAGCGGGGCAGGGTGGTGCGATAGGCGCGCAGCAGGAAGGCCGCCTCGATCAGGTCGCCCTGGGCCTGCTTGATGGCCAGCGCGGCGAGGCCGCGGTCGTGGCAGGCGCCTTCCGCCATGACGCGGTCGACGGCCAGGCCCAGCTGCTGCTCGATCTGGTCGACCTCGAGCTCCGGCAGGGCGGGGTTGCCGCGCCGGGTCTCGGCCAGCCAGTCATGGGCGTGGCTGATCGCCTTCTCGCCCCCTTTGACGGCGACATAGGCCATGGCTCAGCCCTCCTCGATCCGGGTGGTGCGCGGCAGGGCCGCCAGGCGGTCGCCGGCACACAGAATGATGTCGACGCCGCGCGGATAATTTTTCGCGAGACGGCTTCGCTCGCTGGCGAAGCCGGGGGGCAGCCCCGTGACGTTCAGCCGATGCTCTTTCTCGATGCCGGGGCCGGTCAGATGCCAGCCGGCGCCTTCCTCCAGGCTTTCGACCTGGATGATCAGCGTGGCGCCATCCTGCGGCGTTTCGTCCGAACCCTGGCGCAGATCCGCCAGGGCAGGCGGCGTGCCGGTGGCCAACAGGAAAGAGGCCTCGGCCTGGACGGCGAGCGGGCAGCCGGCATGGAAGCGGATCCAGCCCTCGGCCTCTTCCCCGGCATCGAGCCAGAGCGGCGCCTCGGCATCGACCAGGGTCAGCAGCACGGCGGCGCTGGCCGGCGCCAGGGGGGCAGGGGCGTCGAGCGCCATGGTCAGGCGCTGCACGCGGCCCGGGCGGCTCATCGCCTCCAGCACAGCGCGGAAGCAATCCTGGGCGTCGAGCACGGGCTCGACGAAAGCGGGGCGGATCATCGCATGGTCGCCATGGTGAAGAATTGCACGCGCGTCGCCGCCGCCTTGCGCGACTGCGCCGCCGCCGCCTCGGCCTGGGCGGCCGCCAGCGGCTCGATCACCACATCCAGCAGCGCTGCGCGCCGGGCCGGATCCTGCAGCGCGGCATCGACCAGCGCCGCGAGCTCCGCCTGGGCCAGGTCGCGGCCGGTGACATAGGCATGGCCCACCTGGCCGTCGGGCAGGGAAACGGCGCAGCGGGTGACGGTGATCTCGGACAGGTTGAAGGGTGCGCCGTCGCCGCCGGCACGGCCGCGCAGCATCATCAGCCCGGTCTCGGGGCCGCGCAGGCGGGAATGCGGGGGCAAAGCAGGGCAATCGGCGAGTCGGGCCTGAAGATCGGTCCGGCTGGCCCGGGCCAGCACCGCCATCCAGCGGCGTCGGTCCTCTTGGGGAGCAGCTTCAAGGGAAAGGAACACGGGAGGCTTTCGGTCTTGTTGAGACGTCTAGACAACTAGATATCCGCCCGGTTACCGTCAACGCGAAATTGCCACGACCCATCGGCGCCGAGCTTGAACTTTCCATGACGCAGCCTTTTCCGAACGAACCCCACCGCGAGCCCAACCTGGCGCGCGGCGAGGGTGTCTCGCTGTGGCGGCAGATCGCCCTGTCGCTGGAGCGCGCCATCGCCGAGGGGCAGAGCCCGCCCGGCAGCCGCCTGCCGACCGAGGCGGCGCTGGCCGCCCAGCACGGCGTCAACCGCCACACCGTGCGCCGCGCGCTCGACTCGCTGGCGCTGCGCGGGCTGATCCGCATCGAGCAGGGGCGCGGCTCCTTCGTGGCGGAGGACGTGGTGGATTATCGCCTCGGGCCCCGCACGCGCTTCTCGGAGGTGATCCGGGCGCAGAACCGCGAGCCGGAAGGCCGGGTGCTCTGGGTCAAGGAAATTCCGGCCGAGCCGGCGGTGGCCGAGGCGCTGCGCCTGCACCCCGGCCGCCCGGTGCTGGCGGTGGAGCGGCTGGGCCTGGCCGATGGCCGCCCGGTCGTGGTCGGACGCCACCATTTCGTGCTGCCGCGCTTCGCCGGCATGGATGCCGAGCTGCAGGCGACCGGCAGCATCACCGCGGCGCTGCGCGCCTGCGGCGTGCCGGATTACCGCCGGGTCTGGACCCGGCTGACCGCCGCCTTGCCGACGCCGGAAGAGGCCGAGACGCTGCAGCAGGCGCGCGCCCGCCCGGTGATGGTGGCCGAGGCGCTGAACGCCGACGCCGAGGGGCGGCCCATCGACTACACCCTGTCGCGCTACGCCGCCGGGCGCGTGCAGATCGTCATCGAGGACGGCGCGGGACACGAGACATGACAGGCTGGACCATCACGGGCGGACAGGTGCTGCGCGACGCGACGCTCGCCGCCGGCACGCTGGCGCTGAGCAACGGCACCGTCGCCGAGGCCGCGGCGCCCGACGCCCGCCGCTTCGACGCCAGCGGGCTGCTGGTCATGCCCGGTATCGTCGACATCCATGGCGACGCGCATGAGCGGCAGTTCCAGCCGCGCCCGGGCGTGTCGATCCCGGCGCCGCAGGCGCTGCGGGATTCGGCGGCGCAGATCCTGGCCGCCGGCATCACCACCGCCTTCCTGGGCGTGACGCTGTCCTGGGAGCCGGGGCTGCGCTCGCTGGAAGCCTGGAAGACGCTGCTGGCGGAGCTCGAGACGGCGCGGCCCGGCCTCGCCGCCGACCTGCGCGTGCATCTGCGCTTCGAGGTCGACAACCTGGCCGCCCTCGACACCGCGCTGGCCGATATCGCGGCGGGCCGCGTTGATCTCCTGGCCTTCAACGACCACACGCCCGGAATCGCGCGGAAGCTCGTCAAGGAAGCCGCAGCGTCGAAATACGCCGAGCGTGCCGGCGTCGGCGTCGCGGAAATCCGCGCCATGGCCGAGACCGTCCTGGCCGAGCGCCATGCCATGCCCGCCGCGCGCGAGCGCCTGGCCGCCGCCGCCCGCGCCCGCGGGATGTCGATGCTCAGCCATGACGATGCGACGCTGGAGGACCGCGCGCTGCACCGCGCGCTCGGCGCCGCGATCTGCGAGTTCCCGATGGCGGAAGAGGTTGGCCGCGACGCCCGTGCCCGCGGCGAGGATGTGGTGATGGGCGCGCCCAATGTGGTGCGGGGCGGCAGCCACCTGGGCTGGGCCAGCGCGGCGCCGCTGGCCGAGCAGGGCATCGTCACCATCCTGGCCTCGGACTATGTCTGGCCCTGCCTGATGCAGGCGGCCTTCATCCTGCAGGGGCGGGGGGTGCTCGACCTGGCCCAGGCCTGGGCGCTGATCAGCGCCAATCCGGCGCGCGCCGCGGGCCTGAGGGATCGCGGCCGGCTGGAGACAGGGCTGCGCGGCGACGTGGTGGTGGTGGATCCGGCCGCCCGGGCGACCGTCGCGGTGTTCTGCGCCGGCGCACTGTCCTGGATCGCGCCGGCTGCGGCCGGGCGTTTCTGACACGTCATTTCTGCCGGGCGAGGCCCCATCGCGGCATCCGGGGGAGCGTTCGCTTCCCCGGAGAGGCGGGCGGCCATTTGCAGCGCCGGACAACAGAAAAGGGGCGCCGTTTCCGGCGCCCCCTCACATTGGCTCCCCGAGTTGGACTCGAACCAACGACCTAGCGATTAACAGTCGCGTGCTCTACCAGCTGAGCTATCAGGGATCAGCGTGTGGCCGGGATATAGTCGGCGCCGATGGGCCGCGCAAGAGGGGTTTGCAATCGTTCCGCCACGAAAATGCCGAACACGTTCGCGGCATGAGGAAAGGCGCCCGGACAGGCGTCAGGGCGCTGGAACAGTTGCGAATTTTGCAAGGGGAGGGTGGAGGTCGGTGCCGGAATCGAACCGGCGTGGCGGGATTTGCAGTCCCGAGCCTAACCACTCGGCCAACCGACCATGGGGGCGGCTTTAGCGGGTGGGACAGGGGCTGTCCAGGGGGCAGCGGCCGGGTGGATGCCGGGAAAGGTGCCGCCGGCTTGGCCGGGTCGGGCGCAGCCCCTATAAACCCGCCAAGGCATGGGAAATGGGTCCGTGCCCGGCAGTCGAGGACGGCAGGCGATGAGTTTCGCTGGAGATTTCGCGGGCGCCCGCAAATGGATGGTGGACGGGCAGCTCCGTCCCAACAAGGTCACCGATCCGCGCATCATCTCGGCCATGCTGGACCTGCCCCGGCACCGTTTCGTGGCGCCCGCTCTGGAAGCCCGCGCCCATGCCGACGAGGATGTGCCGCTGGGCCAGGGCCGCGTGCTGCTGCAGCCGATGATGCTGGCCCGCCTGCTGCAGCTGGCGCAGATCCGCGCCGGCGAGTCCGTGCTGCTGCTGGCCGCCGGCGCCGGCTATGGCGCCGCCGTCGCCGCCCGCATGGGCGCCCGCGTCACGGCGGTGGAGGGCGATGCCGCGCTGACCGCGCAGGGTCGCGCGGCGCTGGCCGAGCTCAGCCTGGCGCCGGGCAGCCTGCAGCTGGTGGAAGGTCCGGCCACCGCCGGCCACCCCGCCGGCGCGCCTTATGACGTCATCATCATCGAGGGTGCCGTGCCGGAGATTCCGCCGGCGCTGGTCGAGCAGCTGCCCGAAGGCGGCCGGCTGGTGGCGCTGCGCCGCCGCCCTGGCCAGGCCGGCGCCGCCGTGCTGGGCCGCCGCATGGGCGGCGCCTTCAGCGTGACCGAGGCCTTCGACTGCAACACGGCCGTGCTGGCCGAATTCCAGCCGCAGCCGGGTTTTTCCTTCTAAGTCTTCGATCCAGGGCCGCGCCGGGCTGCGACATACATGTCGCACCTGGCGCGCAACCCGCATGCGGTCCCCGCAAGGTGGCTGGCCGCCCGGCGGCAGCTTCGCTAGCCTGCCTGCGGCAGGGCCGGGTTCGGCGCCTGCCGCGACCGATTCATGCCAAAGGCCTTCCGAGGAGCCCGCCGGTGTCCCAGCCTCGCTCGCCCCAGCGCTTCGTCCCCGGGACCCGCGCCGCCTTCCGCATGCTGCTGCTGGGGGCCGTCTTCGCGCTGCCCGCCGCCCATGCCGGTGCCCAGACGCTGCAGGAGGCGCTGAGCCAGGCCTATGCCAACAACCCGACCTTGCAGACCGCCCGCGCCCAGCTGCGGGTGGTGGACGAGAACGTGCCGCAGGCGTTGTCCGGCTGGCGGCCGAGTGTCGTGGTCGCCGGCAACGCCGGCTATGTGAATGGCACCACGCGCTCGCGCGGCCTCTATGCCGATGCCGACCGGCAGACGGCGGGCGTCAACGCCACGGTGACGCAGCAGCTGTACAATGGCGGCCGCACCGTGGCCTCGACCCAGCGGGCCGAGAACCAGGTGCTGGCCCAGCGCGCCCGGCTGCTGAGCGCCGAGCAGCAGGTGCTGTCCGACACCGTCTCCTCCTATGTCGCGGTGATCCGCGACCAGGAGACGCTGCGGCTGAACGTCAACAACGTGCAGGTGCTGCAGCGCCAGCTGGATGCCACCAATGAGCGCTTCCGCGTCGGCGAGATCACCCGCACCGACGTGGCGCAGGCGGAAAGCCGCCTGGCTGGCGCCCGGGCGTCCCGCGCCAGCTCGGAAGGCAATCTGCAGACCAGCCGCGCCACCTTCCGCCGCACCACCGGCCTGTCGCCGGAGCGGCTGACCGCGCCGCAGCCGCTGGGCATGCCGGTGCGCGACGGGCGTGAGGCGGCGGAGCTCGCCATGCGCAACAACCCGGCGGTGGTCGCAGCCCTGTTCGACGAGGCCGCGGCGCGCGACGCCATCGACGTGCAGATGGCGGCCCTGCTGCCCTCGGTGAATGTGCAGGCCCAGGCCTTCCGCAGCGACAACCAGCAATCGCCGCACACCCGCGGCACCGGCCAGCAGATCACCGCCAACCTCTCGGTCCCGCT
>NZ_MLCO01000268.1 GCF_001982615.1 Teichococcus deserti | reverse complement strand
TACGGCGGAGGGCTCGGCCGCCCCGCCGGCGACCGAGCCCTCCGCCGCGCCGCAGCCGGCGCCGGCGAGCCGGCCCGCGGCGCAGCAGTCGATCTGAGGGTCCGATCCAAGCGTTGGGCGCGGCGGTGATCTGCCGCCGCCCCCCTTCCCCCCGGGCGCGGCCCGCGCCACATTCCGCGGCATGGCGGAGAGCATCGAAATCACCATCAACGGGGAAGCCCGTTTCATTCGTCAGCCGGCCTCGGTCGCCGACCTGCTGACGGTGCTGAGCCTCGACACCCGCAAGGTCGCTGTCGAGCGCAACCTGGAGATCGTGCCGCGCTCCGCCTATGCCGCGACCGCGCTGGCGGCGGGCGACACGCTCGAGATCGTACACTTCATCGGTGGGGGCTGATCCCATGGACGGCATGCAGAACCAGGGCGGCACGACTCCGGACGAGGATTCCTGGGAGGTCGCGGGGCAGCGCTTCCGCTCCCGCCTGATCGTCGGCACCGGCCGCTACAAGTCGCTGGAAGAGACCGGCGAGGCGATCGCGGCCAGCGGCGCCGAGATCGTCACCGTCGCCGTCCGCCGGGTGAACCTGTCGGATCCCGGCGCGCCGATGCTGCAGGATTTCGTCGACCCGAAGACCTACACCTACCTGCCCAACACCGCCGGCTGCCACACCGCGCAGGACGCCGTCCGCACGCTGCGCCTGGCGCGCGAGGCCGGCGGCTGGAACCTGGTGAAGCTCGAGGTGCTGGGCCCGCCGCCCTTCCTCTACCCGGACATGCCGGCGACTTTCGAGGCGGCGGAAGCCCTGATCAAGGATGGCTTCCAGGTGATGGTCTATTGCGCCGACGACCCGCTGGCCGCCAAGCGGCTGGAGGAGATGGGCTGCGTCGCCGTCATGCCGCTGGGCGCGCCGATCGGCTCCGGCCTCGGCCTGACCAATCCCTTCATGCTGCGCTCGATCATCCAGAACGCCAAGGTGCCGGTGCTGGTCGATGCCGGCATCGGCACGGCGAGCGAGGCGGCGCAGGCGATGGAGCTGGGCTGCGACGCGGTGCTGCTGAACTCGGCGATCGCCCATGCGCGTGAGCCGGTGCGCATGGCCCGCGCCATGAAGGCGGCGGTCGAGGCGGGGCGGCATGCCTACCTCGCCGGCCGGATGCCGCGGAACTACTCGGCCGATGCGTCCAGCCCGATGTCCGGCCTGATCAAGTGAGGGCTTTCTTGCTCGCGGGTTGCTGCCTGATGGGGCTCGCGGGCGGTGCGGTCGCGCAGAGCGGGCCGCCGCAGGCCGGACAGGAGACGCTGTTCCGCGAGATCGACCGGCCGCTGCAGGCGCTGCTGGACGATGGCTGGCAGATTTCCGGCATGGCCGGGAATCTGGGCGGCATCGGCTATGTGCTGCACAAGGACGGCAAGTGGATCACCTGCCAGGTGATCAGCCGGCGCGAAGACACCCGCAGCCGCTGCATGATGATGAACTGAGCTTTTTGCTGCCCTTACACGCCGGGCGCGCGCTCTGCGTGCCTGGCTGCGCGGCAGAGGCCGCGGGCGCCATTCGGCGCCTCGGCCGGCTAAGCCGG
The DNA here is from genome assembly GCF_001982615.1 of Teichococcus deserti. Lineage (GTDB taxonomy): Bacteria > Pseudomonadota > Alphaproteobacteria > Acetobacterales > Acetobacteraceae > Pseudoroseomonas > Pseudoroseomonas deserti. Next base: position 9,217 of record NZ_MLCO01000268.1, on the reverse strand, counting down.
CCGCAGGTCCCGCTCCTTGCCCCGGCCTTGCTTGCTTAATGCGCGTCCCCGCCCCCGCCAGCCCTCGCCCGCTTCAGCAGCGGCACCAGCAGCAGCGAGGCCAGGAAGCAGCCGGCCATCACCAGCAGCGTGTCGTTGTAGGCCAGCACCAGCGCCTGCTGCACCACCAGGTTCTTCATCCGCGCCAGCGCCGCGATATCGGCGGCATCGCCCAGCCGCCCTTCCATGGCCGCGCTCAGCGTGTCCTGGTAGCGGGAGACGGCCGGGCGGGCCCAGTTCAGCGCCTCGGCCAGGTGCAGCCGGTGCAGGTAGGAGCGGTCGGTCACCAGGGTGTTGATGATCGCCAGGCCCACGGCGCCGCCCAGGTTGCGCATCAGGTTGTAGAGGCCTGAGGCGCCCTTCAGCTGGGCCGGCGGGATGGTGCCCAGCGCCATGGCGTTGATCGGCGCCATGCACATCATCATGGCGACGCCGCGCAGGCCGAGCGGGAAGGCCATTTCGGCGAAGGCGTGCTGGCTGGTCAGGCCGGCGGTCAGGTAGAGCGCCAGGAAGAACAGCAGCAGCCCGACCGAGAGCAGATAGCGCGGGTCGACCCGCTGCAGCAGCCGGCCGACAAAGGGGGCGGCGGCGAACATGCAGAGGCCGGTGATGAACATCACCTCGCCGATCTGCATCGAGTTGTAGCCGCGCACCCGGCCGAGGAAGAGCGGCACCAGGTAGACCGAGCCATAGAGCCCGATCCCCATGGTGAAGCTCAGCACGCAGCCCAGGGAAAAATTCCGGTTGGCAAAGGCGCGCAGGTCGACGATCGGCTCGTCGCGGGACAGCGCCCGCCAGAAGAACAGCCCGCCGGCGACGGTGCCGATGGCGGCGAAGGTCGCGACGGTCTCGTCCTGCAGCCAGTCCCAGCGCGGGCCTTCCTCCATGACGTATTCCAGGCTGCCCAGGAACAGCGCCATGAACAGCAGGCCCCACCAGTCGAAGCGGGCCAGCAGCTTCGGGTCGGCCTGGTCGATGTCGACGGTGTTCCAGACGACCAGGGCGATCAGCGCGCCGATCGGCACGTTGATCAGGAACAGCCAGTGCCAGGAGAAGCTCTGCGTCAGCCAGCCGCCGAGCGTCGGGCCGATGGTCGGCGCCAGCGTCGCCGTCAGCCCGATCAGCACCATGGCATTGGCCCGCTTCGCGCCCGGGAACAGGAGAAAGCTGGCGGCGAAGACGGTCGGGATCATGGCGCCGCCGATGAAGCCCTGGGCGGCGCGGAACACCACCATCAGGCCGAGGCTGCTGGCCATGGCGCAGGCCAGCGAGAAGACGGTGAAGCCCAGCGCCGAGACGGTGAACAGCACCCGGGTCGAGAGCAGCCGCGACAGGAAGCCCGAGAGCGGGATCATGACGATCTCGGCGATCAGGTAGCTGGTCTGCACCCAGCTGGCCTCGTCCGGGCTGGCGGCCAGCCCCGCCTGGATCTCGGAGATCGAGGCGGAGACGATCTGGATGTCCAGGATCGCCATGAACATGCCGAAAACCATGGCCATGAAGCCGACCATCGCCCGCGGCGACATCTTTCCAATGGGCGCCGCTGGCGCCCCCGGTCGCGTGGTCGTGGCGCTCATGACACCCGGACCTCTCAGCGCAGGCCGAGGGTCGCGGCGGCGGCGGCGAAGACCCCGCGGGGGGCGGCCGGGTCGGCGCGGGTGTCGATCTCGGCCACCACGGACAGGCCGGGGCGCAGGCGGGCGATGGCCTCGGCGCTCTGGCCCGGCTCGAGGACCAGCTTCACCGGCACGCGCTGGACGATCTTGGTGAAGTTGCCGGTGGCATTCTCCGGCGGCAGCAGGCTGAACTGGCTGCCGGTCGCCGGCGCGAAGCTGTCGACCCGGGCATGCAGGGCATGGCCGGGGATGGCGTCGACGCGGATCTCGGCCGGCTGGCCCGGGCGCATGCCGACCAGCTGGGTCTCCTTGAAGTTCGCGGTGACGAACAGCGCGGCCGGCGGCGGGGCGACGGCGATCAGCTGCTGGCCGGGGCGGACATGCTGGCCCAGCTGCGCCGCGCGGTTGCCGGCGATGCCGTCGAAGGGGGCGCGGATCTCGGTATAGGATAGGGTGTTGCCGGCCAGCGCCAGGGCAGCGGCGGCCTGGTCGCGGCGGGCGCTGGCCTGGGCCAGCTGGGCGCGCTGCACCGGCAGCGCCTGGCGGCGCACGGCGAGCTCGGCCTCGGCGGCCTGGCGCGCGGCATCGGCCTTGCGCTGCGCCGCGATCGCCTGGTCGGCCGATTGCCGGGAGGACCAGCCGCCGCCGACCAGCGCCTCGGTGCGGCGGGCATCGGCGGAGGCGCGCACCTGCTCGGCCCGGGCGGTCTCGATCTGCGCCTCGGCGGCGGCGATCTGGGCCTCCATCTGCGCCAGGGTCTCGCGCGCGGTGGCGATGGCGGCCTCGGCCTCGGCCAGGCTGGCCTCGGCCTGGCGCTGCTGCAGCCGGGCGTCGCGATCGTCGAGCCGCAGCAGCACCTCGCCCGCCGTCACCGGCTGGTTGTCGGCCACCAGGATGGCGGCGACATCCGCCTCGATGCGCGGGCTGAGCACGGCGATGTCGCCCTGGACATAGGCGTCGTCGGTCTCGGCCAGGAAGCGGCCGGTCTGCCAGTACCAGTTGCCGCCCACCGCCAGCCCGGCCAGCACGATCACCGGCAGGACGCGCAGCAGCAGCCGGCGGCGCAGCCCGCCGCGGCGGGGCGCCGGCGGCGCGGCCTTGGCGGCCTTGGCCGCATCGGCGGCGGCGGAAGGGGAGACGGGAGCGTTCATGACAGGACATCCACAAACTGAACGGTTCAGTTCAGTGCGCCGATGCAGATGCGCCTTCGCACCGGCGACGTCAAGAGTGAACTGAACCGTTCAGTTTCCTCTTGAAGCCGAGGGTGCTCCGCCCCTACTCCAGCGCATCATGTCGTTCAGCCTTGCCGCCACCGAGATCTCGCCCAAGCGCCGCGCCATCCTGGATGCCGCCGCCGAGCTTTTCATGAAGGAAGGCTTCGGCCCGGTGTCGATGGATGCGGTGGCGCGCGCCGCGCAGGTGTCGAAGGCGACGCTCTACGCGCATTTCTCGGGCAAGGACGCGCTGTTCCAGGAGATCGTCGAGGAGAATTGCCGGCAGATGCAGGCGCTGGTGCCGCAGGCCCTGTCCGACCATGCGCAGCCGCTGGAAGCGGCGCTGGCCGAGCTCGGCGCGCATTGGCTTCGCTTCCTGCTGCGGCCGCGGGTGCGGGCGCTGCACCGGGTGGTGGTCTCCGAAGGCGCCAGGGTGCCGGAGCTGGCCCAGGCCTTCTATGCCGCCGGGCCGGTCACCCTGCGCGGCTGGCTGCTGGACTGGCTGGCGGGCGAGGCGGCGCGTGGCCGGCTGCAGCCCGACGCCCCCCTGCCCCTGATCGCCGAGCAGTTCTTCTCCCTGCTGCGCGGCGATCTCTTCCTGCGGGCGACGCTGGGGCTCAGCGGGCCGGTCACCGAGGAGGATATCCGGCCGCTGGCCGCGCAGGCGGCACGGGCGATCGCGCGACTCTACGGCGCGGCGCCGGGTGACATCCGAATGTAACAGAAAGCGGCGAGTCGCGGCCGGAGGGATTCGCCCCAGTCTGCATTCCGGCCGGAAAGCCCCCCCGCCGCCCCGCCCCGGCTCGGGGGAAGTTTCCGGCGCCGCAGGGGAGGCATGCGGAAAAAAACCGGGTCGCGTCCCAGAAAACTCTTTGCGTCGGCGGCGCACGTCTCTATATGCCGCCGCAGACGCAGTACGCACGTGCCTCTGGCCCCAGGCCGATCTTTATCGGCCAAAGGTTTACGCAACGACGTCAAGCGTTCTGGCAACCCCGGCGATGGGCGCAAGCCCGGCTGCCGGCCTCTCTTTGGTCGCTGGTTCGTTCGACCGTTTCGTCAACTTGGGGCCGCGCCTCGCAATGCGAGGCCGGTCCTCCCCTATCGGATGGAGGGTGTGCGATGACCTCGAAGGTCTCCCGCTTCCTGCGCGACGTCGCCCCGGCGACCCCGTGCCTCGTCGTCGACGTCGACCGCGTCGCCGAGAATTACGGCCGCCTGAAGGCCGCCATGCCCGCCGCCCGGATCTACTACGCGGTGAAGGCCAATCCGGCCGCGCCGATCCTCGGCCGCCTGGTCGACCTGCAGTCCAGCTTCGACGCCGCCTCGCTCGAGGAGGTGCAGATGTGCCTGGATGCCGGCGCGGCGCCCGAGGCGATCTCCTTCGGCAACACGGTGAAGAAGGAGAGCGCCATCAAGGCCGCCTTCGCCGCCGGCGTGCGCATGTTCGCCTTCGACTCCGAGGGCGAGCTGCAGAAGCTGGCGCGCTCGGCCCCGGGCGCCAAGGTCTATTGCCGCATCCTGGTCGGCAATGTCGGCGCCGAGTGGCCGCTGTCGAAGAAGTTCGGCTGCGAGGCCGAGATGGCCAAGGAGCTGATGATCCAGGCGCGCGACCTGGGCCTCGACCCCTATGGCATCTCCTTCCATGTCGGCAGCCAGCAGACCCGCACCGACGCCTACCAGGCGGCGATCGCCCGCGTGGCCATGGTGTTCAGCGACCTGAAGGACGCCGGCATCAACCTGCGCATGGCGAACCTCGGCGGCGGCTATCCGGTCCGCTACCGCCAGGAAGTGCCCGAGATCAACGACTTCGGCGATGCCATCATGGGCGCCATGGTCGAGCATTTCGGCAATGCCCTGCCGGAGATCCTGATCGAGCCGGGCCGCTTCATGGTGGGCGATGCCGGCATCCTCTCCTCCGAGGTCGTGCTGGTCTCGCGCAAGGAGAAGGACGATCCGGTGCGCTGGGTCTATCTCGACATCGGCCGTTTCGGCGGCCTGGCCGAGACCGAGGGCGAGGCGATCAAGTATGCCTTCCGCACGCCGCATGACGGCGGCGCCGAGGGTCCGGTGACCATCGCCGGCCCGACCTGCGACAGCACCGACACGCTGTACGAGAAGTCGAACTACCGCCTGCCGCTGGCGCTGGACAGCGGCGACCGCGTGGAGCTGCTCTCCACCGGTGCCTATGTCACCAGCTATGCCAGCCAGGGCTTCAACGGCTTCGCGCCGCTGAAGGAATACTACATCTGATCTGGCTTCCCCCGAGGGGAAGGTAGCCGAACGGCCGGAAGGGGCGACCCTTCCGGCCGTTTGTGTATTTTGCGTTTCACAAAGCCCTGGCGCCGGATAAACTCGCGTCATGGACGTGATCGACCGGAACATTCTCGTCGCCCTGCAGGACAATGGGGCGGCGGGGCTTGCCGAGCTGGCCAAGGTGGCCGGGCTGTCGGTGTCCGCCACGGCGGAGCGGGTGAAGCGGCTGGAGGAGCGCGGCACGATCCGCGGCTGGCGCGCCGACCTGGACCCTGGCGCCATCGGCTGCCCCCTGCTGGCCTTCGTCTTCGTCTCGCTGCGGCCGGGACCGGAGGAGAATTCCTTCCGCATCGCCATGCGCGCCGCCGAGCCGGTGCTGGAATGCCACCATGTCACCGGCGCCTGGAGTTTTCTGCTGAAGATCCGGCTGCCTGATCTGGCCGCCCTGGAGCGGTTCGTGGCGGATTTCGTGCGTGCGCAGCCGGGCGTCGAGCGTTCCGAGACCATCCTGGCGATTACCTCTGCCAAGGAAACCGCGATCCTGCCCGTCGCCGAGGCGACCGAAGAATAATTGGCGGGGTCCGGGGGGATACTATCCCCCCGGCGGGAGAGGTCCGGAGAGGGCGGAGCCCTCTCTGGCGGGCAGGGTGGTTGCCGGGGCCAGGGGCTGGACCCCGTTGGCCGCATCGACGCAGGCCCGGATGGCCGGTGCGCAGACGGCGTCGGGCGCCACCGGCAGATCCTTGTCCCCGCTGAACCCCACGCGGGTCACCCGCGAATCCATCAGCTCGAAGGTGGCGCGGCAATAGCCGGCCGAGCCGGTCAGGTTCAGCGCCCCGACCACTGGCAGGGTCAGGTTGAGGCCGCTCGAATTGCCGCCCCCCACCTCGTAGGTCAGCATCTCGCGCGTCGCGTCGATCTGCTCGCGCCTGGAGGGGAAGCCGGCGCAGAGATAGAGGTCGGCGCGGCTCATGCCGACCAGGGAGCCGCGCGCCTCCTGGACGCGCTGGCCGTCCTCGACGGCGCAGGCGGCCAGCATCACGGGAAGTGCCAGAAGCAGCGGGCGGATCATGCCGGCTCCTTGCCGAAGTTGATAAAGAAAGAGCCGGAGGACCTGGGGGTCCACCGGCTCTCGGGCCTCTCGCGGGGAGAATGGCGAAGGGCGTGGAGGGTTTACACCCCCCTCCCCCTCAACTCTTGTCGTTCAGGTGGCAGGCGCTCTTGTGGCCCGGCGCCACCTCGCGCAGCGCCGGCCGCTCGATCCGGCAGCGCTCGAAGGCATGCGGGCAGCGCGGATGGAAGTGGCAGCCCGGCGGCGGGTTCAGCGGCGAGGGAATCTCGCCCTTGACGCCGGCGAAGGTCTTCTTGCGCGCCTCGATGCGCGGCACCTCGGAGAGCAGCGCCTGGGTATAGGGGTGGTTGGCGCGGGCGAAGATCTCCTCCGCCGGTGCCTCCTCCACCACCCGGCCCAGATACATGATCACCACGCGGTCGGAGAGATGCTCGACCACGCCGAGGTCATGGCTGATGAAGAGGTAGGTCAGGTCGAGCTCGCGGCGGAGATCCATGAACAGGTTCAGGATCTGCGCCTGGATCGAGACGTCGAGCGCGGCCACCGCCTCGTCGCAGACGATGAACTCGGGCTGCACGGCCAGCGCCCGGGCGATGCCGATGCGCTGGCGCTGGCCGCCGGAGAACTGGTGCGGGTAGCGGCGCTTCAGCGAGGGGTCGAGGCCGGCGCGCCGCAGCTGCTCGTCGACATAGGACTCGAACTGGCCGCGCCCCACCAGGCCATGCACCTGCGGCGCCTCGCCGACGATGTCGGCCACCCGCATGCGCGGGTTCAGCGAGGCGTAGGGGTCCTGGAAGATCATCTGCGTCTGCAGCTTGGCCCTGCGGGCCTCGGCGCCGCGCAGGGTCTCGACCGGGCGGCCATGCCACAGGATCTCGCCGTTGGAGGCCGGCATGATGCCGGCGACCATGCGGCCGAGGGTCGACTTGCCGCAGCCCGATTCGCCGACCAGCCCGACCACCTCGCCCTTGCGGACGGTCAGGTCGACGCCGTCGACGGCATGGACCGTCTCTTCCCGCACCGGCGCGCCGAGCTTCTTGGCCATGCGGCCGGCGAAGTCGAGCGACTTGGAGAAGCGCTTGGAGACGCCCTTGAGTTCGATGATCGCCGGATTCATGCGGCGGCCTCCCCGCTGGGAAGATAGGGGCGGAAACAGCGCGCCTGGCGGCCGGGCAGCAGCTCGCCCAGCGGCGGATCCTGGCGGCAGACCTCGGCGGCGCGCGGGCAGCGCGTCTGGAAGGCGCAGCCCTGCGGCAGGTTGAGCAGCGAGGGCGTCATGCCCGGGATCTGCCTGAGCGGCTCGCCGCGCTTGTTGCGGCTCGGCACCGAGCCGATCAGCCCGGCGGTGTAGGGATGCAGCGGCGCGTCGAGCACCTCGGAGACCGGGCCGCGCTCGACGACGCGGCCGGCATACATGACGGCGATGTCGTCGGCGAGGCCGGCGACGACCGACAGGTCATGGGTGATCCAGATCATCGCCGTGCCGGTCTCGGCGCAGAGCTTCTGCACCTCGGCCAGGATCTGCGCCTGGATGGTGACGTCCAGCGCCGTCGTGGGCTCGTCGGCGACGATCAGCTCGGGGCGGTGCAGCAGCGCGATGGCGATCGCCACGCGCTGGCGCATGCCGCCGGAGAACTGGTGCGGATAGCTCTTCAGCCGCTCGTCCGGGGAGGGGATGCCGACCATGCCCAGCGTGTCGCGGGCGCGCTGGCGGGCTTCCTCCTTGCTGACCTTGCTGTGCGCCAGCACGGTCTCGATCATCTGCGTGTCGACCCGGAGCACCGGGTTCAGCGTCATCATCGGATCCTGGAAGATCATGGCGATGCGGTTGCCGCGCAGGCGCCGCATCTCCTCCTCCGACAGGCGGGCCAGGTTCTGCCCGTGGAACAGGATCTCGCCGCCGGTGATGCGGCCCGGCGCATCGACCAGGCCGAGGATCGAGAAGCCGGTGACGGTCTTGCCCGAGCCGGATTCGCCGACCAGGCCGAGGACCTTGCCGCGGCCGACGGTGAAGGAGACGCCGTCGACCGCCTTCACCACGCCCGCGCGGGTGAAGAAATGCGTCTGGAGGTTGCGGACCTCCAGGGTCGGCGCACCGGCGGGGGCAGCCGCCGCGTAAGCCGAGGGAGATTGGGCCATACGCTCGTCCCTTACTTCTTGAGCCGCGGGTTCAGCACGTCGCGCAGCTGGTCGCCCACCAGGTTGATGGAGACGATGGTCACCAGCAGGGCGATGCCCGGGTAGAAGCTGATCCAGTACTTGCCCGACAGCATGTATTCGTAGCCGTTGGAGATCAGCAGGCCGAGCGACGGCTCGGTGATCGGCACGCCGAGGCCGAGGAAGGACAGGGTCGCTTCCAGGGCGATGGCGCGGGCGATCTGCATGGTGCCGACGACGATCAGCGGCGGCAGGCAGTTCGGCAGCAGGTGGCGGAAGATGACGCGGTGCGTCGGCAGCGCCAGGCACTGCGCCGCCTCGATGTATTCGCGCCGGCGCTCGACCAGCGCGGTGCCGCGCACGGTGCGGGCGTAATAGGCCCATTCGACGATCACCAGGGCGAGCACGACGTTCATCACGCCCTTGCCCAGGAAGGCCAGGATCATCAGCGCGGCCAGGATCGAGGGGAAGGACAGCTGCAGGTCGACGAGCCGCATGATGACGGTGTCGGTGCGCTTGCCGGCATAGGCCGCGAGCAGGCCGAGCGAGGCGCCGACGGCGCAGGCGATGATCGCCGAGCCGGCGCCGACGAGGAGCGAGATGCGCAGCCCGTACATGATGCCGGACAGCATGTCGCGGCCCTGGTCGTCGGTGCCGAGCCAGTAGGTGAAGCCGGCGCCGCCCACGGTGCCGGGCTCGACGCGCCCGTCCATGATGTCGAGCTGCGCCAGGTCATAGGGGTTCTGCGGCGCCAGCAGCGGCGCGAAGATCGCGATCAGCACGATGAAGGCGAAGACCACCAGCCCGACGACGGCGGTCTTGCTCTCGCAGAACTCGGACACCATGCGGCGGAAGGGCGTCTCGAC
>NZ_MLCO01000267.1 GCF_001982615.1 Teichococcus deserti | reverse complement strand
CCCCCTTGCCTGTCCCCCCGCTGACGGCTGGAGTCTTCCCCTGATGCCCGACCTCTCCTTCCGTCCGGACCCGCCGCTGAACTTCCAGTCGCAGGCCGCCGCCGGCCGGCTGATCGCCATCGCCTCCGGCAAGGGGGGCGTCGGCAAGACCTGGCTGGCGATCACCCTCGCCCAGACACTGGCCCAGCGCGGCCGCCGCGTGCTGCTGGCCGATGGCGACCTTGGCCTGGCCAATGTCGACGTCCAGCTCGGCCTGCAGCCCGAGCGCGACCTGCAGGGCGTGCTGGCCGGGCGCATCGCGCTGACCCAGGCCGTCATCCACCATGCCGAGGGCGGCTTCGACGTCCTCGCCGGCCGCTCGGGCAGCGGCATGCTGGCGAGCCTGCGGCCCGAGGTGGTCGAGCATGTGGCGACGCTGCTGCGCGCGGCGACCGGGCGCTGGGACGTGGTGATCCTCGACCTCGGCGCGGGCCTCGCGCCGGCGACCCGGCGGCTGGCGGCGGCGGCCGACACGCTGCTGGTGGTCGCCACCGACGAGCCGACCAGCCTGACCGACGCCTATGCCACGCTGAAGCTGCACGGCACCGACCGGCCGGGCGGCGATGCGCGGATCGTGGTGAACCAGGCGATCGACGTGCCCTCCGGCCGCCGCACCGCCGCCACGCTGCAGCGCGCCTGCAGCACCTTCCTGCAGCGCGACGTGCCGCTGGCCGGGCTGGTCCGCCGCGACGAGCGGGTGCGCGATGCCATCCGCCGGCAGATGCCGCTCCTCAGCCGGCATCCGACCTCGGCCGCAGCGGCCGATGTCGCGGTGCTGGCCCGCGCCGTCGATCCCTGATCCTTCCGTACGGCAATTTAATCTTCAGGGCTCGGCATAGCCGGTCGCCCGCAGGGTGAGCCGCCCGGCCGGGTCCTGGCGGAACCACAGCCCGCCGCGCGCGCTCGAGCCGCGCGGCACGTAGTCGAGCACGGCGCGGCTGGTCTCCAGCACGCGCTCGCCCTCCGACAGCACGCCTTCCACCGTGACCTGGGCGGCCGTCGCCGGCGCGGCGTTGGTCACCGTGAAGCGGACCAGGAAGGAGCCCTGTCCGTCGGGCTGCGGCGCCTCGGCCGCGATGGCCAGCCGCGGCGGCGGATCGCCCTGGCTGACCGAGATATCGCTGGCAACGACAGCGAGGGTGCCGAGCGTCAGCGTCGCGCCGAAGCCCGCCATCAGCCATTCCAGCAGCGGTTTCCTGCTCATGCGGCCTCACACCACCAGGCGGGCGATGGCGGCGCCGAGCGCCGCCGGGAAGCCCAGCACCACCGTCGCCATGGCCATCATCGGCAGGCTGGCCAGGTCGGCGCGGCCGAAGGTCCAGAGCGCGTAGAAGCTGACCGCCAGCGCCAGGCCGTAGCCGGCCAGGCTATAGGCGCAGAAGGTGCGCCAGGCGCCCGCCCCTTCCGGCCGCTGCTCCTGCCCGGCGAAGCCGATGGTGTAGACCAGCAGGTGCAGCAGCAGCAGCGACAGCCCCATCAGCCCGACCAGCGGCCAGGGCTGCATGCGCAGCGCGATCAGCAGCACCTCCTCGGTCGGTGCCACGTTGAAGGCCAGGAACAGCGCGCCCGCCACCATCAGGAAGAGCTGCGCCGGATAGCCGGCGCGGTCCTCGCGCGCCTCGCCGTCACGGGCGCCGAACTGGCGGCGGGCGGCAACCGCCCCCATGCCCGCCGGCACCGCCTGCAGCGCCACCATCCCCACCGCCGCGCGCCAGCCCAGCTCGGGGGTGACGATGCCGAACAGCCAGAGCAGCAGCCCGCTGCCGACCAGCCCGATGGCGAAGGCGCCCAGCGCGTCGAGCAGCGCGTCCAGCCAGTCCGCCGCCGGCTCGAAGCCGCTGTAATAGGCGAGGCCCGCCAGCACGCCGAGGCCGAGCACCAGGAACAGCAGCAGCCGCCCCGGCGTGACCGAGAAGCCGATCGACCACATCTCCATGGTCATCACCAGCGGGAAGGCGAAGATCAGCGCGCCGGCCATGCCGCGCGCCAGGCTGACCGCATAGGCGCGGTTGCCGCCCCGATCCGCCGCCGACTGTTCCGTCATGGCTTGCCCTCCTGCCTGTCGAAAGGCCCGGGCGGCGGGAAGTTGCAACAGCGGCGTGACGACAGATGGCGACACTGTCATGCGGCGCCGCAAAGGCCGGGCATTCCGGGCAGGGTCATTAATAATCAAGAAAAGATTCAGATCGATGACAGCCGCCTGTCTCAGTCCCGGAAAAAGAGATGCTCAAGGTCTTCGGCCGCCTTCGTCTGCGCAGCAAGCTGCTGGGCGCCTTCGGCCTGCTGCTGCTGCTCACCACCCTGCTCGGCCTGCTGGGGCTGCAGCAGCTCAGCCATGTGCAGTCGGGGCTGGTCGAGGTGCAGACCAACTGGCTGCCCTCGGTGCGCTCGATCACGCATCTGCAGTTCAGCCTGTCGCGCGAGCGCACCAGCGCGGCGCGCATCGTCGCGACCGTCGACGCGGCGCAGCGCGCCTCGGCCCAGAACGACCTGGCCAGCCGCCGGCGCGAGGTCGAGGTGGATTTCGCCAGCGCCGCCAGCCTCAGCTCCAGCCCCGGCGAGCAGGCCCTGCTGGCCCGCGCCCGCGCCGAATACACCGCCTACCAGACGGCCACCGCGCCGGCCCTGTCGGCGCCCGGCGGCGATGCCACGGCGATCGGCCTGTTCAACACGGTCGGCGCGCAGTCGATCCGCAAGGTCTTCGCCACGCTGGACGAGCTCAGCGCGGTGAACGAGGCCGGTGCCAATGCCGCCGCCGAGGCGGCCGCCGCCATCTACCAGCGCGCCCTGTGGCTGACCGGGCTGGTGCTGGGCCTGGCGCTGCTCGCCGGCTTCGGCGCCGCGCTGTTCCTCGACCGCCACATCGCCCGCAGCATCGTCAGCCTGGCGGCCGCGCTGCGCCGCGTCGCCCAGCGCGACTATGCGGTCAGCCTGCCCGACCTGGCGCGCGGCGACGAGGTGGGCGACATGTCGCGCGCCGTCGACGAATGCCGCACCGGGCTGCAGCATGCCGATAAACTTGCCGCCGAGCAGGCCGCGGCCCAGGCGGCCCGCCAGCAGCGCGCCGAGACCCTGGCCCAGCTGGTCAGCGCCTTCGAGGCCCGCGTCGGCGACATGGTCGGCGTCGTCTCTTCGGCCGCGACCGAGCTCGAGGCCACCGCCCGCGCCATGACCGGCACGGCGGAGGAGACGACGGCCCAGGCCAGCTCGGTCGCCGGCGCTGCGCAGCAGGCCAGCGGCGGCGTGCAGACCGTGGCCTCGGCGGCCGAGGAGCTCTCCGCCTCGATCTCCGAGATCAGCCGCCAGGTGACCCAGGCGACCAGCGTCTCCGGCCAGGCGGTCGAGCGGGCGCGGGAGACCGACAACACCGTCCGCGTGCTGGCCGAAGGCGCCGGCAAGATCGGCGAGGTGGTGAACCTGATCACCTCGATCGCCAGCCAGACCAACCTGCTGGCGCTGAACGCCACGATCGAGGCGGCGCGCGCCGGCGAAGCCGGCAAGGGCTTCGCCGTCGTCGCCTCGGAGGTGAAGAACCTGGCGGCGCAGACCAGCAAGGCGACGGAGGAGATCGGCGCGCAGATCGGCTCGATCCAGCAGGCGACGCAGCAGGCGGTGCAGGCGATCGGCGCCATCACGGCGACGATCGACGAGGTCAGCCGCATCACGGTGGCCATCGCCGCCGCGGTCGAGGAGCAGAGCGCCGCCACCGCCGAGATCGCCCGCACCGTGCAGGAGACGGCGCAGGCGACCGGCGTGGTGACGATGAACATCGCCTCCGTCGGCCAGGGCGCCAGCAGCACCGGCGCCGCCGCCAGCCAGGTGCTGGCCGCCGCCAGCGACCTGTCGCGCCAGTCCGAGCAGCTGACCGGCGCAGTGGACGATTTCGTTTCCAGGGTGCGTGCGGCCTAGTCTTCTGCGGCAGGCTGTTTCGAAACCGGGACGCGCGCTGTTGCCGGCGCGCGTCCCGCGAACAGCAGAATGACGGAAAACCCCTCGGCGGAAACCAGCCGGAACGACAGCGCGCCGCCATGGGCGCGCATCACCTGCTCGGCGATGGCGACGCCGAGGCCTGCCCCCCGCTCCTCCTCGCCGCGGCTGTGGAAGGGCTCGCGCACATGCTGCCAGCGCGCGGGCGGGATGCCCGGCCCGTCATCCGAGATTTCCACCAGCGTCATCGCCGCGTCCTGGCGCAGCGTCACCAGCACATGGGTCCGCGCGCCATGCTTCAGCGCGTTGTGCACCAGGTTGCTCAGCGCTTCGCGCAGGCTGACGCGGTCGCCGGGCACCAGCACCGGGACCTCCGGCGCCTCCAGCTCCAGCCGGATGCGGCCGGCCAGCGGCAGCAGCCCCACCAGCACCTGGCGGGCCAGCGGCACCAGGTCGACCTCCTCCAGCCGCACCTGGCCGGCGCGGTGCAGCACCATGGCATGGTCGAAGAGCTGCGCCGCCAGCCGGCCGAGCTGCCCCGCGCGGTCCTGCAGCCGCGCCAGATGCTGCTGCCGCGCGGCCTCGTCCTTCGCGTCCTCCAGCATCTCCAGCTGCGCCGTCAGCGCGGTCAGCGGCGTGCGGATCTGATGCGCCGCATCGCCGATCAGCCGCCGCATCTGGCCGAGATGCGCCTCCAGCCGCGCCATGAAGGCATTGATGGCGACCAGCAGCGTGTGGATCTCCGGCGGCGCGTCGACCACCAGCGGCGCCAGGTCCTGCGGGTCGCGCGCGGCGATGGCGGCCTCGACCCGGCGCAGCGGGGCCAGCGCCAGCCGCACCGCCAGCAGGGTGGCCACCAGCCCGAGCCCGGTCAGCGCCAGGATCAGCACCATGGATTTCGCCGCGAGGCCGCGCGCCATCTCCTCCCGCGCATGGTTGGTCTGCGCCAGGGTCACGCTGGCCCAGCCGCCCTGGATGCGCCGCGCCGTGGTGGCGGTGTGGTAGTCCTGCCCCATCAGCCGCGTCCGCCCCAGCTGGGTGTGCGTGCCGTCGGCCGGCGGGCTGTCCAGCCCGGAGCTGCCGGCGACCACGATGCCGCGGGCATCGACCACCTTGTAGACCACGCGGTCCTGCGCCGAGAGGCTGGCGACGACCGCGATCGGCGGCTCCACCACCAGCACGCCGCCGGCGACATACATGTTCTCGGCGATCTGCGCGGCGCCGGCCGAGAGCAGCGCGTCATGCGCGCCATCCGCCACCACCCGCGCCGTGACCCAGGCGGCGATGGCGAAGCCGCCGGAGACCGCGCCGAAGACAATGGCCAGCAGCACCATGATCCGCGCATGCAGCGAGCGGCTCTGCATCGTTCTGTCTATCGCGCCATGATCTGGTAGCCGAGGCCGCGCAGCGTGCGGATCTCCGTCGTCGACAGCGACAGCTTCTTGCGCAGCCGGGCGACGTGCTGCTCCACCGCGTTCAGGCTGGCAGCCTCGTCCAGGCCGAACAGCCGGTCCATCAGCTGCTCCTTCGGCACGATGCGGCCGGGGCGAGCCAACAGCAATTCGAGCAGCGCCAGCTCGCGCTTCGTCAGCTCCAGCGGCTGGCCGTTCAGCGAGGCGACCTGGCCCTCCAGATCGATGCTGATATCGCCGAAGCGCAATTCGTTGACCGCCGCCCCGCTGCCGCGGCGCAGCAGGGCGCGCACCCGCGCCTCCAGCTCGCGGAAGTCGAAGGGCTTGGTCAGGTAGTCGTCGGCGCCAAGATCCAGCGCGCTGACCCGGTCATCCACCTGGCTGCGCGCCGTCAGCATCAGCACCGGCGTCGCCCCGCCCCGCGCCCGCAGCCGGCGCAGGATGGCCATGCCGTCGATCGCGCCGCCCAGCATGACGTCCAGGATCACCAGGCCGTAGCCCTGCTGCACGTCGAGCCGGGCCGAGGCCGCCTCGCCGCTGCGCTCCCAGTCCAGCGCATGGCCGAGCCGGGCGAGGCGCGCCTGCACCGCCTCTCCCACATCGGCATTGTCCTCCACCAGCAGGATCCGCATCGGCACCTTTCATGCTGCAACTGCGAACAAAAATTCCTGAGCCTCGTCAGTTTGGCAACAGCTTGGCGGATTAGAGAGGAAGCCAATCCGGCCCCGCAAGGGCGGCAACGAGACAAGGAGGAAGCGATGGCCGCGCAGGATGCGGGCGCGACGGCGCCGCTGTTGCAGGTGCAGGGCGTGACCCTGCAGTACAAGACCGACGAATATGTCGTCACCGCCACGCAGCGGGTCGATTTCGACGTCTACCCCTCGGAGCGCTACGTGCTGCTCGGCCCCTCGGGCTGCGGCAAGTCGACGCTGCTGAAGGCGATCGGCGGCTATCTGACGCCGTCCGAAGGCAGCATCCGCCTGAAGGGGCGCGAGGTGCGCGAGCCCGGCCCGGACCGCATGATGGTCTTCCAGGAATTCGACCAGCTGCTGCCGTGGAAGACGGTGCAGCAGAACGTCACCTTCGCGCTCACCGCCTCGAAGCGGCTCTCGGCCGCCGAGGCGCGCGACCGTGCCGCCTATTATATCGAGAAGGTCGGGCTGAAGGATTTCGCCGACAGCTATCCGCACATGCTGTCCGGCGGCATGAAGCAGCGCGTCGCCATCGCCCGCGGCATGGCCATGGAGCCCGACGTCCTGCTGATGGACGAGCCCTATGCCGCGCTCGACGCCCTGACCCGCCGCCGCATGCAGGAGGAGCTGCTGCGGCTGTGGGAGGACACGCGCTTCACCGTGCTCTTCGTCACCCATTCGATCGAGGAGGCGATCCGCATCGGCACCCGCATCCTGCTGCTGTCGCCGCATCCCGGCCAGGTCAAGGCCGAGCTGAACAGCGTGCCGCCGGAGCTGCTGGGCACCGCCGCCCAGGCCGAGCTCGAGACCCGCATCAACGACATGCTCTTCGTCCATTGAGGGAGCGCGCAGCATGAGCACGACCGTGAACCACGCCCCCCTGCTGACCCGCCCCGAGATCGTGCGCGAGCCGGTCCGCGGCCAGCCCGCCGAGGTGCAGAAGCCGATCTCCCCTTGGGAATCCGTCTACCGCATCGGCTTCCTCCGCAAGGGTTTTATCCTTCTCGTCCTCGCGGTGATCTGGGAGATCTATGGGCGGTGGCTCGATAATCCGCTGCTCTTCCCGGCTTTCTCGGAAACCGTGGAAGCCCTGATCAGCAACCTGCTGAACGGCGTGATCCCGGCCCGCGCGCTGATCTCGCTGCAGACGCTGGCCATCGGCTATGCCATCGGCGTGGGCCTCGCCGCCATGCTCACCGTGCTGGCCATCGGCTCGCGCATCGGCACCGACCTGCTCGAGACGCTGACGGCCATGTTCAACCCGCTGCCGGCCATCGCCCTGCTGCCGCTGGCGCTGATCTGGTTCGGCCTCGGCGCCGGCAGCGTCATCTTCGTGCTGGTCCATTCCGTGCTCTGGGCCATCGCGCTGAACACCCATGCCGGCTTCCGCGCCGTCTCCAAGACGCTGAAGATGGTCGGGCTGAACTACGGGCTGCGCAACATCGGCCTGGTGCGGCACATCCTGATCCCGGCCGCCTTCCCCTCGATCCTGACCGGGCTGAAGGTCGGCTGGGCCTTCGCCTGGCGCACCCTGATCGCCGCCGAGCTGGTCTTCGGCGTCTCCTCGGGCTCGGGCGGCCTCGGCTGGTTCATCTTCGAGAACCGCAACCAGCTGGAGACCGCCAATGTCTTCGCCGGCCTGTTCTTCGTCATCCTCATCGGCCTGTTCGTCGAGAACGTGATCTTCGCGACCATCGAGAAGCGCACCATCCGCCGCTGGGGCATGCAGAGCTGATCGCCATGATCTTCGGAGGAAACAACACGATGAACCGCCGCCACCTGCTCGGCGCCACCGCCGGCCTGGGCGCTGCCGCGAGCCTCGGCTTCAACATCCGCCCCGCTTATGCCGAGACCAGCCGCCTGCGCATCTCGCACGGCTACGGCATCCTCTATCTGCCGCTGATCGTCATGCGCGATCAGAAGATGATCGAGCGCCAAGCCGAGAAGGCCGGGCTCGGCACCATGGAGCTCGGCTGGCAGACGCTGGACGGC
Organism: Teichococcus deserti; assembly: GCF_001982615.1. Classification (GTDB taxonomy): domain Bacteria; phylum Pseudomonadota; class Alphaproteobacteria; order Acetobacterales; family Acetobacteraceae; genus Pseudoroseomonas; species Pseudoroseomonas deserti. The sequence goes on along the minus strand of NZ_MLCO01000267.1, from coordinate 3,289 downwards.
GGCAACGTCATCAACGACGCCATGCTGGCCGGCTCGCTCGACATCGCCGGCACCGGGTCGCCGGGCTTCATCACCCTCTGGGCCAAGGCGCGCGGCATCCCGCGGGCCGAGGTCGTCGGCGTCGCCGGCATGTCGAGCTGCGCGCTCGTCCTCAACGCCAACCGGCCGCATCTGAAGACGCTCGCCGACTTCACCGCCAACGACAAGATCGCCCTGCCCGGCATCAAGACCTCGCTCGCCGCGGTGGTGCTGCAGATGCTGGTGGCCAAGCAGTTCGGCCAGGAGAACTACGCCAGGCTGGACCCGATGACCGTCGGCCTGCCCCATCCGGAGGCCGCCCAGGCGCTGCTCAGCGGCAAGACCGAGATCGCGGCCCATTTCGCCTCGCCGCCCTTCTCGATCATCGAGCTGAACAACCCCTCGATCCACAAGGTCATCGCCGCCAGCGACGTGCTCGGCGATTCGACGCTGGACGTGATCTTCGCCCAGAAGCGCTTTGTCGAGGCCAATCCGCGCGTCATGCAGGTCTTCCTCGCCGCCCTCGACGAGGCCAACGACTTCATCGCGAAAGACCCGACCGCCGCCGCCCAGGCCTTCAACCGCATCACCCGCACCACGGCCACCGACGAGGATGTGGTGAAGATGATCAAGGACCCGGACAGCCGCTTCTCGGCCACACCCCATGGCGTGATGGAATACGCCCGCTTCATGCACGCGGTGGGCTCGGTCCGCGTGAAGCCGGACAGCTGGAAAGACCTGTTCATCCCGGCGCTGCACGACCGGCAAGGCTCGTAAAAAGTGAGGCTGGGGGGAGGTATCCCCCCAGACCCCCTTCTAATCTTGCGACTCAGTCCGCAAGCACGACGCGGACGCCTTCAGCCACGAAGCCGTCGCAAGCTTCCAAGCCAGCATCGGTCACCAGGCACGCCCCAGGCCGCAACGGCGCCCAGAAGGGCTGCTCCGCCCGACCCAGCTTCGAGGCATCGGCGAGGACAAACACCTCGGCCGCCTGGCGCATCATCAGCGACTTCAAAGAGACCTGCTCCAGCGTCGCCTCGCACAGGCCGTAGCCGGGCATCACGCCGTCGGCGCTGGTGAACAGCTTGTCGGCGGTCATGCAGCGCAGCGCCTGCTCGGCCAGGCTGCCGGTGGTGCCCATGCTGATCGGGCGCACCGTGCCGCCCAGCACCACCAGCGCCATCCCCGGCGCATCGGCGAGGACCGGGATCAGCGCCAGGTTGTTGGTGATGACACGCAGGCGCCGCCCGGCCAGCCGCCGCCCCAGCGCCTCGACGGTGGAGCCGCCATCGAGGATCAGGGTATCGCCGTCCTCGATCAGGGCCAGGGCGGCTTCGGCGATGGCGGCCTTGGCGTCGCGGTGCTGCTGGCTGCGGGCGCCCAGGCTTTCCTCGGGCACCGCATGCGCCAGCATCGCCCCGCCATAGGTCCGCGCGATGGCGCGCCGCGCCGAGAGGTCCTGCAGGTCGCGCCGGATGGTCGAGGCCGAAACCCCGAAGCGTTCCGCCAGGCTGTCGACGTCGACGACGCCCTGGGCCATGGCTGAGAGGATGTCGTCCCGACGGCTTTTCCGGTGTCGCATGCGTCGATCTGGACCGGTGTGCGCTGGTCCTGCAAGGACCGTTGTGCAGAAATAGAAGGGGGTCTGGGGGGTCCGAGGCACTGCCTCGGACAGACCCCCAGCCTTCCTTTTACTTGCTGCGCTTCGGCGCCAGGTCGACCGCCTGCCGCAGCGCCTCGATCAGGCTGCCCTCATCGGCGATGCCCTTGCCCGCGATGTCGAAGGCGGTGCCGTGGTCGACCGAGGTGCGGATCACCGGCAGGCCGATGGTGATGTTCACCCCCGCTTCCAGCCCCATGACCTTCACCGGGCCGTGGCCCTGGTCGTGGTACATGGCGACGACCAGGTCGAAGTCGCCGCGGGCGGCGCGGAAGAACAGCGTGTCGGCCGGCAGCGGGCCGGTGACGGACCAGCCCTTGGCCTGGCAGGCCTGGACGGCGGGGATGATCTTCTCCTCCTCCTCGCCCTGGCCGAACAACCCGTTCTCGCCGGCATGCGGGTTGATGCCGCAGACGCCGATGCGGGGCTCGGCGATGCCGGCCTTGACCAACGTCGCATGGCCACGGGCGATGACGCGCTCGACCAGGCCGGGCTCGATCTTCCGGATGGCGTCCATCAGGCCGATATGCGTGGTCACGTGGATGACGCGCAGCTTCGGCGCCACCAGCATCATCGACACCTCGGGCGTGCCGGTCAGATGCGCCAGCAGCTCGGTATGGCCGGGATACTTGTGGCCGGCGGCGTGCAGCGCCTCCTTCGACAGGGGGGCGGTGCAGATGGCGTCGGCCTCGCCGGCCTCGACCAGGCGGGTGGCGCGCTCGATGTAGCGATAGGCGCCCTCGCCCGAGATCGTGGAGAGCTGGCCGAAGGGGTGGCCGGCCGGGATCAGGCCCAGGTCGATGCAGTCGACGGTGCCGATCTCGTACGTCGCGCCGGCGGGCTCCTGCAGGGCCGCCACGGTCAGGCCCGTCTTCGTCAGCGCATCGGCCTCGCGCAGGCGGCGGGCGTCGCCTACCACCAGCGGCCGGCAGATCGCGTACACATCCGGCCGGGCCAGGGCCTTCATGATGATCTCGGGGCCGATGCCCGAGGCGTCGCCCATGGTGATGGCGACGATGGGGCGGGTGTCGACGGCAGGGGCGTTGGTCATGCGATCAGGCTCCGAGCAGGGCGTGCAGGCGGGACAGGCTGTTCAGGATGGTGCCCTCATGACCGAAGGCGCCGGCCTTGGTCATCACGGGGATGGCGAGCGCGCCTTCGGTGATGCCGAGCGGCACGCCGGGCTCGACCTCTTCCAGCAGGCGGATGCCGTGCACGCCCAGATAAGTCAGCAGGGCGCAGGCGGTCTCGCCGCCGGTGGCGAAGAGGCCGGCGATGGAAGGCGCAGCGGGCGCGACCAGGGCGGCCAGGCGCTCGGCCAGGATGGCGCCCTGGCTGAGGTCGGCGGCCGGGTCGGCGTCGATCTCGACCAGGGTGTCGCGCTTCTGCGCCAGGCTGTCGGCGATGCCGGCGGCCAGCGCGCCCCAGCCGGGATGGCGGTCGCCGGCGCGCAGCAGGGCGGGCGGCACGCCGAAGCGGGTGGCGCGGCCGGCCTCCACCAGGCGGGCGGCGGCGGCGCGGGAGGCCTCGGCGACGCTGCCGACGACGACCAGCACGCCGCCGGCGGCGGGCGGCAGGATGGGGAGTGCGGCCGGCTCGGCGGCGGGCGGC
>NZ_MLCO01000266.1 GCF_001982615.1 Teichococcus deserti | reverse complement strand
GAAGAAGCCTATCCCGAGGCGGAGATGGCGGAGGACCCCTATGCCGAGGCGCTGCTGATCGCCGAGGCCCGCGGCGAGGCCGGCCGCTGGCAGCGGATCCTGACCGCCGCCCCGCCCAGCCCCCTCCCCCGACATCTGACGTCAGAAGATTTTTCGGCCCGGCGCGCCTTGGCGGCGGCTGGCCTGCCCGTGCCCGGACTACGGCGTGACCTCTTCGCCCGCCTCGCCGAGACCGCCGCGATCCGCGCGGAAGAGCCCTTCGCCCCCGCCTCCGGCACGGCGCCGCGCGTCAGGAGCTTCGCCCTGCTGCTGCCCCCGGCCGGCGGCGACGCCCTGGCCGAGGCAACCCTCCTGGCCTCCGCCCTGCCGCGAATGGAGGACCAGATCCAGCCACGCCTGCCCGCCCCCCGTCTGGATCTGGCGGCGCAGGCCGCGCTGGCGGTCCAGGCCGGCCTGGCCGGCTTCTGCCTGCCCTGGCCGCTGCCGCCGGGGATTGAGGTGCCGCAGGCGCCGGGCCTGCTCTGGCTGCCGCTGTGGAGCGACGGGCGCGACCCCTGGCTGGCCGGCCGCATCCCGCAGACCGATCCCTTCCCCGACCATCTGGCCACCTTCCTGGCCGATCCGCGCTGCCTGCGGCTGCAAGGCCGGCCGGTGCTGCTGGTCGCCCGCGACGGGCTGGCGCCGCAGGGTGTCCCCGCCCTGCGTCAGGCGTTGGCGGCTGTTCTCGGCGCCGAACCGCTGCTGTTCCTGGCCCAGGGCCGGGAGGCGGCAGATCCCCGCCCGCTCGGCTATGACGGCGCCGTGGAAATCCCGCCGCCGCTGGGCGGGCAGATCGGCCTGCCGGCGGCGCCGCCTGGCCAGCGGCTCGATGCCGCCGCCCCGCTGCCGCAGGCGCCCTATGAGGCAGCGCTGGCCGCCGCCCTGCGCCAGGGCGCGCCTGACTGGCCCTGGCTGCGCTGTGCCCTGCCCAATCTCGACGAGGAGCCGCGCTGCCCCGGCGCCGGCCGCCTGCTGCGTGGTGCGACACCCGCCGCCTTCAACGACTGGCTGGCAAGCCTGGCCGAGCGCGCCGAGGCCAGCGGCGGGCTCCTGCTGGTCGACAGCTGGAACGGCTTCGCCGACGGCACCGCGCTGCTGCCCGACCGCGCCCAGGGCCATGCCCGGCTGAACGCTTTTTCCAAGGCCCTGCATCCAGCGCCCGCCACGCCCCTCGACGGGCTGCCCGCCGTCTCGGTGGTGGTCCCGAGCTGGCAGAGCGCCGCTTGGCTGCCCGACCGGCTGGGATCGATCTTCGCCCAGACCCTGGCGCCGGCCGAGATCATCCTGCTGGACGACGCCTCGACCGATGACAGCGTCGCGGTCGCCGAGCGCCTCGCCGCCGCCGCCGGCCGGCCGATCCGCGTCGTCCGCTGCCCGCAGAATTCCGGCAATGTCTCCCGGCAATGGCAGCGCGCGGCCGAACTGGCCTCGCAGCCGCTGCTCTGGATCGCCGAGGCCGATGACCTGGCCGATCCGCGCTTCCTCGAAGTGCTGGCGGCGAAGCTGGCGGCCGACCCGCAGGCCGGCTTTGCCTTCAGCGACAGCGGCGCCGTCGATCCGGCCGGCAGGCTGCTGACGCCCGACCGCAAGCCCTATGCCGCGGCGCTCGGCGATGCCGGGCTGCTGCGCGACGGCGCCTTCGAAGGGCGGGACTTCGCCCAGCGTTTCCTGGCGCCGCGCAACCTGGTGCTGACCGCCAGCGCCGTGCTCTGGCGCCGCGACGCGCTGCGCGCCGCCTTCGCCGTGGCGGGGGAGGAGGCCTTCGCCTTCACCTGCGCCGGTGACTGGCGGCTTTACCTCGCGGCCTGCCTGGGCAGCGGACGGGTGCAGTACAGCGCCCGGCCGCTGGCCCGGCAGCGCCAGCATCCGGACAGCGTCACCGCCAGCCTGGCCAAGGATCGTCATCTGGAGGAGATCGCCCGGCTGCACGCGCTGATCGCCGCGCAGTGCCCCGAGGCGCCGCAGGACGCCATGGCCGGCTACCGCGCCGATCTGCGCCGCCACTGGTCGCTCGATTAGTCCCGCGAAAGCCAATCTTCACCAACGCGCCCTAGAAGGAAGGAGAGGCAGGCGCCGCGCGATGGCGCCCCACAGAAAGTGGGTGCTGCAATGTCCGACTTCCGCGCGATCCGCATCATCGACTGCACCCTGCGCGACGGTGCCTATCGCCGGCCCAAGGGCTTCTCCGCCGCCGAGACCGCCCGCATCGCCGCGGGGCTGGAAGCCGCCGGCATGCCGGTGGTGGAACTCGGCCACGGGCTGGGGCTCGGCGCCCCGGCGAAAGGCCTGTTCCCGAATGGCGACAGCGACGAGGCCTATCTGCGCGCCGGCCGCGGCGTGCTGGACCGGGCGCGCATGGCGGCGCTGGCCCTCCCCGGCATCGCGGCGCTGGACGACCTGCGGCGCGGCGCCGATCTCGGCCTCGAGATCCTGCGCGTCGGCATCGACATCCTGCGCGCCGAGGAAGCGCTGCCCTATCTGGCCGAGGGCCGGCGGCTCGGTCTCGAGACCCATGCCAGCCTGCTGAAATCCTCCATGGTCGGACCGGACGGCTTCGCCCGCGCGGCGCTGCGCATGGCCGAGGGCGGCGCGCAGCATATCGGCCTCTATGATTCCGCCGGCGCCCTGCTGCCCGGCCAGGTCGCCTCCATGGTGGCGGCCGCGCGGGCCGAGGTGGCGGTGGGCCTGGCCTTCCACGGCCACAACAATCTGGGCCTGGCCGTCGCCAACAGCCTGGCCGCGATCGAGGCCGGGGCGGCGACGGTGGATTGCACGCTGCGCGGCGTCGGCCGCAGCGCCGGTAATGCCGCGACCGAGGTCTTTGTTCTGGCCGCCCGTCGCGCCGGGCTGGTCGTCCCGGGCGACTTCGTGGCGCTGGGCCGGATGTCCCAGGACGACATCCTGCCGATTTTCGGGCCGATCGAGATTGCGCCGGAGGATGCCGGCATGGGCTTCGCCGGGCTGCATTCCGACGGGCTGGCGCTGGTGCGGGAGGTGGCGGCGGCCCGCCGCCTCGCGCCGCTGACCCTGCTGCTGGCCCTCGCCGCCCGCCCCCCCGTCGCC
>NZ_MLCO01000265.1 GCF_001982615.1 Teichococcus deserti | reverse complement strand
GAGGAGGACTTCGGCATCACCGGCGAGCGCCCGCGCATCGCCTTGATCAGGGGTGTGCTGAACGGATGTGGGGGTCCGGGGGCATTCAATGCCCCCGGCGGAGGGGTCTGGGGAGGCGGCGCCTCCCCAGCGCTCACTTGAAGATCAACGGCGCGTCGTCCGACGGCGCTTCCGGCATCGGCACGTCGATGACGACCGAGTTGGGATCGACCGTGCTGGCCGGTTCCAGCCAGTAGGTCACGCTTTCCGGCCAGAAGATGACGATGGCCACCAGGATCAGCTGCAGCCCGACCCAGGGGATGGCGCCCCAGTAGATGTCGGAGGAGCGCACTTCCTTCGGCGCGATGCCGCGCAGGTAGAACAGCGCGAAGCCGAAGGGCGGGTGCATGAAGCTGGTCTGCATGTTCACGCAGAGCAGCACGCCGAACCAGACCAGGTTGATGTCGAGCTTGGCGGCGACGGGCGCCAGCAGCGGGATGACGATGAAGGCGATCTCGAAGAAGTCGAGGAAGAAGGCCAGGAAGAAGATGAAGATGTTGACGAAGATCAGGAAGCCGGTCTGACCGCCGGGCAGGTGCGACAGCAGGTGCTCGATCCAGAGGCCGCCATCGACGCCCTGGAAGACCAGGCTGAAGACGGTGGAGCCGACCAGGATGAAGATGACCATGCAGGTGATGCGCATGGTGTTGTCCATGGCCTCCCGCACCAGGGTCCAGGACAGGCGGCCGTTGATGGCGGCGAGGCCGATGGCGCCGACCGCGCCCATGGCGCCGGCTTCCGTCGGCGTCGCCAGCCCCATGAAGATGGTGCCCAGCACCAGGAAGATCAGCACGACCGAGGGCACCATGCCCTTCAGCACGCGCCAGATCAGCGGCCAGCCACGCTGGTGCAGCGCCTCGGGCGGCAGGGCCGGCACCTTGTGGGGGGCGAAGATCGAGACCGCCGCGATGAACAGGACGAAGAGCGCGACCTGCAGGATCGAGGGGCCGATGGCGCCGGCATACATGTCGCCGACCGACTTGCCGAGCTGGTCGCCCAGGATGATCAGCACCAGCGAGGGCGGGATGACCTGGGTGATGGTGCCGGAGGCCGCGATCACGCCGGTCGCGATGCGCATGTCGTAGCCGTAGCGCATCATGATGGGCAGCGAGATCATGCCCATGGCGATGACCGAGGCGGCGACGGTGCCGGTGATGGCGCCGAGCACCGCGCCGACCAGGATCACCGCATAGGCCAGGCCGCCGGGGATCTTGCCAAAGAGCTGGCCGGTGCCTTCCAGCAGGTCCTCGGCCAGGCCGCAGCGCTCCAGGATCGCCCCCATCAGGGTGAAGAAGGGGATCGAGAGCAGCAGGTCGTTCGACATGATGCCGAAGACGCGGAACGGCAGGTTGCCCAGATACGCCGAGGTGAAATAGCCCAGCTCGATCGACAGGAAGCCGAAGAACAGCCCCACCGCCGCCAGCGAGAAGGCCACCGGGAAGCCGATCAGCAGGAACACGACGAGGCCGCCGAACATCAGCGGCGGCATCATCTCGAGGGTCAGCATCGGGAGGGAACTTCCGGATTGCGGTTGGGGATCATTGATCCGGACGGTGGTAGTCGACCACCACCTCGGTTTCCGGCGCGATGCCGCGCAGCAGGGCGATGCGCTTGATCAGCTCGGACAGGCCCTGCAGCCAGATCAGCAGGAAGCCCACCGGCAGGACCAGCTTGACCGGCCAGCGCAGCAGGCCGCCGGCGTTGGAGCTGTCCTCCATGCGCTGCCAGCTGTCGAGGAAGAAGGGCCAGGTCATCCAGGCCAGCAGGCCCATGGCCGGCAGCAGGAAGAAGATCAGGCCGAGGATGTCGACCCAGAGCCGCGCCTTGGGCGAGAGATTGCCGAAGACCAGGTCGACCCGGACATGCTCGTTGCGCAGCAGGGTCTGCGCCGCGCCCAGCATGACGATGCCGGCGAAGAAGTACCACTGCACCTCCAGCCAGGCGTTCGAGGAGTAGCTGATGCCGTAGCGGACCACGGCGTTGCCGGCGCTGACCAGGCAGGCCAGCAGCACCAGCCAGGCGGCCAGCACGCCGAAGCCGCCGCTGATCCGGTCCATCACCCGACTGAAGCCAAGCAGGGCACCCATGCGTCGGGGTCCTCCCAAGGGTACGAGAAAGAAAAGGAGGCAGCGGGGGCGACCCCGCTGCCGATTGTTGCCAGGACGGCCCTGGGCGGGCCGCTTTTAGCAAAGCCGCGCCGGAATGACAGGCAGGATCGCGAGGCAGGGGTCGCTGCCCGCCAGGACGTCAGCGCCGCGACATCAGCGCCGCGGCATCAACGCCGCGACATCAGCGCCGCGTCTGGGCCTCCTGGCCGTACATCGAATAGACGAACTGGTCGAAGGAGTTCTCGGCCACCCGGAACCAGCCGTACTGGACCTCGCGGAAGGCGCGCCAGTGGTCGAAGACCTTCTTGAAGGTCGGGTTCCGGGCCGCGGTCTCGTCATAGAGCTCGAAGGCGGCCTTGTAGCTGGCCAGCATGACCTCGCGCGGGAAGGGCCGCAGCTGGGTGCCGGCGGCGATCAGCCGGCGCAGCGCCGCCGGGTTCTGCACGTCGTACTTGGCCATGGTCTCGATGGTGGCGTCGCGGCAGGCGCTTTCCAGCACCTCGCGGTAGAGCGGCGGCAGTTCCTCGTACTTCGCCTTGTTGACGAAGAGGGACAGGTTCAGGCAGCCCTCCCACCAGCCGGGATAGTAGTAGAAGGGGGCGACGCGGTTGAAGCCCAGCTTCTCGTCGTCATAGGGGCCGATCCATTCGGCGGCGTCGATGGTGCCCTTCTCCAGCGCCGGGTAGATGTCGCCGCCGGCGATCTGCTGCGGCACCACGCCGAGCTTCTGCAGCACGTTGCCGGCGAAGCCGCCGACGCGGAACTTCAGCCCGTTCAGGTCCTGGACGGTTTTGATCTCTTTCCGGAACCAGCCGCCCATCTGGGCGCCGGTGTTGCCGGCCGGGATGGAGACCATGTTGTAGCCGGCGAAGAACTCCTTCATCACGTCGCGGCCGCCGCCTTGCTGCAGCCAGGCATTGGTCTGGCGCATGTTCAGGCCGAAGGGCACCGCGCCGTCGAAGGCGAAGGTCGGGTCCTTGCCGACGAAGTAATAGGCCGCCGTATGGGCGCATTCGACGGTGCCGTTCTGCACGGCATCCGCCACCTGCAGGCCGGGGACCAGTTCGCCGGCCGGGAAGGCGCGGATCTGGAACTTGTTGTCGGTCAGCGCCGCCACCCGCTTGGCGACATGCTCGCCGGCGCCCCAGATGGTGTCGAGCGAGCGCGGGAAGGAGCTGGCCAGGCGCCAGCGGACCTCGGGGGCCGTTTGCGCGATGGCGGGGGCGGACAGGCTGGCAGCCAGGGCGGTGGTGCCGGCGACGGCACCCCCCGCCAGCAAACGGCGACGGATCATCGGTATCCTTGGCTCCCTTGGACGTCCGGCGGCTTTCCGCCCCGGAACCCCGGCAGTTTCCGGGAATCCCAAGGCTTTGTCACCGACGGAACGTTACGCGGGACGGGCTGATTCGTTACCGATAGTTTAGAACAGGAAGCGCCCGAGGCAGGTTGGGGGAATGAATTCCCCCAAACCCCCATCTTTTTTCTGACGCTTGGCCATTCGGCCGCCAGCGCACCGACGGCACCGTCGCCAGGGCATCACTGCGGGATGCCGCTTCAGACAAGAAAACAGAGCACCCTCGATGGTCGCGCTGCCGTTGCGCAGGGCCACGTCCTGTCATCACATGGACATGGCAATCGTATGGAAAGAAGAACGGGCGCGGCGCACTGCGCCGCGGGGACATTCATTCCCCTGGCCTGCCCCATTCCTTTTCTTCAATCGAAGAAAAGCTTCCCGGGATTCAGGATCCCCTTCGGATCCAGGCTCGCCTTCAGCCCGCGCATCACGTCCAGCACCTCGGCGCCGTGCTCTTCCACCAGGAATTCCCGCTTGCCAAGCCCGATGCCGTGCTCGCCCGAGCAGGTGCCGCCCAGCGCCAGCCCCTGCGCCACGATGCGGCGGTCGAGCTCCCAGGCCTTCCGCAGCCCTTCCGGGTCGTCATTCGGGAACAGGATGACGCAGTGGAAATTGCCATCGCCGACATGGCCGACGATGCAGGTGTTCTGGCCCATCTCCACCGCCGTCTCCTTGGCATGGACGATCGCCTCGGCCAGACGGGAGATGGGCACGCAGACATCGGTGGTGATGCCGCGGCAGCCCGGATACAGCGCGTTCGCCGCCCACCAGGCATCATGGCGCGCCTTCCACAGCTTGCCGCGGGCCTCGGCATCTTCGGCCCAGGCGAAGCCGCGGCCGCCCATCTCGTTGGACAGCGCCTCGACCGCCTCGGCCTGCTCGCGCACGCTGCTGGGGCTGCCGTGGAATTCCAGGAACAGCGTCGGCAGCGGCTCGAAGGCCAGCTTGGAATAGGCGATGGAGGCGCGCATCTGGTCGGCGTCCGCCAGCTCGATGCGGGCCACCGGGATGCCGGCCTGCATGACCATGATCACCGTCTCGACCGCAGCGGCCAGGCTGTCGAACTGGCAGACGGCGGCGGTGGTCGCCTCCGGGATGCCCTGCAGCCGCAGCCGCACCTTGGTCACGACGCCCAGGGTGCCCTCGCTGCCGACAAACAGCCGGGTCAGGTCATAGCCATTGGCGGATTTGCGGGTGCGGCCGCCGGTCTGGATGACGCGGCCATCGGCCAGCACCACTTCCAGCCCCAGCGTCGCCTCGCGCATGGTGCCGTAGCGGACGGCGTTGGTGCCGCTGGCGCGGGTGGCGACCATGCCGCCCAGGCTGCAATGGCTGCCCGGATCGACCGGGAAGAACAGCCCCTGGTCGCGCAGGTAGTCGTTCAGCTGGTGGCGGCTGACGCCCGGCTCGACCAGGCAGTCCATGTCCTCGGCATTGACCTCCAGCACCTGGGTCATGCGCGACAGGTCCAGGCTGATGCCGCGCTGCACCGGGACCACATGGCCTTCCAGGCTGGTGCCGGCGCCGAAGGGAGTCACGGCGATGCCATGCGTGTTGCACAGCGCCAAGAGACGAGAAACTTCCTCGGTGGTCTCGACGAAGGCGACGGCGTCGGGCAGCACCGGCGGGTTGGCGTCCTCGCCCTTGGAATGCTGCTCGCGGATGGCGGCGTTGGTGGTCAGCCGGTCGCCGAGGAAGGCGCGGGCCGCGGCCAGCACGGTGTCGAGCGGGTGGGTGTCGATGGTCATGGTGTTTCCTCTTCCCGCGCCAGCGGGCAGGTCAGGCAATGCGGGCCGCCACCGCCGAGGGTGAACAGCGACAGGTCGGGGTCGAGCACGGTGATGCCCTCGGCGCGCAGCGCGGCGTTCAGCGCGGTGCTGCCGGCGGCCGAGACGACGCGGTCGCGCCCCAACGCGATGATGTTGCAGCCGAGCGCCATGGCGTCGCGGTAGGAGACGGGCAGGCAGCGGATGCCGTGCTGCTTCAGCCAGGAGAGGAAACCGTCGTCCAGCACCTCGACGCAGGCGACGGCGAGGCCGGGTGCGGCCATGCAGAACAGCACGTCGAGATGCAGGAAATGCTCGTCGAAGGCTTCGAGGCGGACGTCCCAGCCTTCCGCGCGCAGCCAGCCGGCCAGCTGCTCGGCGCCGGCCTCGTCGGTGCGGCCGCCCGAATGGCCGATCAGCGCCAGGCCCGGGCGGATGATGTGGATGTCGCCGCCTTCCAGCGTGCCGGCATCCGACTTCTTCCAGAAGGCGCTGTCCCGCGCCGCGTGGAAGTCGATCAGCGTCGCGTATTCGCCGCGGCGCTGCGGCCGTTCCAGCTGGCACAGCACCGGCCCCTGATGCGTCACCACCACGCTGTCGCGGGTATAGACCATGTAGGGCAGGTGCGGCGCCGGCGTCAGCCGGTGCACCCGCGCGCCGCCCTGTTCCAGGGCTGCCACCAGCTCGGCATGCTGCGCCTGGAGATGCGGCAGCGCCGGGCCCTGCCGCGCCTCGGACAGGGTCCGGCGGACGATGCTGTTGGTGGGGATCCAGCGGTAATGGTCCGGCGGGCAGACCAGCACCTCGGTGAGCACCCCGGTTTCGGAAGCGACACGCCAGTTCGACATGCCGCGAAACTACGCCCGCCGCGGGCGCGGAGCCAGGGGTCGTGACGGCCCTCTGCCCCCGGAAAACCGCCGGCCCTTGCGTTGACGCCCCTGGGGCACAGGCATAGCGTTTCCTTCCCGCCGGTCCGGAGGAAATGGAATTACAATGGTGAACAAGGTGAAAGAGGCCTGGGCGCAGGGTCGCGCCGTGGTCAATGGCTGGCTGGCCATCCCGAGCGGCTTCAGCGCCGAGGTCATGGCCCAGTCCGGCTTTGACAGCCTGACCGTCGACATGCAGCACGGCGTCCAGGATTACCTCTCCGCCGTCGCCTGCTTCCAGGGCATGCAGCCGCATGGCGTGACGCCCATGGTGCGCGTGCCATGGAACGAGCCGGGCATCATCGGCAAGGTGCTGGACGCCGGCGCCATGGGGCTGATCTGCCCGATGGTGAACACCGCCGAGCAGGCCGCAGCCCTCGTCTCCGCCTGCCGCTACCCGCCCGTCGGCACCCGCTCCTTCGGCCCGATCCGCGCCGGCATCTATGGCGAGGCCGGCAGCTATTTCGACACGGCCAACAAGGACATCGCCGTCCTGCCGATGATCGAGACCAAGCAGGCCCTCGACAACCTGGAGGCCATCCTCGACACGCCGGGCGTCGACGGCATCTATGTCGGACCCTCCGATCTCGGCCTGTCGCTCGGCCTGGCGCCGAAGCTGGACCGCGAAGAGCCGGAAGTGCTCAAGATCTACGAGCGGCTGCTGAAGGAGACCGGCAAGCGCAACCAGGCGGTCGGCATCCACAACGGCTCGGCCCCCTATGCCAAGCGGATGATCGGCATGGGCTTCAAGCTGGTCACCATCATGAACGACTCGGGGCTGATGCTGACGGCGGCGCGTGCCGCGGTCGCGACCGCCAAAGGCTAAGCAAGCATCCGGGGGCATTGCATGCCCCCGGACCCCCGCATCCGTTAAGCCGCGGCCTTCAGGCCACCGGACACGCCGGCGATCAGCGCCTCCAGCTCCGCCAGCTCGGACGGAGCCAGATCGACCAGCGGGGCGCGCACCGGGCCGGCCGGGCGACCCACGGCGGCGCAGCCGGCCTTCACGATCGAGACCGCATAGCCCTTCTTGCGGTTGCGGATGGCGATATAGGGCAGCACGAAGTCGCGCAGGCCCTGATACACCGCCTCGCGGTCCTGCCGGCGCACCGCCTTGTAGAACTCCATGGCGAAGCCCGGCACGAAGTTGAAGATCGCCGAGGAATAGGTGGTCACGCCCATCTCGAGATAGGGCAGCGCGAAGGTCTCGGCCGTCGGCAGCCCGCCGACATAGGTCAGCCGGTCGCCCAGCTTGGCATAGACCCGCGTCATCAGCTCGATGTCGCCGACACCGTCCTTGAAGCCGACCAGGTTCGGGTTGCGCTCGCACAGCCCGGCCAGCGTGTCCTCGTTCAGGATGGCGTTGTCGCGGTTGTATACGATGACGCCCAGCTTCGTGCTGCGGCACACCGCCTCGATATGCGCGGCCAGCCCCGCCTGCTCGGAATTCACCAGGTAGTTCGGCAGCAGCAGCAGCCCGTCGGCGCCCGCCGCCTCGGCCGACTGCGCCAGCTCCTTGGCGATCGGCGTCGCCATGCCGCAGGGCGCGATCACCGGCACCCGGCCAGCGGTCTCGGCCACCGCCGCTTTGACCACCGTGGACACCTCGGAGGGCGACAGAGAGAAAAACTCGCCGGTGCCGCCGGCGGCGAAGAGGCCGGCCGGGTCATGCTCGAGCAGCCAGGACACGTGCTGGCGGTAGGGCGCCTCGTCGAAGCCGAGCTCGGCGTTGAAATGCGTCACCGGGAAGGACAGCAGCCCGCTGCCGATCTGCTTCGCCATCGCGTCCGGGGTCATCAGGGGCATGGGTCTTCTTCTCCTCCTGCCGTGGCGCCGGCCTGTCCGACCAGCTGTCAGGTCATCATACATCTTGCCTTGGCGGCGTCTATCGACGATGTGAACAAGCCTTGTCGAGGCTTCGGTCTCGAATTAACAACTTGTTTATATCCCCCCTTGAGCCTCAGCTCGCCGTGACCGACCTTCCCCCCGCCCCTCCTTCAGGCCGGCTGCGACGCTGGGCCCTGACCGCCGACGATGCCGCGGCCGGCCCCGTCGCGCCTGGCAGCTTCGGCCCCGAGCTCTCGCTCGACACCCTTCCTGACGACCAGAGCAGGTCCGGCACCGGTTCCGGGGCCGTGACCCTGGCCCCGCCGCGCCCCGCGACGCCGGACCAGGCCGGCCTCGCCAATGCCCCGGCCGACAAGCTGCGCCAGGGCGCCAGCCTGCCCAATCCCAATGCCCGCGCGCCCGTCACCCAGGGTGCCGGCCTGGCCAATTCCCGCAGCGCCGCGCCGGCCGCGCCCGCCCTGCCGCCGCCGGTGCCGCTGAACGGCATCCCCGCCGAGCCGCGCCAGCCGCCGCTGCTGCGCGAGCACCGCGTGCTGCTGTTCCATCCGACCCTGCTGTGCCAGGCGCTGCACCATTGCGGCCGCGACCGCCTGCGGCTGCCGATCGAGGACGTCACCGGCGCCGAGATGCTGACCGACAGCCAGTCGGTCCGCTTCCGATTCGGCCCCGGCGGCCGCAGCGGCGAGGTGGTGGTGAACACCCCCGGCCTCGGCGCGACGCTGATCGCCTATTGCATCGGCGCCGGCATCCCGATCCCGGCCAGCGCGGCGAAAAGCCTGCAGGTCACCGAGCAGGGCGTGAAGCTGGAGCTGCGGCTGACCTTGACCACCGCCCCCTATTTCCGCCCGCGCGGCAGCTCGGAGTGGTGACGGTGAGGGCCGGCTGGCTGCGGCAGGACAGAGCCAGCCCGCCCTCGCTGTTGGTCTGGCCGGATGGTTCAGGCTCTTCGGCGATTCCGCCCCAAGCCATCGCGCGCTAGCGCCTGAGGCTGCGCCCGCGCATCACCGCCTTGTCGCCGAAGCGGGCGCGCAGCGCTTCCACCGCGGCCCAGCGCGCGGCGCGGCGCGGCGCCTCCGGATCGACCAGGTCGCCCTGATCCGCCTGGGCGCCGGGCAGCAGCGGCTGCGCGCCGATGCCGATCAGCCGGAAGGCGGTGCCGTCGGCCTCCCGCGCCAGCAGCGGCCGCACCGCGGCGAACAGCGTGTCGGGCAGCCGGCTCGGCGCCGCCAGCCGGGCATGGCGGCTGCGGATCGCGAAGCCCGCCGTCTTCAGCTTCAGCACCACGCCGCCGGCGGCCAGGTCCTGCGCCTTCAGCCGGCGCGCCAGCTTCTCGCACATCCGCCACAGCGGTGCCTCCAGGGCTGCGCTATCGGACAGGTCCTGGTCGAAGGTGGTCTCGGCACTGACCGAGCGCGCCTCCCGCCCCGGCCGCACCGGGCGGTCATCCTCGCCGCGCGCCCGGGCGACGAGCCTCGGCCCTTCCTCCCCCAGCCGCTGCGCGGCGTCCCGCGGCGACAGCCCCTGCAGCTGGCCCAGCGTCAGGAAGCCCAGCGCCTGCAGCCGCCGCACCTGCACCGGGCCGACGCCGGGCAGCACGCCGACCGGCTCGGGCGCCAGCACCGCAGCCGCCTCCCCGGCGCCGATCACGGCGAAGCCGCGCGGCTTGTCGCGCTCGACCGCCAGCTTCGCCAGCAGCCGGTTCGCGGCCAGCCCGACCGAGACGGTGACGCCGATTTCCTTCTCCACCCGCAGCGCGAATCCGGCCAGCACCGCAGCCGGCGGCGCCTTGTGCAGCGCCTCGGTGCCCGACAGGTCCAGCACCGCCTCGTCGATGGAAAGCGGCTGCACCAGCGGGGTGAGCGCCTCCATCAGCGCGCGGATCTGCCGGCTGACGGCGCTGTAGCGGGCCAGGTCGGGCCTGATCACCTCGGCATCCGGACAGAGCGCCAGCGCCTTGAACATCGGCATCGCCGAGCGCACGCCGCGGATCCGCGCCAGGTAGCAGCAGGCGGAAACCACGCCGCGCCGGCCGCCGCCGACGATCACCGGCCGGGCGCGCAGCTCGGGCCGGTCGCGCTTCTCGACGCTGGCGAAGAAGGCGTCGCAATCGACATGGGCGATGGCCAGCCGCGCCAGGTCAGGATGCCGCAGCAGCCGCCTACCGCCGCAGCGCGGGCAGGCGGCGGGCAGGCTCTCGTCGCGCAGCAGGCAGTCGCGGCACAAGGCGGTCATGGCCGGCCGATCCTAGCGCGGCCCGTCCCCTCTTGCGCTTTATCGATTCGCATAAGAAACATTCCATCCCGCCCCGCTGGAGCTTCACTGGAGCCGCCCATGTCCCGCGCCGAGATCGCCCGCTTCGCCCAGGATATCGCCCAGGATCCTGCCCTGCGCCGCGCCCTGGCCGAGGCCCGCCCGGCCGATGCCGAGGCCACTGCCGCCCTGCTGCGCCGCCACGGCTACCAGGTCGAGGCGCGCGACCTGCTGGCGCCGCACGTCCTGGCCGAGCAGGGCGTGCTGGAGGACAGCGCGCTGGACCGGCTGCAGGGCGGCAGCGCCGCGCTGTTCAGCCGCATCTTCGGCGGGCTGTTCCCCAGCGGCCAGCCAGCCGGCTGACCCGCGCCGCGCCTCCGCCGGCGTCCCCGGGGCACGCAGCGCCCCAGTCAGCGTCCCCGGGGCGCGCAGCGCCCCAGTACAGTGTCCCGGGGCGCGCAGCGCCCCAGTCAGCGTCCCCGAAGCGCGCTGCGCCCCAGTCAGTGTCCCCGGGGCGCGCCGCGCCTCAGTCAGCGTCCCAGAGGCGCGCCGCGCCGAAGACGCCGGACGAATCGCCATGCCGCGCGGGCACCAGGTTGATCCGCGCCACATCGCCGAAGACATACCGGGGCAGCAGCGCCGGCACCGTCGCGTAGAGCCCGCGCAGGTTGGACAGCCCGCCGCCCAGCACCACGACATCCGGATCCAGCAGATTGGCCGTGGCCGCCAGGGCGCGCGCCAGGCGCGAGGCATGGCGTTCCAGCGCCGCCACCGCGCGCGCATCGCCCGTGGCCGCGGCTGCCTCGATGCCGCCGGCGTCGCGGGCGCCCTCGCCCTTCCAGTCGGCCGCCAAAGCCGGGCCGCACAGGAAGGTCTCCAGGCAGCCCTGCAGCCCGCACCAGCAGCGCGGGCCGGGATGCTCCTCGCCGGGCTTCGACCAGGGCAGCGGCGTGTGGCCCCATTCGCCGGCGACGCGGTTCAGCCCCTCCAGCAGCCGGCCCTGCACCACCAGCCCGGCGCCGACCCCGGTGCCCAGGATCACCGCGAAGACCGTGCCGTATCCGGCGCCGGCGCCATCCGCCGCCTCCGACAGCGCCAGGCAGTTGGCGTCGTTGGAGACGCGGACGTCCCGCCCCAGCCGCGCGGCCAGGTCGCGGTCCAGCGCCCGGCCGTTCAGGCATTGCGTGTTGGCGTTGCGCACCAGGCCTGTCGCCGGACTCAGGCTGCCGGGAATGCCGATGCCCAGCCGCGGCAGGGGGAGGCTGAGCTCGGCGGACGCCGCCTCCACCAGCCCGGCCATGGTGTCGATGATGCTGTCGTAATCGCCCGGCGTCGGCGTGCGGCGGCGCAGCCGCACCGCGCCTCCGTCATCTAGAGCCACGATTTCCGTCTTGGTGCCGCCGAGATCGATGCCGATGCGCATGGCGCCGGACACTGCCGCCGCCGCTGGCGCCCGGCAAGGGGCCCTCAGCCGATCGCGCCGGTCTCGGGCCCGGCCAGCGCCAGGTCGCGCAGCAGCTCCAGCGCCGGGCGCAGCGCGGCCTCGGGCGGCGAGGCCAGGGCCAGCCGCACCGCATCCGGGGCATGCCCCGGCACCACGGCGAATTCGGCCGCCGGCGACACCGCGATGCGCCGCCGCGCCGCCGCGGCCACGAAGGTCTCCGCCCGCCAATGCCCCGGCAGCGTCAGCCACAGGTGATAGGCGCGCGGGTCGCCCTGCAGCGCCAGGCCGGCGCCGCCCAGCACCTGCCGCACCAGCGCGTTGCGCGCCGCGCCGTCGGCCTGCTTGCGACGCTGCAATTCGCGGATGCTGCCATCCTCCATCCAGGCGGTGGCGACGGCCAGCACGAAGCTGCCCGCGGTCCATCCCCCCAGCCGCAGCGAGGCCGCCAGCCGCATCCGCAAGCCCGGCGGCGCCACCAGGAAGCCCAGCGTCAGCCCCGGCGCCACCCGCTTCGACAGGCTGTCGACCAGCACCACCCGCTCCGGCGCATGGGCGGCCAGCGGCGGCGGCGCGCCCGGCGCCAGGAAGCTGTAGACCGCATCCTCCACCGCCAGGATATCGAGCTGGCGCAGCACCGCCGCCAGCTCCGCCCGGCGCCCGACCGGCATGCTGTGGCCCAGCGGGTTGTGCAGCTCGCTCTGGACGTAGAGCAGCGGGAAGGGATGCGCCCGGTGGGCGGCGACCACCGATTCGGGGCGCAGCCCGTGCTCGTCCATGGCGATCGGCTGCGGCTGCAGCCCGAGCCGCAGCGCCATGCCCTTGGCCAGCGGATAGGTCATCGCCTCCATCCCCAGCCGGTCGCCCGGCCGCAGCAGCGCGGCGAAGACCGCCGCCAGCGCCTGCTGCCCGCGCCCGGCGAAGAGCAGCTCCTCGGGCTGCGGCGCCCAGCCGTCGCGGGCCAGCAGCCCCGCCACCGCCCGTCGCGCCGCGCCGGTGCCGCGCGCCTCGCCGCGCTGCAGCGCGTCCAGCAGCGCGGCCGGATCGGCCAGCCGCGCCAGGCCCGGGGCCAGCAGCGCCTCCTGCCCGGCAAGGACCGAGAAGTTCACCTCCAGGTCGGTGACGCCGCCGGCCTCGGTCTCCCGCGCCGGCAGGCTGGGCAGGCCCGGCAGCGGCCCGGCGCCGGCACGCAGGAAGGTGCCGCGCCCGACCTCCCCCACCGCGACGCCGCGCCGCACCAGCTCGGCATAGACGCGGCTGGCCGTCGACGGCGCGATGCCGCGGGCATGCGCATAGTCGCGGCTGGGCGGCAGGCGCTCGCCCGGCCGGCGCCGGCCGGCGGCCAGGTCGGCGGTGAGCTCGGAGATCAGGCCGTCAGCCAGGTCGCGGAAATCGGTCATGCGGATAATTGTACCGAGAGCAATGCTTCGCTTGAAGCGAAATCTGGAGACGTGCCATGGATTGCCTCACAAAACACCAGGACACCACTCCAATGCTCGGAGCAATCTTTCGTATAGATCGGATCAATATGGCGCCCCGGGCGCCGCTGCCCCGCCTCTGGGCGCTGCTGATGCGCTGGCAGCGCCGCTCGGCCAGCCGCGCCTGGCTGTCGGAACTGCCACCGGAACGGCTGCGCGATGTCGGGCTGACGCCGCATCAGGCGGCGGTCGAAGCAAAGAAAGCCTTTTGGGAATAGAGAAGAGCCGGGCAGGTCGGGGGAATGAATTCCCCCGAACCCCCTTCTTCTTTCTGATCACCGGCCATTGCCAGACCGGAGCCCGCACACAGGCGATACCAGGGCAGAACGGCGGGACCCCATTTTCATGAAACCAGCGGACCCTTACAGGTCGCGCTGCCGCCAGGCCGTTTCACCTACTGTCGCCACGTGGACACGGCAGTCACCCCAGAAAGAAGAAGGGGTCCAGGGGAATTCATTCCCCTGGCCTTCAGCCTTCTCTGCCTTCGATTGGCCTTTTCCCGCCGCTTCGAGCATAACCGGCGGCCCAATCCCGCCGCCGGTGTCCCCCATGTCGCACAACAGCTTCGGCCATCTTTTCCGTGTCACCAGCTGGGGCGAGAGCCATGGCCCGGCGATCGGCGGCGTGGTGGATGGCTGCCCGGCCGGCATCGCCCTGACCGAGGCCGATATCCAGCCCTTCCTGGACAAGCGCCGCCCGGGGCAGAGCAAGTTCGTCACCCAGCGCCAGGAGGCCGACGAGGTCCGCCTGCTGTCCGGCGTCTTCGAGGGGCTGACCACCGGCACGCCGATCAGCTTCATCATCGAGAACACCGACCAGCGCTCGCGCGACTACGGCGACATCAAGGACCGCTTCCGCCCCGGCCATGCCGACCTGGCCTATCACCTGAAATACGGCGTGCGCGACTATCGCGGCGGCGGCCGCTCCAGCGCGCGGGAGACGGCGGTGCGCGTCGCCGCCGGCGCCATCGCCCGCAAGGTGCTGGGCGCCGGCGTGACGATCCGCGGCGCCATGGTCTCGATGGGGCCGCTCGGCATCGACCGCGCCCGCTTCGACTGGGCCAGCGTCGACGGGAATCCCTTCTTTTGTCCTGACCCCGGCGCGGTCGCGGCCTGGGAGGAGAAGCTCGCCGCCACCCGCAAGGCCGGCAGCAGCCTGGGCGCGGTGGTCGAGCTAGTGGCCGAGGGGGTGCCCGTGGGCCTCGGCGCACCGCTCTACGGCAAGCTGGACGCGGACCTGGCCGCCGCGCTGATGAGCATCAACGCGGTCAAGGGCGTCGAGATCGGCGAGGGCTTCGCCAGCGCCACCCTGGATGGCGAGGGCAATGCCGACGAGATGCGCATGGGCCCGGACGGCGAGGTCGAGTTCCTCTCCAACCATGCCGGCGGCGTGCTGGGCGGCATCTCCACCGGCCAGCCGGTGGTGGCGCGCTTCGCGGTGAAGCCCACCTCCTCGATCCTGGTGCCGCGGCAGTCGGTCGACCGCTTCGGCGAGGACGTGGAAGTCCTGACCAAGGGCCGCCATGACCCCTGCGTCGGCATCCGCGCCGTGCCGGTGGGCGAGGCCATGCTGGCCTGCGTCCTGGCCGACCACCTGCTGCGCCAGCGCGCGCAGAACCCGGATGCGCCGCTGCGCCCCCGCCTGCCGCGCAACTGAGCAGGATCGATCCTGCCGCGGAAGTGATCGGCCTGGGACCCCCTTTGGCGGCAGGGCGAACCTTGACTAAAGCTTGAGGCGTCAGGATAGGCTCACAGGCAATCAGCGCGAGGCGCCGGCTGATGTTCCTGGACAATCCCCCGTCTGTCCCCGCCGCTGCGGAGGAGGATGCCGCCTCGGCCCGTGGCTTCCTGGCCCTGGCCGGCGAGGCCGCCTGGCGCCACCGCATGGCCGACCTGGCGCGGCAGGCCCGGCCGCGCTCCTGGCAGGGCCGCGCGGCGCAGCAGCGCCATGCGCTGGAGCTGCTGCTGTCCCGCCTGGCCGACCCGGCGCAGACCCCGCGCCTGACCCGCGCCGAGGCGCAGGTGCTGTCGCTGGCCCGCGAGGCCGTGCGCCTGTCCGACACCCTGCCGGAGCTGCCCCGCGCCCGGCTGCGCGAGCGGCTGCTGGACGGGCTGACCGGCCAGGCCACGCTGATCCCGCTGTTCCACCTGCTGCGCGAGGCCAGCCGCCAGCGCGCCCGCGGCTTCGACGTGCATTTCGCCGGCCTCGCCGACGAGGCGCCCTATGACCTGCGGCTGGAGCGCGACGGCGCGGTCGCCGAGCTCGCCTGCCGCACCGTCTCGGCCGAGGAAGGCCGCCACATGCCGCGCGGCGACTGGTTCGCGCTGGTCGATGGCATCAACCCCGACCTGCAGACCTGGCTGGCCGCGCATCCCGGCCGCTACCTGCTGAAGATGACCGTGCCCGAGGGCATCCAGAGCCCGGCCGAGCGCGACAGCCTGCAGCGCCAGGTCAGCAGCCTGCTGGCCAGCGAGCGCCGCCAGGACGCCTCCGAGGCCGCCATCCTGAAGCTGGACCCGCTGACCATCGCCGGCGTCCAGGCTGCCGGCCTGCCGCGCCAGCTGCGCGACATGTTCGGCCCCGACGCGCATCTGGCGGTGACCGGCGACCCGGCCGGCGGCAGCGTCTTCGTCATGGCCGCCCATGCCGGCCGCGAGAATGCGCTGGCCGCCACCGTCGTCCGCCACCTGGCCGAGGCCGCCGCCACCCGCCTGACCGGCCGCCACCCCGGCATCGTCTCGATCTTCCTGGAGGAGGTGGAGCGGGCCGAGTGGCGCGGCCTGCGCGACACGCTGGAGCTGGAAGGTGCCGTCCGCCGCTTCTTCACCACCCCCGCCGCCGCCCGCCTGGCCGCCGCCGCCTGCAGCAGCCGATTCGAGCTGTTCGGCCTGACGCCCCCGGACGCCGCCGAGCAGGGCGAACTGCGCTTCCGCAACCAGGCCCATCCGGCCGCCGGGACACCAGGATTGCAAGCCGCCATCGCCTCTTTCACCTGAGGCGAAATCCGCGAGAAACCACTTTCGCGAATGAACGAAACGTGAGGCGTATGAAGTCTTTCTGACGGCAAAGTTCCGTCGCCGAGTTGCCACTTTTCCCTGCATGCTGCGTTGCAACGTCACTCCACAACCGCTGCGGCCAGGGTCCCGGAAGATGTCTGAGCGTGAAATGGAAGCGAAGCTGCTGGAGCTGGATCGTCTGCTGAACGACCCCGAGGTGCAGATGGATCCACACCGCGTCTGGTCGCTGCTGCAGGAGATCTCCGGCGCCAGCAAGGCGACGCCGCGCGCCGCGTAAGGCCTCAGGCCTTCCGCGCGCCGATCAGGAACTCGCGGTTCCCCTCCGGCCCCAGGATCGGGCTGGCCTCAACCCCCAGCACGGTCCAGCCCGGCAGGCCCGACCACCATTCCTGCACCCGGTCGCAGACCTCCTGGTGCACCTCCGGGTCGCGCACCACGCCGCCCTTGCCCACCTTCTCCGGCCCTGCCTCGAATTGCGGCTTGATCAGCGCCACCGCCCAGGCCCCCGGCGCGGCGAGCTCCAGCGCCGCCGGCAGCACGGTGGCCAGCCCGATGAAGCTGGCATCGCAGACCACCACCCCCGGCGCCTCGGGGATCAGGCTGGCATCCAGCCGCCGGGCATTGGTCTTCTCCAGCACCACCACGCGGTCGTCGCTGCGCAGCTTCCAGGCCAGCTGCCCGTGCCCGACATCGACGGCATAGACCCGCGTCGCGCCGTGATGCAGCAGCACGTCGGTGAAGCCCCCCGT
>NZ_MLCO01000264.1 GCF_001982615.1 Teichococcus deserti | reverse complement strand
TTCGTTTTTCTGGTGCGCACGCGTCCACCCTCCCCGGCCTGACTCCCGTACGCTCGTCGGCAGCGTCATGTGTGTCGAAGGGACCGGCCTGGGGGCGGGGGTGGTTCGGGGCGGACACTAGGCGCCCCGGCGCCGCGCTGCAACGCAACTCCGCGGCCTTGCCGCTTGGCGAAACCAGCTTGTCATGCGACAGGCTCGGCGCATGTCGCGCAAGTGGATCGCCATCCTCGCCGCCCTGGTCGGGCTCACCCTGTATCTCGGGGTGGTGCTGTGGCTGGGCGACCATGTGCAGAGGCTGCACTGGGCGCTGCAGATTCCCTTCTTCGTCGCGGCCGGGATCGGCTGGGCCTTTCCGATCCGGCGGCTGATGTTCTGGGCCGCCGGGAAATGAGGGGGACCCGGCGCGGGTCCCCCGCCGCCGCGGTCAGAAGGCGCGGCTGAGCGTCGCCATGGCGCGGGAATCGCACAGCTTGGTGCCGGCGAAGCATTCGCTCTTCGACAGGTCGGTGTCGTAGTAGCCGACCGTCAGGGTGAAGCCGCCGACGATCTCGCGCGACACCGCCACCGACCAGTTGGAATAGTCCGGCGCGCCGTAGCGGGTGTTGCGGTCGATCCACTGGTAGCCGTAGCGGCCGGCGAGCGTGAAGCCGAAGGGCAGGGTGATGTCGGCGCCGCCCTCCAGGTAAATCGCCGAGCCGCTCTCGTAGTAGAAGTTCGGCGACCAGGCGGCGGTGGCCATCAGCTTCACCGGGTCCAGCGTGTAGCTCGCCTTGGCGATGGCCTCGAAGTAGTTGTACTCGTAGCCGCCGCTCGGCGCGTCGTAGCCCGGATAGGTGTAGTAGACGCCGCCCAGGTCGATGCTGGCGCCCGCCACCTCGAAGCGGTAGCCGGCCAGCAGGTCGAGCTCCTGCCGGGCATTGCTGCCGGGGAAGGTCACGTTGCTGCCGAAGGCGCCGATATAGAGGCCGCTCTCATGCTGCGCGTCGA
This sequence comes from Teichococcus deserti, assembly GCF_001982615.1. Lineage (GTDB taxonomy): Bacteria > Pseudomonadota > Alphaproteobacteria > Acetobacterales > Acetobacteraceae > Pseudoroseomonas > Pseudoroseomonas deserti. Next base: position 2,738 of record NZ_MLCO01000264.1, on the reverse strand, counting down.
GCGTCAGCTGGATCGCCGGCCGGTTGCGCGTCTGGCTGATGCCGCGGAACAGGTAGTCGGTGCCGACGGCCGGCGTCACGGTGACCGTCGTGGCCAGGCTGTCGATCGTGGTCTGCGCCGCGGCGGGCAGGGCCAGCGGCAGAATGCTCAAGGACAGGGCAGAAGCAAGGACCAGAGATGACTTCATGGTGGGTTTCCCTCCACCCGTCGGCCTCGTGCCGCCGGTGGTGAAGGGTCGCGAAGCAAGATCTGTGCAAGAAACCAACGAACCACCCTGGCCCCGGCAATTTTCGTGCAGGGGCGGGAAGCGCTGTCCACTGGAGGGAAGGGCTGAAACGAAAAACCCCGCCGGCCCGTGAGGGCGGCGGGGTTTTCAGGACCGGCCGGTTCAGTTGGTCGGAGCGAGAGGATTCGAACCTCCGGCCCCTGCGTCCCGAACACAGTGCTCTACCAGGCTGAGCTACGCTCCGTCGTCCCGGCCGATCCGCCGTCCAGGGCGGTGATCCCCTTGGGCTGGGCCGGGCGTATAACCCCGCCCGAGAGGGTCGGCAAGGGCGCCCCCGCGCTTTTCTTCGAAGATTTCCACCAGGAAAACGGCCCCATGCCCTGCGGGCCATCGAAGCGTCACCGGAAAACCGGCTGCCAAGCGCGGCGTCGCATGATCTTATTGCCGCCGCGCGCGGCCGGACCTCTCCTGCCCCTGGGGAGCGGCGGCGCGGCCGGGAGCCCCTGCCCGGACGAGCTGGAGAATGCGGATGACGAAACTGCTCCTGGTCAGCGCCCTGGCGCTGGCGACCCTGCTGCCCGCCGCCCTGCCGCAGCCGGCCTCGGCCCAGGCCGACCCGATCGCCGAGCGCAAGGCCGGCTTCAAGCGGATGGGCGGCCATCTGGAGGCGATCAAGGCGCTGCTCGACAATCCGGCCGGGCTGCGCGCCGAGGCCGGCCGCGCCGCCGACATGCAGGCCTTCTTCGGCGGGCTGCCCGCGCTCTTCCCGCCCGGCAGCGACAAGGGCGAGACCCGCGCCCTGCCGGCGGTCTGGTCGGACCGCGCCGGTTTCGAGGCGGCGGCCGGCGGCGCCACGGCGGCGGCGGCAAAGCTGCAGCAGGCCATGGCAGGCGGCGACACCGGCGCCGCCGCCGGCGCCTTCCGTGAGCTCGGCGCCAGCTGCGGCACCTGCCACCGCGGCTACCGCGGCCGCTAGTTCTTTCCAGTGGGGGAGGACGGTGTCCTCCCCCGCATGGCGCCAGCGTCGTTCAGCCCAGCGTCGAGATCCACCAGACGATCCCGCCCGAGGCGCAGGCGAGCAGCAGTCCGAGCCAGAGCGGGGCGAGGCGGGGGGCGATGCTGCCTTCCGGCAGGCGCTTGCTGCCGGTCACCATCGGCCGCACCAGGTCCTGCCGCTTGGCCAGCGCATAGAGCAGCACCACCGCCACATGCAGGCCGACCAGTGCCAGGATCAGGTTGAAGGTCCAGCCATGCAGCGTGGTCAGGAAGTAGCTGGTCTCGCCGGAGACGAAGCCGGCCAGCGGTCCGCGGGTCAGGATGTCGTCATCGGCGAAGAGCCCGCTGCCCGCCTGCGCCAGCAGCACCGCCAGCAGCGCCAGCACCATCCAGCCGCCGGCGGCATTGTGGCCGATCTCGCGATCCGGCTCCCGCCGGAACAGGTGCCCGAGATGGCCGAGCGCAGCCAGCGGCGAGCGCAGGAACTGCCTGAAGCGCGCCGTCTCCGAACCGAGGAAGCCCCAGGCCAGGCGGAACAGCAGATAGGACAGGATCAGGTAGCCGCTGGTGAGATGCAGCTCCATGCGGCCGGTCTCGGCGCTCCACCAGGACAGGCCGATCAGCCCGGCCAGCAGCCAGTGCCCCGCGCGCACCCAGCCATCCCAGACCTTGACCTTCACCAGGGCCATCCCGCCGCTCCCTTCGCACGATCCCGCCGGTCGATGAGAGGCTGCCGGGACACAGTCGGCAAGCGCTTTCACCACGCCCTGAAACCGCTCTTGTCCTGGAGGGGCCAGGCCGCCTAGTTACGACTTCATGATGGACCGTAAACGCATGGGACTGGCGGCGCTGTCCGTCGCGGGTGGCCTGGCCGCCCTCGGCAGCACCGCCTGGTGGCTGACCGCCGGGGGCGCCGCCCCGGGTGCCGCGCCCCAGACCATGCCGCCGACGGTCCGGGCGCCCTCGACGGTGGCGCCGCCCGCTGCCGCCGCTGCCCCGGCGGCAGCGGCCCCTCCGGCGGCAACCGCCGCCGCAGGGGCCGCCCAGGGCAATGCTTCGTCGGCCGCCGCTGTCCCGCGCGCCGCCGAGCCCAGCTTCGACGTCGCCCGCATCGGCGCCCGCGGCACCGCGGTGGTGGCCGGCCGCGCCGCCCCCGGCGCCGAGGTCTCGCTGCAGGATGGCGGCCGGGAGCTCGGCCGGGCACGCGCCGATTCGCGCGGCGAATGGGTGATCCTGCCGGCCGAGCCGCTGCGCCCCGGCGCGCATGAGCTTTCGCTCAAGGCCCGCACGCCGGACGGCGAGCAGCGCGGCCGGGACTCGGTCGTCGTCGTGGTGCCGGAGCCCGAGCCCGCCCGCGCCGCGACCGCCGCCGCCTCGGCGCAGACCCCGGCCGCCGCCGACCCGGCCCCCGGTCCGGTCGCCGTGCTGCTGCCTGCCCCCGGCGCCCAGGCCAGCCCGCGCCTGCTGCAGGGCGAGACGCCGCTGCCGCGCCCGATCACCGCCGGCCCCCTGACGC
>NZ_MLCO01000263.1 GCF_001982615.1 Teichococcus deserti | reverse complement strand
GAGATCCCATAGTCGGTGCCGAGGCGCCGGTCGGTGTCCAGCACGACGCGGGTCGGGCTGGGGCCGGGGCAGTTGCGCGTGGTCAGGCGGGGATTGTCGTGCTTGACCGTGCCGGCGCCGACGACGACCGCGTCGCAGAGGGCGCGCAGGCGATGGGTGTGCAGCAGGTCGCCTTCGCCGCCGATCCACTGGCTGGAGCCGGAGGCGGTGGCGATCCGCCCGTCCAGCGTCTGCGCCAGCCGCCCCAGCACCAGGCAGCCGTCGCGCGCCGCGGGCGGCGCCAGGACGGGCGCGAAAAGGGCGGTCAGCGGATCAGCGGGAAGGGGGCCGGCCCCCTGGTCGCGGTGCCGCAGCAGCGCCGACCAGATCGGGTCGACGCCAGGGGGGGCGAGGGGCGGTTCGGTGTCGGCCATTCCCCCTTCTATGCCCGAGGCGGCCAAGGGTTGCCAGCTTAGGCGGGGAGGATCCCACGGCGGGCATCGGCGCGGCGCAGCCAGGCGGTCAGCGGCAGGGCCAGCGCAATCATCCAGAACTTGCCCATGACCTGGCCGGAGAGGTAGCCGAGGTCGCCGAAGGCGATCCACAGGAAGAAGACGCTGTCGACCACCAGGCCGACGAGGCCGGAGGCGGCGACGGCCAGCACCAGGTTGCGCTTCTGCAGCGGGGTGTAGACGGCGAGGTCGGCGGTCTCGCTCAGCAGGAAGGCGGCGGCCGAGGCCATGACCAGCGCCGGCGGGGCCAGGAAGGCCGAGAGGGCGGTGCCGGCGACGATCGCCATCCAGGCGAAGCGCAGGCCCAGGCGGCGCTGCACCAGGTCGCGCAGGACCAGGGCCAGGCCGATCATCAGCACGCCGGAGGGCGCCATGACGCCGGGCGCCACCGGGATCAGGCAGGGGCCGTTGGGCACGCAGACCGTGCCGGCATTGCCGATCAACCAGTTGGCGGCGGGAATGGTCAGGCCGAAGCCGAGCAGCGCCAGGAAGCCCTCCAGGCGGCGGGGGTCAGTCATCTGCGAGTTTTCCATTTCTGGGCGGGTGCATCCGCGCGTGAGCGCGGGTCTCGTACTCCGCCCAGCCCCTGGCGCGCAACTCGCAAGCGGGGCAGGCACCGCAGCCATGTCCCCAGGGGTGGAGCTCGCCGCGCTCGCCCTTGTAGCAGGTGTGGGTCTTTTCCACGATGTCGCAGACCAGCTTGCGGCCGCCGAGCTGCTCGGCCAGCTCCCAGGTCTGCGCCTTGTCCAGCCACATCAGGGGCGTGTGCAGGACGAAGCGCTGCGCCATGCCGAGGTTGAGGGCCACCTGCAGCGCCTTGATGGTGTCGTCGCGGCAGTCGGGGTAGCCCGAGTAATCCGTCTCGCACATGCCGCCGACGACGTGGCGCAGGCCGCGGCGATAGGCGAGTGCTGCGGCGAAGGTCAGGAAGACGATGTTGCGGCCGGGGACGAAAGTGTTGGGCAGCCCGTCCTCGCGCATGGCGATCTCGGTCTCCCGCGTCAGCGCCGTGTCCGAGATTTCTTTCAGAGCATCGAGGGCGAGGGTGTGGTCGGGGCCGAGCTTTGCCTGCCAGTCGGCCGGCAGGGTTCTGCGGAAGTCGTCGCGGCATTCCAGCTCGATGCGGTGGCGCTGGCCGTAATCGAAGCCCAGGGTTTCGACGTGGTCGAAGCGGGAGAGGGCCCAGGCCAGGCAGGTGGCGGAGTCCTGCCCACCGCTGAACAGGACAAGGGCTTTCTCGGTCATGCGGTGTGCTTTCTGAAGGCGGGGTCCGGGGGGATACTATCCCCCCGGCCTTCCGCTGTCAGTTGGCCCCCTTCAGGAAGCGGTCCGCCGCCTCGACGAGCACCTGCGCGCCGAGCGCGAGATCGGCTTCCTTGGTATCTTCCGCCCAATGATGGCTGATGCCGCCGATCGAGGGGACGAAGACCATCGCGGCCGGCATCGTCTTGGCGATGTATTGCGCGTCATGGCCGGCGCCGCTGGGCATGACCTGGCTGCAGCCGGGATCGAGGCTCTCGGCCGCGGCGGAGAGCGCCCGCATCATGCCGGGGTCGCAGATCGCCGGCGTCGCCTTGCTGACGGCGATCAGCTGGATGCTGCAGCGCTCGCGGCGGTTGGCTTCCTGGACCAGGGCGCGCAGCGTCGCCTCCATCTGCTCCAGCTTCTCCATCGAGACGTCGCGGAACTGGAACAGGACATCGGCGCGGCCGGGGATGATGCTGGGGGCGCCGGGCTCCAGGGTGATGCGGCCGGTGGTCCAGGTGCTGCGCGGGCCGCAGACACGGGGGAACTCGGCGTCGATGGCGGCCAGCAGGCGCACCGCGGCCAGGCCGGCGTCGCGGCGCTCGGCCATGGTGGTGCCGCCGGCATGGTCCTGCTGGCCGTCGATCACCAGGCGCCACTGCCAGATGGCGACGATGCCGCTGACCACGCCGATGCGGAGATTGGCCTGCTCGAGCTGGGTGCCCTGCTCGATATGCATCTCGAAGAAGCCCTTGTAGCGGCTGGGATCGATCTGCATCCGCGGCAGGCCTTCAAGCCCCGCGGCCCTGAGGGCGTCGCGCAGCGGGGTGCCGTCGCTGCGGTTGCGGCTGCGGTCGATCTCGTCTTCCGAGAGCTCGCCGATGATCGACTTGCTGCCGAGGAAGCCGCCCTCGAAATGGCCTTCCTCATCGGCGAAGGCGCAGACATCGACCGGCAGCCCGGCGCGGGCCATGGCCAGCGCGCCAATCACGCCGAGCGCGCCGTCGAGCCAGCCGGCCTCGTTCTGCGTCTCGATATGGCTGCCGGCCAGCAGGTGGGGTCCGGGGCCCTTGTGGCGGCCGAAGACATTGCCGATGCCGTCGATCGAGGCTTCCAGCCCGACCTCCTCCAGCTTCGCCACGAGCCAGCGGCGCGATTCCATGTCCTGCGGCGAATAGGTCGGGCGGTGGACGCCGGTCCTGAAGCGACCGATCTGGCGCAGCTCCTGCAGGTCCTGGAGGAAACGGGCGGTGTCGAGCTGGGGCATGGCATCCATCCTGCGAACGTGGCGCCGGCATGGTGCGGCGCGGGATGGGAAGCATCAAGGCGGCGGCGGGGGATTTCCCGTTCCCCGTCGCCGCCGAAGATCGCTCAGCGGGATTCCAGCGTCAGCCCGCCATCGACCACCACGGTCTGCCCAGTGACCATCCCCGCGCCGGCGAGCAGGAACAGAATGACGTCGGCGAGGTCGTCGGGCTGGCAGCGGCGCTTCAGCAGCGCCTTGGCGGCGGAGGCGGCGCGGCGCTCCTCGGTCCATTCGACCATCCAGGAGCTGTCGACGGCGCCGGGGGCGACGGCGTTCACCCGCACCTCGGGCGAGAGGCCGCGTGCCAGGTTCTTGGTCAGGCTGACCACGCCGGCCTTGGTGGCGCCATAGGCCATCGAGCTGCCCGGGCTGTCGAGGCCGGCGATCGAGGCCACGTTCACCACCGCGCCACGGCTTTCCTTCAGCGCCGGCGCGGCGGCCTTGGCGCAGCGGAAGACGCCCAGCAGGTTGACCTGAAGGACAGTCGCCCAGAGCTCCTCGGTCAGGTGGTCGAGGGCCGAGGGCGGGATCAGCGTGCTGGTGCCCGGCGTGCCGGCATTGTTGACCAGGTAGTCGAGGCCACCCAGCGCGGCCACGGCGGCTTCCACCATGCGCGGGCCGTCGGTGGCGTCGCCGACATTGCCGGGGGCGGCGATGACGTCATGGCCGGCGGCTTGCAGCTCGGCCAGCACCGCGGCGGCGCGGGTGTCGTCCGCCAGGTGGTTGACGGCGACGCGGCAGCCGGCGGCGGCCAGCTGCTTCACGGTGGCGAGGCCAATGCCGGAAGCGCCGCCGGTAACCAGAGCGCGCTTGCCGGTGAGCTCGTAGCGGATCATGCCTTGTCTTTCTCCTTGGTCGCCGGGTCGAGGCCCGCCATCGGGCCGATCTCGCGCACCGCCTTCTTCAGCGCCAGCAGCCGGCGGTCGCGCTCGGCCAGCAGGGCCGCGGGGTCGTCGCCGCCCCAGTCATAGAGGCCGCGGCCGGTCATCACGCCGCTATGGCCCTGGGCGAGGGCCGCGTTCAGCGCGTCGCTGTGGCCGCGGATCGGCGGCGGCGCGTACATCTTGTTGGCCAGGGCATGGGCGGACAGCTGCAACCCGGTGAAGTCGCCCTTGGCCATCTGGCCGAGCAGCAGCAGCCGCAAGCCGAGGCCGTGGATGATGGCCTCGTCGATTTCCTGCGGGCTGGCATAGCCTTCGTCGAGCAGCCGGTAGCATTCCAGGCTGAGCGCCGATTGCAGCCGGTTGGCGATATAGCCGGGCAGGAAGCGGCGCATCACCAGCGGCACCTTGCCCATCACCCGCAACATCGTCGCCACCTCGTCGACCAGCTCGGGCGGGCATTCCGGGCTGCCGACGAGATCCACCAGATCCACCAGATAGGGCGGCGTGTACCAGTGCATGATGATCGCCCGCGGCAGCCGCGCGGCGGGCATCAGCGGGAAGACATCCAGGTAAGAAGTATTGCTGGCCAGGATGGCGCCGGGCGGCATCGCGGCGTCGAGCTGCTCGAACAAGGCGCGCTTGGCCTCGGGCTTCTCGATGATGGCCTCGATCACCAGCTCGGCCTCGGCCACTGCCTCGGCGAGCGTCGGCGCCAGGGTGACGCGCTCGCGCAGGCCCTCGGCCGAGAGCACCCCGGCCTCGTCGGCGGCGGCCAGCGTTTGGCGCGCCTTCTCCATCAGCGCCGGCGCGCGGGCGAGCGTCTCGGCATTGGTGTCGGTCAGGCGGACGCGATGGCCGCCGATGGCGAAGACCAGCGCCAGCGCATGGCCCATCAGCCCGGCGCCGATGATGGCGATCCTCATGCCTTCACCTCCGGCGCCCAGGGTTCCGGCGCGCGGTGGTCGATGCCGGTCATCACCTCGACCACCACGGTCTCGTCCGAGGCCATGGCCTCGCGCAGCGCCGGGCCGATCTCCTCGGGCTTCTCGACGCGGATGCCGCGCAACCCGAAGCCGGCGGCGATGGCGCAGAAATCGGTGTGCTCGCCGAAGCGCAGCAGGGTGCCGGCGACCTCGGGCCGGTTGCCGGCGGCACGCACCAGGTTGGGCCAGCCCTGGCCGAAGCCGCGGTTGTTGTTGACCACCAGGGTGATGGCGATGCCGCGGCGCTTGGCCGTCTCCAGCTCGGTCAGGTGGTAGTAGAGCGCGCCATCGCCGCTGTAGCAGACCACCTTGCGCGCGCCGGCCGCGCATTTGGCGCCGAGCGCCGCCGGGAAGGCCCAGCCGAGCGAGCCCGCCGCGCGGAGGTAGCGCTGCCCGGTGCCGTTGAACTCGATCAGCGTGCCGGTCCAGATCCCCGAATAGCCGGTGTCGGCGACCAGCACGCCATCCTCGGGCAGGTTGGCGGAAATCTCGGCGCAGAGCCGCGCAGGGTCGATCGGGGCTTCGGCGCTTTCCAGCCGCGGCGTGACGGCCGCGCGCCATTCGGCGATCTGCCGCCCGGCCGATTCCGCATAGCCGGCATCGCGCGGGGCGGTGCCGAGCAGCGGCAGCAGCGCCTCCAGCGCCGTGCGCGGATCGGCCTGCAGCGACAGCGCGGCCGGGCAGCGGTCGAGCTCCAGCGGGTCGGCATCGATCTGCAGCAGGGTGGTGGAAGGCCCCGGGATGCGCCAGGCATGGGTGACCTGGTCACCCATGTCGCAGCCGACCAGCAGGACCACCTCCGCCTCATGCAGGATGCGGTTGGCCGGCGGCGCCGAATAGCTGCCGGCGACGCCGATATTCAGCGGATGCCGGCTTGGCAGCAGGTCGCGGGCGCCGAGAGACGTGGCGATGGGGGCCTGCAGCCGCTCGGCGACGGCCAGCAGCGCCTCGCCACAGGAAGACAGCGCGGCGCCGTCGCCGGCCAGGATCGCCAGCTTCCCCGGGGCGGCCAGCCGCCCGGCCAGCTCCGCCAGGATCGCCGTATCCGGCGCCGGGCGGTGGCGCGGCGCGTTCCATTCGGAGAAATCGGCGGGCTCGGCCTGGCCGGTGTCGCCCTGTTCGATCACCTCGCCCATCAGCCCGTTGAGGTCCAGATGCACCGGGCGCGGCGGCGCGACGGTGGCCGCCGACCAGGCCTGGCGGAACAGCCGCGGCAGGTCGGCGGCCGCCTCGACCGCGACCGAGCTGCGGGTGACCGGGGCGAAAAGCGGCCCGTGCGGCACCTCCTGATAGGCGTTGCGGTGCTGGGCAGCCGGCTGCTTGCGCCCCGACAGGGCGATCATCGGCGCCCGGCCGAGCCAGGCATCCTGCAGCGCCGCGGCCAGGTTGGCGGCGCCGACCGATTGCGCGGCGACCACCCCGGGGCGCCCCGAGAGCCGGGCATAGCCGTCGGCCATATAGGCCGCGCCCTTTTCCGAATGGGCCAGGACGGGCTGGACCCCCAGCGCCTCCAGCCGCATCAGCGTCGGCCGCAGCACGGCATCGATGAAGAAGACATGGCTCTGGCCGGATTGCGCCAGGCTGCGCGCCATCCATTCCGCCCCGTTCAGGCTCATTCCCGGACCCCATTTCCTCGTGTTGCCGGCGAGCCTGCCCCCGTTGACCGCCGAGGACAAGGCATGGCCGGCCGTGGGGGCAGCCCTGCTTTGCTTGCCTTTGCGCGGCCCCTCCGCTACCGCCCGGCAGCAACGCCATGACCCAAGACGCCCCTGCACCGACCGCCCCGCTGCCCGAGCTGCGCGCGGCCGATTTCGACTTCGACCTGCCCGAGGCCCTGATCGCCCAAGGTCCGGCCCGGCCGCGCGACTCCGCCCGGATGCTGGTGGTGGGCGCGGACGGCCCGGTCGATGCCGGGGTGGCGTCGCTGCCGGACTGGCTGCGGCCGGGCGACCTGATGGTGGTGAACGACACGCGGGTGATCCCGGCGCGGCTGCGCGCCCGGCGCGGCCTGGCGCAGCTCGAGATCATGCTGAACCGGGCCGAGAGCGGCGGGCTGTGGCACGCGCTGGTGCGCAACGCCAAGAAGCTGCGCCCGGGCGACCTGCTGGACATCGAGGGCGCCCCCGAGCTCCGCCCGCGCGTCGTCGAGCGGCAGGAGGGCGGCGCCGTGCTGCTCGACTTCGGCCCCGACCAGGCGCTGCTGGCCGCGGTGCTGGAACGCGCCGGCGAGATCCCGCTGCCGCCCTATATCGCCCGTCCTGACGGCCCGACCGCGCAGGACCTCGACGACTACCAGCCGATCTTCGCCCGCCAGCCCGGGGCGGTGGCGGCGCCGACCGCCAGCCTGCATTTCACCCCGGCGCTGCTGCAGGCGCTGGAGGCCCGCGGCGTGGCGCAGGTGGCGCTGACGCTGCATGTCGGCGCCGGCACTTTTCTGCCGATCCGCGGCGACAACCCTCGCGAGCACAAGCTGCATGCCGAGTGGGGCGAGATTTCTGACAGCGCCGCCGCGACGATCAACGCGACGCGGGCCAAGGGCGGGCGCATCATCGCCATCGGCACGACGGCCTTGCGCCTGCTGGAGAGTTCCGTCGACGATCAAGGGATCGTGCATCCCTTCCGTGGGTTAACAGACATCTTCCTGCTGCCGGGGCATGTCTTCCATTCGGCCGACCTGCTGCTGACCAATTTCCACCTGCCCAAGTCCAGCCTGTTCATGCTGGTCTCGGCCTTCGCCGGGCAGGGGCGGATGCGCGACGCCTATGCCCATGCGGTGGCGCAGGGCTACCGCTTCTATTCCTATGGCGATGCCTCGCTGCTGTTCCGGGAGAATGCTGCACGATGACCCTCTCCTGGAGCTGCCAGTGCCATGACGGCAAGGCCCGCGCCGGCACGCTGCACACCGCGCATGGCGAGGTGCAGACCCCGGTCTTCATGCCGGTCGGCACCGCCGGCACGGTGAAGGGGATGACCGCCGATGCGGTGCGCTCGACCGGCGCCAGCATCGTGCTGGGCAACACCTATCACCTGATGCTGCGGCCGGGGGCGGAGCGGGTCGCGAAGCTCGGCGGGCTGCACAGGATGATGGATTGGCACGGGCCGATCCTGACCGATTCCGGCGGCTTCCAGGTCATGTCGCTGTCGCAGCTGCGCAAGCTGGACAAGGACGGCGTCACCTTCCAGAGCCATATCAACGGCGAGCGCTTCCGCGTGACGCCCGAGCGCTCGATCGAGATCCAGCATTTGCTGGATGCCGACATCACCATGTGCTTCGACGAATGCACGCCTTTCCCGGCGACGCATGAGGTCGCGGCCAAGAGCATGCGGCTGTCGATGGACTGGGCGGCGCGGTCGCGGGCCGCCTTCGTCGAGCGGCCCGGCTACGGGTTGTTCGGCATTCAGCAGGGCAGCGTCTTCGAGGACCTCCGCGCCGAAAGCGCGCGCGCGCTGCGCGAGATCGGCTTCGAGGGCTATGCGCTGGGGGGCCTGGCCGTCGGCGAGGGCCAGGAAGAGATGTTCCGCGTGCTGGACTTCGCCGTGCCGATGCTGCCGGAGGAGAAGCCGCGCTACCTGATGGGCGTCGGCACGCCGTCCGACCTGATCGGGGCGGTGTCGCGCGGCGTCGACATGTTCGACTGCGTCATCCCGACGCGCTCGGGGCGGACGGGGCGGGCCTATACCAGCCGCGGCGTCATCAATATCCGCAACGCCCGCCATGCCGAGAGCCTGGCGCCGCTGGACCCCGACTGCGACTGCCCGGCCTGCACCAAGCACTCGATCGGCTATCTGCACCACCTGTTCAAGGCAGGCGAGATGCTGGGGCCGATCCTGCTGACCTGGCACAATATCCGCTACTACCAGGCGCTGATGGCGCGGCTGCGCCAGGCGATCCTGGAGAACCGCTTCGCAGCCGAGGCCGAGGCGATCCAGGCCGGCTGGGCCAAGACGGAGGAAGTCCCCGCATGACCATCCATGATGTCTCCGGCCTGACCATGCTGGGCCGCCAGGTGGCCGCACCCGCCAGCCCGGAAGAGGCGGTGCTGGAGCGCGTGCCCAGCCCGCATCCCGGCACCCGCTACTGCGTCCGCTTCGTCGCGCCCGAGTTTACTTCCCTGTGCCCGCTGACCGGCCAGCCGGATTTCGCGCATCTGGTGATCGACTATGTCCCGGGCGACTGGCTGGTCGAGAGCAAGAGCCTGAAGCTGTTCCTGACGTCCTTCCGCAACCACGGCGCCTTCCACGAGGCCTGCACGGTGGGCATCGGGCTGAAGCTGGTGGAACTGCTGGCCCCGGCCTGGCTGCGGATCGGCGGCTACTGGTATCCGCGCGGCGGCATTCCGATCGACGTCTTCTGGCAGACGGGCACGGCGCCGGACGGGGTGTGGATCCCGTCGCAGGACGTGCCGCCCTATCGTGGCCGGGGGTGAGACCCCTCCGCGCCTGACGCGGCCGCCGCTGACGCCGGACGGCATGGCGGCGGCGATCCGCGACCAGGCGCTGGCGCTGGGCTTCGATGCGGTGGGCTTCGCGCCGGCGCATCTGGGGCCCGAGGTGCGCGCCCGGCTGGACGCCTTTCTGTCAGCCGGAATGCAGGGCGAGATGGGATGGCTGGCCGACCGCGTCGAGCAACGCGCGCATCCGCAATCGCTCTGGCCCGCGGCGGTGTCGGTCATCGCGCTGGGGATGAATTACGGGCCGGAGCTCGACCCGCTGTCGGTGCTGGAGCAGCGCGACCGGGCGGCGATCAGCGTCTATGCGCGGAACCGCGACTACCACGATATCGTCAAGAAGAAGCTCAAGGCGCTGGCGCGCTGGATGGCGGAGAGCTGGCGCGGCAGCGACGTGAAGGTTTTTGTCGACACGGCGCCGGTTTCAGAGAAGCCCTTGGGGCAGGCCGCCGGCCTCGGCTGGCAGGGCAAGCACAGCAACCTGGTCTCCCGCGACTTCGGGTCCTGGCTGTTCCTGGGCGAGGTCTTCACCACGCTGGACCTGACGCCGACCGGCGCCGAGGTCGATCATTGCGGGCGCTGCAGCCGGTGCCTGTCGGCCTGTCCGACGCAGGCTTTCGTCGGGCCGTACAAGCTGGATGCGCGGCGCTGCATTTCTTATCTCACCATCGAGCATAAGGGCCCGATCCCGGAGGAATTCCGGGTGGCGATGGGCAACCGGATCTATGGCTGCGACGATTGCCTGGCCGTCTGTCCCTGGAACAAGTTTGCCTCCGTCACTGCCGAGCCTGGGCTCGTCGCGCGGGACGATCTGACGGCGCCGCGGCTGGCCGAGCTGGCGGTGCTGGATGATGCGGCGTTCCGGGCCTTGTTCAGCGGGTCGCCGATCAAGCGGATCGGGCGGGACCGCTTCGTGCGGAACGTGCTGAATGCGATCGGCAATTCGGGCGATGCGTCGCTGTTGCCGGTGGCTGCTCGCCTGATGGGCGATGAGGCTGAGGTCGTGGCCGATGCGGCCCGCTGGGCCGTCTCGCGCCTGTCTGCTTTCTGACAAAAACAGAGGGGGCGCGGGGGATACTTCCCCCGCCGCTTACTGGCTTTCCCTGGTCACCCTTCGCGCGATCCCGCCCGCCAGGACTTCCGCCATGCACTGGTACCCCAGGTCGTTCATGTGGAAGCCGTCTTCGGAGAGCATCAGCACCGGCTGGGGCAGGGCCTGCCAGTAGCGCATGATGGCGTAGCGCCGCATCATCGGCACGCGCTTCTCCATCGCCACGCGCTCGATGCTCTGCACGAAGGTCATGTAGAGCTCTTCCTTCGGCGTGCGCGGGAAGTACTGGGGGTTGATCAGCACCAGGTCGCGGCCCTGCTCGAGGACGAAGTCGATGCCTTCGCGCAGGATGCCGGTGAAGGCCTGGGCGGTGATGCCCTGCAGCGCGTCGTTGGTGCCGATCTGCCAGAGGACGACGTCGGGCGCCCAGTCGACCACGGCGCGCTTCATGCGGGCCAGCGTCGTGGAGGCGACCTCGCCGCCGATGCCGTCGTTGCGGACGGTGATGTCGGCGCCGGGCAGCAGGCGGCGCAGCGCGGCTGCCAGGCGGGGCGGATAGGCGTGGGCCGGCACCGAGGCGCCGATGCCGGCGGTGGAGGAGGAGCCAATGGCCAGGATGCGGACCGGCTGCTTCTCCTGGATCAGGGTCGCCATGCGGGGCAGGGCGAATTGCAGCGCGCGCAGCTCGTCCGGGACGGTGCAGGCGGCGGGGACGTTGTCGGTGGTCACCGGCGGTGGCGGAGCGGCCGAGCTGGGCGGGGCGCTCTGGGCCAGGGCGGCGCCGGGGAGGATCAGGGCGAGGGCAAGCAGGAAGGAGCGCATCCCCGCCGTCACACCGCCGCCGGCAGGGAGGCGGTGGGCGGCTTGCTGCTGCGCCGCTTCTCGGTGACGCTCATCATCGCCGCGACCAGCACCTGGGTGCCGACACCGGCCGAGACATAGGCGATGTCGAAGAGGGCGCCGTCGAAGCCGGTCTGCTTGAAGGCGACGCCGGTGATGCTGACCACCAGACCGGTGCAGAAGACCGGCAGGGAATGGCGGCCCATCATCGACAGCGGGTGCAGCCGCGGCAGGTTGCGGGCCCAGGCCTGCAGCGGCGAGTGGACGACGACGTAGCACAGCGCCAGGACATGCAGCAGGCGCGGCGCCGAGAGGAACTGCTTCTCCGGCACGGTCAGGAAGTCGGGCAGCGGCGCCAGCCAGCCATTCTCCGGGAAGCCGGTCAGCTTGGCGGCGGCCAGGCCAAGCACCAGATAGGCCAGCGCCGCCCACCACCAGGCGCGGTGGTAGGTGGTGGCCGCCCCCAGCCGGTTGCGCCGGGCGCCGAGGGCGAAGCCGAGCACGAAGAGGAACTGCCAGGCCAGCGGGTTGAAGAACCAGCCACCGGGGATCGGGTAGGAGGGGAAATTGGCCCCGGTCAGGCCGGCGGCCAGCCAGAGCACGCCGGAGGCGGCGACGGCCGCGCCCATGCTGCGGGCGGCCAGCGCCATCAGCAGCGGCAGGGTGCCGATCAGCACGCAGTAGAGCGGCAGGATGTTGAGGAAGCCCGGCTGGTAGCGCAGCGTCACCGCGTCGACCAGGGCGCCGGGCGGGTCGAGCATCAGCGGCTCCAGCGCCATGACCGAGAAGAGGCCGAGATCGCCCTTGCTGATCGCCATGGTGGCGAAGACCGCGCCGCCCAGCACCACCAGCGCCAGATGCGTCGTGTAGAGCTTGACCGAGCGGCTGAGCACCTTGAGCGAGGTGCTGAGCTTCTCGTCGCCCAGGTACTTGCTGAAATAGGCCGAGGCCGCGGCGTAGCCGGCGAACATGACGAAGAGGTCGGCGGCGTCGGAGAAGCCGAAATTCTTGTGGGTGAACTGCTCCAGCACATTGCCGGAGACGTGGTTGATGAAGATGGTCACCAGCGCGAAGCCGCGCCAGACATCGAGGGCGGTATCCCGACCAGGAGGAGCCCCGAGGGGACCCATGGCTGGCGCGGTTGGCGTGGGCGTGGCGCTGGCAGCCGCCATGACGCAGACTCCTGGACGTTCCGGTCCGGCCCGAGCCTCCGATGCCGCTTCAGGCAGAGCTCGCCGGGGTCGGCGCGCGCGATTCCACGGCACCGCAGCATGAACCCGGCGACCCCATCATAGGTTGCTTTCACGGTGCCGCGTGGCGGCGCGGTGCCTCAGGCCGGGGAGAGGTCCACGCTGACCTCCAGCGCATGCTGCCCGCCGCCCAGGATGATGCCGCGCAGCGGCGAGATGTCGTTGAAGTCGCGGCCCCAGCCGAGCACGACATGCTCCTCCTGCACCACCAGGTCGTTGGTCGGGTCCAGGTCGATCCAGCCCAGCGCCGGGCCCAGCCAGGCGCCGACCCAGGCATGCGACTGGTCGGCGCCAAGGCGCGCGGCGCCGCCCGGCGGCGGGCGGGTGCGGATATAGCCGGAGACATAGCGCGCCGGCAGGCCGAGCCCGCGCAGCCCGCAGATCATCAGCTGGGAGAAGTCCTGGCAGACGCCGGCGCGCTGGGCCAGCAGCTGGCCGACCGTGGTGCCGATCGAGGTCACCCCGGCGCGGAAGGTGAAGTCCCGCCGGATGCGGGCATTGAGGTCGAGGAGGCCTGCCAGCAGCGGCCGCCCCGGCCAGAAGGATTGCGCCACATAGTCGCGCGCGCCGGCATGCTCGGGCAGCAGCGGCGAGGGCAGGGTGAACTCGGCGGCCCCTGCGTCGCGGGCGGCGGCGCGGGCGACCTCCTCCCAGGGCAGGCTGGCCCCGACGGGGGGCGGGGGCGGGAAGGCGACCTCGATCTCCGCCTCGGCCACCACCTCGAAGCGGGCATGCGGCCGGTCGAGGAACAGCCAGGTCACCCGGTTGCCGAAATGGTCGATGTCGCTGGCGACGCGGGCCGGCTCCGGCGCGCAGGCGACGCGGTCCCACAGCACCTGCTGCTGCGGCAGGGCGCGCGGCGAGAGATGCAGCATATGGGTCGCGATATCCACCGGCTCGGCATAGCGATAGGCGGTGGCATGGCGGATGCGCCACCTCATGCGGCCCCCCAGAACAGCACGGCGGGCTCGGCGGCGGGCTCGACGCCCAGCCTCTGGGCCGGCGGCAGCAGCGCGAAGAAGCGGCGGGCGATGGCGTCCGAGATGGCGGCCATGTCGGCCTCGAGCGCGGCGATGCGCGGCGCCAGCCTGGCCGCCGCCTGGGCCTGGTCGCCGGCGGCCAGCAGCGCGCGGGGAATGGCGTCGACGGTGTCGATCAGCGCCTCGACCGCCGGCAGCAGCCCTGCCTCGTCGCCGCCCTCGAGATCGGTCAGGCGGCGGCGCAGCGCCGCCAGCTGGTAGCCCAGGCCCCGCGGATTGCCCGGATCGGCCAGCACCAGGTCCAGCGCCGGGGCCGGCTGCAGCACGCCGAGGTAGCGGCTGCGATAGGTGATGACGGAATCGCAGAGCTCGAGCGCCAGCCGCAGCCCGCCCTCGATCCGGCTGGCCGGCTGGTCGAGCGCGAAGCCGAGCTGGGCGGCGATGGTCTGGCCGCGCTCCACCCGCCGGCCGAGGTCGAGGAAGGCGTAGCCGCCGGCGCGCACCATGTTCTCGGCCGCCGCCCCGGCGACGCCGGCGCAGTAGCGCAGGATGCTGCCGAGGATGTCCTCCAGCCCGGCCAGTCCGCGCGGCGGCGCGGCCGCCTGCAGCTGGATGGCGCGCAGCGGTAGCGAGAACAGGGTGTGCATGTCCCCGGTCAGCCGGTCGCGCACGCTTTCCACCAGCCGGCCGATCTCCCCCGTCAGCCAGGCGACGGTGCCGCCCTCGCGCAGCGCCCGCCACAGCGCCGCCTGCAGCGCCGAATGGGCCGCCGCATTGGGCAGGTCCTCGGCCTCGGCGAGGCCCGCATGGCGCAGCGCGGCCGCCAGGGCGTCGAGCTCGGCCAGCTCGCGCGGCAGCAGCGGGCCGCGGTCGAGCCGCGCCAGCACGGCGCGCATCAGCCGGGCGGCGCCTTCCAGCCGCTCGACATAGCGGCCCAGCCAGAACAGGTTGTCGGCGACGCGCGACGGCAGGGCGCCGGCGGCGCGGCGGATCGGCAGCGGCGGCAGCGGCAGGGCGGCCGGCCCGGTGATCTGGGTGCCGTCCTCGCTGAGCACCCAGACATCCTTGGCGGTGCCCTGGCGCGGCAGGCGGGCGGCCAGCCCTTCGCCGGGCTCGGGCGAGCGCGCCAGCCCCCCCGGCATGGCGCGCCACTGCCCGCCCTCCTGCACCAGGAACAGCCGCAGCACCACCGGGCGCGGCGCCAGCCCGTCGCCCACCGCGCTGGGCGCGACCGAGGGCGGGATGTCGCGCACGGCGACGTAATCCTGCGGCCGCTCCGCGATGCGGGCCAGCTGCCCCGCCAGGGCGCCGTCGGAAAGCTGCGCCAGCGGCTGCGCCGCCAGGGCGCCGTCGAAGGCCGGGCGGATGGTCCAGTCGGCCGGCGCGCGGCGCAGCATGGCCAGCGCCTCGGGCTGCGCCAGCCAGTGCGATTCGACCGCGGGCAAGGCGAGGCGCTCGCCCAGCAGCCGCTCGGCCAGGGCCGGCAGGAAGGGGCCGAGCGCCGGCGCCTCGACCATGCCGCAGCCGGGGGCGTTGACGATGCGAACGGCGCCGTTGCGCATGGCGTCCAGCAGGCCGGGCACGCCGCCCAGGCCGCCTTGCGGCCCGCCGAATTCCAGCGGGTCCAGGTTGCGGCCATCGACCCGGCGCAGCAGCACGTCGACCGGCTGCAGCCCCTTCAGCGTCTTCAGGAACAGCGCGCCGCCGCGCACCGTCAGGTCGCCGGGCTCGACGAGCGCGCAGGACAGCGCGCTGGCCAGCAGCACATGCTCGAACCACAGCGGGTGGTGCACGCCGGGCGTCAGCAGGGCGACGGCGGCATTGTCGGACCCGTTCTGGGCCTTGGGCGGCGCCAGGCGCTGCAGGCTGTCCTGCCAGAAGTCGAAGAAGGGGCGCAGCGGGGTCACCTGCTGGCCGCGGAACAGGTTGGGCAGGACGCGGCCCAGCATGCGCCGGTTTTCCTGGGCATGGCCGATGCCGGCGGCGCGGCTGGTGCGGTCGGCCAGCACGTGCCAGCGCCCGTCCGGCGCGCGGATCAGGTCGGCGGCATAGGTGTGCAGCAGCGGCGCCTGCGGCGGATGGGCGGCGCTGCGGCAGGGGCGCAGGAAGGCCGGGTTGGCGAAGACCAGGGCCGGCGGCACCAGCCCCTCGGCCAGCAGCCGCTGCGGCCCGTAGAAATCCAGCAGCAGCGCCTCGAGCAGCCGCGCCCGCTGCGCCAGCCCGGCGGCCAGCGCGGCGAATTCGCCGGCCGGCAGCACCAGGGGCACCGGGTCGCAGCGCCAGGCGCGGCCCGCACGGCCGGCGCCGGGCAGCAGGGCGCCCACCCCCTCATCCTCGAAGGCCCGGTCCAGGCGGCGGGCGGCCTCGATGACGGCGCTGCCGCGCGGCGCGGCTTCCGCCGTCAGCGAGGGCGGCAGGTCGGAAAAGGCGGCCAGGATGCCGCGCCAGTGCGGTCGCACATGGCCACGGCCATCGACCATCTCATCGGGCGGGGCGGCGTTCACCCGCCCGGCGGTATCACGCCAGACGGCGAAGGTCGAGCGTCCGGCGCAGCTCCGGCGCCTCCGCCGGCAGGGGTGCTGCGCTGGCGCCCGGGCGGTGGCCCAGCGGCATGAAGCGGGCGCGGCGGCGGGCCTCGGCCTCGTTGGCATTGACCGGGAAGCGCTCGTAGTTGCGGCCGCCGGGATGCGCGACATGGTGGGTGAAGCCGCCGAGCGAGCGGCCGGTCCAGCGGTCCCACAGCTCGAAGACCAGCGGCGCCTGGGCGGGGACCGTCGGGTGCAGGGCGGAATAGGGCGCCCAGGCCTTGAAGCGGACGCCGCCGACGAATTCGCCGGCCCGCCCGGTCGGCGCCATCGGCATGGCGCGGCCGTTGACGGCGACGATCATGCGCTCGGTGGCCAGGCCGCTGGCGCGCAGCTGCAGCCGCTCGGTCGAGCTGTCGACATAGCGCGCGGTCCCCGACCCGGTGCTCTCCTCGCCGAGGACGTGCCAGGGCTCGAGGGCGTGGCGCAGCTCGAGGCCGACGCCATGCAGGGTGGTCTCGCCCAGCAGCGGATAGCGGAAGGCGAAATGCGGCGCGAACCACTCCTTTTCCAGCGGCGCGCCGAGCGAGCGCAGCTCCTCGATGGCATCGAGAAAGTCCTGTTCGGCATAGTGGGGCAGCATGAAGTCGTCATGCAGCCGGGTGCCCCAGCGGATCAGGCGCCGCTCATAGGGCGTCTTCCAGAAGGCGGCGATGGCGGCGCGCATCAGCAGCGTCTGCGCGGCCGACATCTGCGGGCTTGGCGGCATCTCGAAGGCGCGGAACTCGACCAGGCCGCGGCGGCCGGAGCTGCTGTCGGGCGAGTACATCTTGTCGATGCAGAACTCGGTCCGGTGGGTGTTGCCGGTCATGTCCGACAGGATGTTGCGGAACAGCCGGTCGGTGATCCAGGGCGCCACCGTCTCGAAGGGGCGGACCTGCTGGAAGGCGATCTCCAGGTCGTGCAGCGAATCCTGCCGCGCCTCGTCGATGCGCGGATGCTGGCTGGTCGGGCCGATGAACAGGCCGGAGAACAGGAAGGACAGGCTGGGATGGTTGTGCCAGAAGCCCAGCAGCGACTTCAGCAGGTCGGGCCGGCGCAGGAAGGGGCTGTCCTCCGGCGTCTCGGCGCCCATCACCACGTGGTTGCCGCCGCCGGTGCCGACATGGCGGCCATCCAGCATGAATTTCTCCGCCGCCAGGCCTTCCTCGCGCGCCACCGCATAGAGCTGCTCGGTGCGGGCGACGTAGTCGGGCCAGGAATGGGCGGGGTGGATATTGACCTCGATGACGCCGGGGTCCGGGGTCACCGAGAAGCTGAGCAGCCGCGGGTCGGAGGGCGGGCCATAGCCTTCCAGCACCACCTTGCGGCCCTCACTGGCCGCCGTGCGCTCGACCGCGGCGCAGAGCTCCAGCCAGTGCTCCAGCAGGGCGAGGGGCGGGAAGAAGACATGCAGCTTGCCGCCGCGCGCCTCGACCGCGAGGGCGGTGCGGATCAGCTTCTCGGCCTCCTCCGCCGTGCCGGGGAAGGGCGCGCCGGGGAGGCCGCCCGCCGGGCCGCCGGACCCGCCCCCCGTCCGGCGCGGAGGCAGCGGCGGGATGCCGGGGCCCACGCCATGGCCGGCGCTGGCGGCCGGGCCGATGCCGGTGTCCGGCCAGGGCTGTTCCACGCGCTGCTCCATCGGCGCGAAGCCGGTGGCCGCAGCCTCGGTGACCAGCGCCGGCTGCGGCCAGGCGCGCTGCGGCAGGCGGCTGGCGGGGGGCAGCGGCGCGCGCGGGGCGAAGGGATCGGCCTCGACCGGCAGCTCGACCTTCGACGGATCGGCCCAGGGCAGGCTGTCCAGCGGCAGCCGCAGCCCGATCGGCGAATCGCCCGGGATCAGGAACAGTGGCGCGTCGCGGAAGAACCAGCGGGCGGTCTCCCAGCCCTGCGGGCCGCGCCGCAGCGGCAGCACGGCGCCGACGCTTTCCGCCAGCCCGCCGCCGAAGAGCCGGGCCAGCCGGGCGCGCTCCAGCGGGTCGCGCAGCTTCGAGCCTTCCGCCAGCACGTTCGCCGGCAGCCGCTTCTCCTTCCACAGGTAATAGTGGATGTCCTCATGCGCCGGCAGCACCCGCTCGGGGTCGAGGCCGAGGCGGAAGGCCAGCGCCCGGGCGAATTCCTCGGCGTCCTGCGCCGTGGCGTCGTCGCTGTCGTCGTCATGCGCCAGCAGCGAAGGGTCGGACCAGACCGCCTCGCCATCGGCGCGCCAGAAGGCGTTCAGCGCCCAGCGCGGCAGCGGCTCGCCGGGATAATGCTTGCCGACCGCATATTGCACCACGGCGCCCTGGCTCCAAAGCGGCAGCAGCCGCTGCAGCAGCCGCGCCGCCAGCTTGCGCTTGGTCGGGCCGAGGGCGGCGGTGTTCCACTCCGCCCCCTCCTGGTCGGTGGCGGAGACGAAGGTCGGCTCCCCGCCCATGGTCAGCCGCACGCCGCCCGCGGCCAGCTGCCCGTCCACCACGTCGCCGGCATCGAGGATCGCCTGCCACTGCGCCTCGGAATAGGGCCTGGTCACCCGCGGCGTCTCGCGGATGCGGGTCACGCCCATCTCGAAGTCGAATTCGACCTCGGCCTTGCTCATCAGGCCGGAGATCGGCGCGGCCGATTGCGGTTCCGGCGTCGCGGCCAGCGGGATATGCCCCTCGCCGGTCAGCAGGCCGGAGGTGGCGTCGAGCCCGACCCAGCCGGCGCCGGGCAGATAGACCTCGGCCCAGGCATGCAGGTCGGTGAAATCGGCGGCCGGGCCCTCGGGGCCGGTCAGCGGCTTCTGGTCGGCGGTCAGCTGGATCAGGTAGCCGGAGACGAAGCGCGCGGCATAGCCCAGGTGGCGCAGCGCCTGCACCAGCACCCAGGCGCTGTCGCGGCAGGAGCCGCGGCCCTCGCCCAGCGTCTGCTCCGGGTCCCAGACCCCGGGCTCCAGGCGGACGATATAGGCGATGCGCTCGGCCAGCATCTGGTTGATGCCGGTCAGCATGGTGACCGTGCCCTGCTCGCCGCGCGGGATTTTTTCCAGGAGCGCCGTCAGCTCGGGGCCGATGGGTGCCGCGCGGCGGAAGGGCGCCAGCTCCTGCTCGAGGGCCGGGTCATAGGCGAAGGGCCAGACCTCGGCCTCCGGCTCCAGGAAGAAGTCGAAGGGATTGATGGTCGCCATGTCGGCGACCAGGTCGACGGTGACCTCGAAATGCCGCACGGCTTCGGGGAAGACGACGCGGGCCAGGAAATTGCCCTGCGGGTCCTGCTGCCAGTTCAGGAAATGCGGCTTGGGGGAGATGTTGAGGCTGTAGGACAGAACCGGGGTGCGGGCATGCGGCGCGGGCCGCAGCCGGATGGTCTGTGGCCCGAGAGTCACCGGACGATCATAGGCATAGCGGGTGCGGTGGGTCAGGGCGACATGGATCGACATGCAGGATTCCGGCTCTCGTTCCTGCGCCGCAGCATTACCCAGCCCTCAAGCCGTGACCATCCTTTTCCGGGAAAGCTTTTTGCGCCGCGCACCGTGGCCTGCCGCCAGACGAGGCGGCCCGGCGCCGGATCAGCGCGGCGTTTGGGCAAGCTCCGCGGCGGTCATCTGCGCCGCGCGCTCCGCCTCCCGCAGGCGGGGCAGGGTGGAGAGGCGCCGCAGCGTCTCGGCCGCGCCCAGGCGGAACGGCGCCGCCTCCAGCTGCCGTTCGGCGGCCGGGCGGTCGCCCATCTCCAGCGCCCCGGCGACGGCGTCCAGCGCCGGGACGGTGACATCGGCCAGCGCCCCGGGGTCGATGCCCAGCGCCGCCCGCGCCTCGTCGCGGCCCTTGCGCAGCTGGAAGGCGGTGGTGACCGAGAATTCCGGCGTCCAGAACGGATCGTTGGAGAAGCTGGCGGCCAGATGCTCGAGCGACGCCATCGCCCGCGCCGCCGCGGCCGGCTGCCCGTTGAAGCGGGAGAAGTCGCCGAAGGTCCAGGGCGCGGCCAGGCCGGGGCGGCGGATGCTGTCGCCGAAGCCGATCGGGCTGGTGGTCCTGCCTTCGCCGCAGGCGGCGAGCGGCAGCAGGGCGAGGAGGGCGAGGAGGGCGCGGCGGTGCATGGCGCCGAGCCTAGACCCGCGCGCGCCCGGGCGGGAGGCGGCCCGGGCCCCGCACACCCTTCGACACGAAGAGCTGATCTCACGCCGCCGGCGGCAGCGGCATCGGCACGGCCAGGGCGCGCCGCGCCATCCTCGCCAGATCCTCGTCGGGGAAGGCGGCCAGCCGGCGCAGCCAGGCGCCGCGCTCCGGCAGCTGCCGCAGGTGGAAGACCAGCCAGAGCAGCGATTCCCGCTCGGCCGGCCGGGCCATGGCCTCCGACAGGCGGCCGGCCGGCAGGAAGGGCAGCACCCGGATCAGCAGCGGCAGCTGCTGGCGCCGCTGGTCGACCGCAGCGATGCCGGCTGGCTGATGGACCGCTATCTTTCGGACTGGCGCGCCGGCGCCCGGCTGCTGCCGCTGCTGATCCGGGTGCTGCCCTTCCTGCCGGCCGGCC
>NZ_MLCO01000262.1 GCF_001982615.1 Teichococcus deserti | reverse complement strand
ATGCCCACCCGGATGCCCACTGGCGCCGGCCCGCTGCGGCGCGCGGTCGCCGCGGCCGGCACCATTGCCGCCGCCCCCGCCATTCGCCGGACGCTGACCCTGGCCGTGCCGTCCGCCGCCGCCATGCGGTGGACGCGGCCCGCCGCGATGGCCGCCGCCGCCCAGCTTCGGCGCCGGCCGGGTCGAATTCGCCGCCGCCTCCGAGTGCCAGGGATGGCTGCTGAAGACGGTGATCGCCTTGCCGATCTCCTTCTCGATGTCGCGCAGCCAGGCGCGCTGATCCTCGTCGCAGAGCGAGATGGCCCAGCCGTCGCGCCCGGCCCGCGCGGTGCGGCCGATGCGGTGGACGTAGCTGGCCGGCTCGTTCGGCAGGTCGAAGTTGAAGACATGGGTCACTTCGTCGACATCGATGCCGCGGGCTGCGATGTCGGTGGCCACCAGCACCTTGACCTCGCCGGAGCGGAAGCCGTTCAGCGCCGCTTCGCGCCGCGCCTGCGATTTATTGCCGTGGATGGCGGCGGCCACCACGCCGGCCTCGTTCAGGGCGTCGGCAACCTTGTTGGCCTCGTGCTTCATCAGGGTGAAGACGATGGCCTGGCCCACGCTCGGCTGGCCGACCAGATGCAGCAGCACGTTCTTCTTCTCGGCCGCTTCCACGAACATCACCGTCTGGCGGATGCGCTGCACGGTGGTGCTGGGCGGCGCCACCTCGACCCGCTCGGGGTTGCGCAGCAGCGAGCCGGCCAGCTGGGCAACGGTCGTCGGCATGGTGGCCGAGAACATGATGGTCTGGCGCTGCTGCGGCAGCAGGGCGACGATGCGGCGGATGTCGCGGACGAAGCCCATGTCGAGCATGCGGTCGGCCTCGTCCAGCACCAGCACCTCGACCTTGGACAGGTCGCAGAGGCCCTGGTTGCAGAGGTCGAGCAGGCGGCCGGGGGCGGCCACCAGCACGTCGACGCCATGGCGCAGCGCATCCGCCTGGCGGCCCTGGCCGACGCCGCCGAAGATCACCGTCTTCGACAGCTTCAGGTGGCGGCCATAGCTGGTGAAGCTGTCACCGATCTGGGTGGCCAGCTCGCGCGTCGGCGCCAGCACCAGGACGCGGGCGCCGAGGCGCGGCGCCGGCCGCTTGTCCTGCATCAGCCGGTGCATGATCGGCAGGGCGAAGGCGGCGGTCTTGCCGGTGCCGGTCTGCGCCAGGCCGACCAGGTCGCGCCCCTGCATCAGATGCGGCAGGGCGGCGGCCTGGATCGGGGTCGGCGTGGTGTAGCCTTCCTCGGTCAAGGCGCGCTGGATGGGCTCGGCCAGGCCGAAGCCCGTGAAATCGGTCATACGAGAATATTCCGGACGGGCGCGCGGAGCGCCGCAGGGGAAGCCGCGCCAGGGCCCGGCCAGGGAGGAAGCGACGGATTGGGGCGGCGGGGGCACGCGAATGCCATGGCCGCCGGGCTCGAAGGTTGCAGGTGACGCGCTTCCCTGGGGTCCCTCCCGCGCCGGGGACCTTATCCGTGGGCACCGCCGGCAGGGGGAACCCCCGGCGGCGGACGCAGCGCGCGCGGAGCGCTGTCGGCGCCTCCTTACAGCCAAGCGGGCGCTGCGGTCAAAGTTTCCGCAACCGAAGCGCGACGGGACCGATCCCAGCCGCTTCCCCCGGGGGCATGGCCCTGGCTGGCCTGGCTGTTCTATAGCTGTCACCATCCGGCAATGAGAGGGTTTGGCGGGGATGCAAGCAGGACGGCAGATGCGGCTGGTGGCCTATCTGAAGACCGGCCCGACCGCGCTGCATGTCGGCGGCTGGCGGCACCCGGAGGCGACGCTGGACGACATCCTCTCGCCGCAGCGCTACCAGCAGATCGCCGTGCTGCTGGAGCAGGCCTGCTTCGACGCCTGCTTCTTCGCCGACCTCTTCGGCCTCTACGACCTGCACGGCGGCAGCTATGACGCCTATCTGCGCCGCGGCGGGCAGATCAGCTTCCTCGACCCCACCGTGGTGCTGCCGGTGATGGCGGCGGCGACGCGGCATATCGGCCTGGGTGCCACGCTGTCGACCAGCTTCCACAACGCCTATCACCTGGCGCGCTGGCTGGGCTCGCTGGACGCCATGAGCGGCGGCCGCGTCGCCTGGAACGTGGTGACCTCGGCGACCGACCTCGAGGCGCAGAATGCCGGGCTCGACGCCCTGCCGCCGCGCGAGGAGCGCTACGACCGCGCCGACGAGGTGCTGGAGGCCTGCTGCGCCCTGTGGGAGGGCTGGGAGCCGGACGCCATGGTGCTGGACAAGGCGGCCGGCGTGCTGGCCGACCCCGACAAGGTCCGCTACGCGCATTACCAGGGCCGCTGGGTGAAGACGCGCGGGCCGCTGTCGATCCCGCGCAGCCCGCAGGGGCGGCCGGTGATCATGCAGGCCGGCAGCAGCGAGCGCGGCCGCGACTTCGCCGCCCGCTGGGCGGAGCTGATCTTCACCACGCAGCGCGACCCCGCCGACATGCGCGCCTTCCGCGACGACATCCATGCCCGCATGGCGGCGCGCGGCCGGGCGCCCACCGACTGCGCCATCCTGCCCGGCATCTCGGTCGTCCTCGGCGAGACCGCGAGCATCGCCCGCGAGCGCGCCGAGTATCTCAACGGCCTGATCGATCCGGAGCTGAACCTCGCCGCCTCCTCCTCGAGCCTCGGCGCCGACCTGACGAAGCTGCAGGAGGGCGGCAGCCTGGAGGCGCTGCAGGGCCACCAGGGCATGCAGGGCACCCGCGACGTGCTGGAGCAGGCGATGAAGGCCGAGGGGCTGACCCTGCGCGAGGCCGCCCAGCGCCGCAACACCGGCCGCGAGATCGTCGGCACCGCGGCCCAGGTCGCCGACCGGCTGGAGGCGATCTTCACCAGCGGCGCCTGCGACGGCTTCGTGCTGGCGCCGACCATGTTCCCCGGCATGTTCGAGCAGTTCTGCCGCTCGGTGGTGCCGGAGCTGCAGCGGCGCGGGCTGTTCCGCACCCGCTATCCCGGCAGCACGCTGCGCGACACGCTGACCCGCTGAGCCCCGACAGGAGAGCGCCATGACCGAGATCTCCCGCCGCCGCCTGATCGGCGCCGCGGCCAGCCTGCCGCTGGCGACCCCCGCTCTGGCGCAGCCGGCCAGCCTGCGCGGCACCACGGTCGTCTTCGCCAGCTGGGGCGGCGCCTATCAGGAGGCGCAGCGCCGCGCCTATTGCGATCCTTTCGCCGCCGAAAGCGGCGCGCGGGTGGTGCAGGACGGGCCGATGAACGCGGCGCGGCTGCGCACCATGATCGAGGGCGGCGCGCCGGACTGGGACGTCGCCGACATCACCCTCGATTTCCTCTATGCGGGATCCAAGGACAAGCTGTTCGAGCCGATCGACAAGTCGGTCGTCGACACCAGCCGGATCGACCCGAAATTCGTCCACGACTACGGCGTCGGCTGCATCGTCTGGTCCTACAACCTGGCCTGGAACACCCAGACCTTCCCGGGCGCGAAGGCGCCCAAGACGTGGGCCGATCTCTTCGACCTGCAGCGCTTCCCCGGCAAGCGCTGCCTGCTCGACAATGCCGTGGCCAATTTCGAGGTGGCGCTGCTGGCCGATGGGGTCGCACCCGAGGCGCTCTATCCGCTCGACATCGACCGGGCGCTGCGCAAGCTCGACACCATCCGCGCCCAGACCGTCTTCTGGTCGACCAACAGCCAGGCACAGCAGCTGTTCGTCGACGAGGAGGTCGGGCTCGGCCTGATCCTCAACGGCCGCGCCTACGACGCGGCAAGGAAGGGCGCGCCGATCGCGGTGAGCTGGGCGCAGAACATCCAGTCGGTCGACTATCTGGTGGTGCCGCGCGGCGCGAAGCAGAAGGCGGCGGCGATGCGGCTGATCGACACCATGACGCGCGCCGAGAACCAGGCGAGGGTCGCCAACATGATCGCCTATTCGCCGACCAACCCTGCGGCCTTCGCCGCCATCGACCCGGCGATCGCCCCCTGGCTCTGCACCGCGCCGGAGAATGCGCGGCAGGGCTTCGTGGTCGATGCCGGATACTGGCGCGACCACCAGCGCGCGGCGCTGGAGCGCTGGACCGCCTGGAAGCTGAAGTGACGGACATCGCGACGTGAGGGGACGACGCCTCGGCCCCTGGCTGCTGCTGGCCCCTGCCCTGCTGGCGCTGTTCTTCGCCTTCGCCCTGCCGGTGGGAATGCTGCTGTCGCGCGCCTTCACCGAGCCGGGCAGCTTCTCCACGCTCTGGCAGACGCCGGTCTATCTGCAGGTGCTGGGCAACACGCTGCTGATCAGCGCCGTCGCCACGCCCGTTGCCCTTCTCTTGGGCTTCCCGGTGGCGCATGCCATGGCGCATGGCGGCGCCCGGCTGCGGCGGCTGATGCTGTTCCTGGTGCTGCTGCCCTTCTGGACCAGCCTGCTGGTGCGCAGCTTCGCCACCATCATCCTGCTGCAGCGGCGCGGGCCGGTGAACGCGCTGCTGCTCAACCTCGGCCTCGCCGAGGCGCCGCTGCCGCTGCTGCACAATCTGACAGGTCTGATGCTGGGCGCCATCCAGCTGCTGCTGCCCTTCGTCATCCTGCCGCTCTATGCGGTGATGCGCCGGATCGATCCGGGCTTCATGCGCGCGGCGCTCAGCCTGGGCGCCAGCCCGGCCCAGGCCTTCTGGCGGGTCTATCTGCCGCTCTGCCTGCCCGGGGTGACGACCGGCGGCGCGCTCGTCTTCATTTCCATGCTCGGCTATTTCGTCACGCCCGCGCTGCTCGGCGGGCCGCGCCAGACCATGGTGGCGCAGCTGATCCAGGAGCAGGTGGCGCAATTCGGCCAATGGGGCCTGGCCGGCGCGCTGTCGCTGCTGCTGCTGGTCGCCGTCTTCCTGATCCTCGGTATCGCCTGGCGCGCCGCCTCGTCGCGGAGCGTCACGCCATGAGCTTCTGGCGTGGGCTGCGCGGCCTCGTCTGCGCCCTGGTGGGGATCTACCTGCTGGCGCCCCTGCTGGTGGTGCTGGTCATCTCCTTCAGCGCCGGATCCTTCCTGCGCTTCCCGCCACCGGGGCTGTCGCTGCAATGGTACCACAACCTCCTCGCCGACCCGGCCTGGCTGGACTCGCTGGCGGTCAGCCTGCAGGTGCTGCTGCCGACCGGGCTGATCGCGACCGCCCTGGGCACCGCCGCCGCACTGGCGCTGGTGCGCGGAAAGATCCGCTCCGCGCCGTTTCTCGCGGCCTTCCTGCTGTCGCCGCTGGTGGTGCCCGGCGTCATCACCGCCGCCGGCCTGTTCCTGATGTTCCGCCTGCTCGGGCTGAACGGCACGCTGGCCGGCCTGGTGATCGGCCATGTGGTGCTGACCGTGCCTTATGTCGTCGCCACCGTCGGCGCGGCGCTGCGCGTCATGGACCCGGCGCTGGAACGCGCGGCCGCCGGGTTGGGCGCGCCGCCCTGGATCGCGTTCCGGCGCATCACGCTACCGCTGCTGGCGCCGGCCCTGGCCTCCAGCCTGTTGTTCGCCATGGTGCTGTCCTTCGACGAGCTCATGGTCGCGCTGTTCAACGGCTCGGCCACCCTGCGCACCGTGCCGGTGCAGATGTGGTCCAACCTGCGCGGCGATTTCGACCCGTCCATTGCCGCCATTGCGGCGCTCTGCTTCCTGGTGGCCTTGTTGGCATTGGTCGCAGAAGCCTGGCTGCGGCGACGCGCCTGAGCTTGGCGTTTCATCTGTGCGGCACGTCGTTTTTCGCCAAAAGCCATGGCCTGTTCAGCCAGGTGAAAGCCGGGCAACGCGGCACGCAAGACAATTCCTTCCTGCGAATTTTCGTGCTACGCCTTCACTCTTCACAGAAACGTGCGCTCTTGCCGGCGCGGTGGGACAGGCGAGCCATGAAGGTCGAGCGTCTTTCAGCGGGCGACGAGACGGCGGGCGAAGGGGCGGGGCAGTGGCGCAGCCTGCGCCCGGCCGCGCTGCTGCTGGCCGCCAGCCTGGGCGGCACCGCGCTGCTCGGCGTCGTCGCCCCGCGTCCCGCCGCCACCATGGCGGTGATCGGCGCCCCCTGGTGGGATGCGCCGCGCATGGCCGGGATCGCGGTGGCGGCCGGCGCCCGGCTGGTCGATGCCGGCCGCTTCGACAATGTGCTGATCGTCCGCCGCGCCGAGGGCGAGGAGATCGACCTGGCCGCCGCCCTCTACAGCGCCGGCGCCTGGCTGGTGCTGGACGCGGCCGGGCCGCGCGGCTGCCTGGCGGGGTTCTCCGGATGACCGAGCTGCACCGCCTGCGCGCCGGCTTCGCGCGCCTGCTGATCCCGCTGCTCTGGGCGCATGTGCCGCTGATCTGGCTGGTGGCCGAGATCATGGGCCGCGCCGCCGTGCCGCCGATGATGCTGGCGGCGCTGCTGGCCGCCGTGCCGCATCTGACCTGGCGCCGCCACGGCACCGCGCCGGTTACCCGCTATGTCTCCGCCGTCGCCCTGATGGGCGAGCCGGCGCTGCTGGTCTGGATGCTGGCGGGCGTCGGCTGGCAGATGGACATGCACATGTACTTCTTCGCCTGCCTGGCGCTGATGATGGCCTGGTGCGACTGGCGCGCCATCATCGTCGCGGCCGGCGCCATCGCGGCGCACCACCTGGCGCTGAACTACCTGATGCCGGCCGCCGTCTTCGCCCAGGGGACCACCGATTTCGGCCGCGTGCTGCTGCATGCCGGCATCGTCGCCTTCCAGTCCGCCGTGCTGATCTGGCTGAGCCAGATGGTGGTCGGCGCCTTCCACCGCATCGAGGCGATGCAGCGCGAGATCACCGAGCAGAACGAGACCCTGGAGATCCGCGTCGAGGAGCGCACCCGCGAGGCGGAGCAGGCGAATGCGGCGAAAAGCCTGTTCCTGGCCAATATGAGCCATGAGATCCGCACGCCGATGAACGCCATCCTGGGCTTCAGCCACCTGATGCTGCGCACCGGCCTGACCGAGCGGCAGCACGACTATGTCTCGAAGATCCGTGCGGCCTCGGCCACCCTGCTGAACCTGCTGAACGACATCCTCGACTTCTCCAAGATCGAGGCCGGCAAGCTGGCGCTGGAGCAGGCGCCCTTCGACCCGCGCGAGCTGGTCGAGCGCACCATGGGCATCGCCACGGTCCGCGCCCAGGAGAAGGGGCTGGCGCTGCGCTGGGACGTCGATCCCCTGATCCCGGCGCGGCTGCTGGGCGACGAGCTGCGGCTCGGCCAGGTCATGCTGAACCTGGTCAGCAACGCGGTGAAGTTCACCAGCGTCGGCGAGGTGGCGCTGCAGCTGCGGCTGCGCGAGCGCCAGGGCAGCCGGCTGCTGCTCGAGGGCGTGGTGCGCGACAGCGGCATCGGCATGTCGGCCGAGCAGCAGGCGCGGCTGTTCGAAAGCTTCTCCCAGGCCGACAGCTCGACCACGCGTCAGTTCGGCGGCACCGGCCTCGGCCTCGCCATCTGCCGCCAGCTGGTCGAGCTGATGGGCGGCACGATCGCCGTCGAGAGCGTCTACGGCACCGGCAGCACCTTCACCTTCACCATCCTGCTGGGCGCTGCGGAGGAGACGCCGCGCGCGCTGAACGCCGAGGCGCTGCGCCGGCTGCGCGTGCTGATCGTCGACGACAACCAGGCCTCGCGCGAGATCCTGCACGGCTATTTCCAATCCTGGATGATCGATGCCGAGCTGGTCGCCTCGGCCCGCGAGGGGCTGGCCGCGCTGCAGGCCGCCGGCCGCGAGGGCCGTCCCTACGACCTGCTGCTGCTCGACTGGAAGATGCCCGGCATGGACGGCATCGAGGCGATGCGGGCGATGCGCGCCGTGCTGCCCGAGGCGCATTGGCCGGCGGTCTTCATGATCTCCGCCTATGGCCAGGACCGCGCCATGGGCGAGGCCGAGGCGGTGGGCATCGCCGGCTTCCTGGCCAAGCCGGTCACGGCCTCCTCGCTGCTCGAGGCGCTGCAGCGGCAGTTCGCGGCGCAGGAGGGCGGCGAGGCGCCGGCCGCGCTGCCGCCCGCCATCGCCGCCGCCCAGGCCGGCCCGCCGATGGTCGCCCCCTCGCGCCGCGGCGCCCGGGTGCTGCTGGTCGAGGACAACGAGATCAACATGGAGCTGGCCGTCGCCATCCTGGGCGATGGCGGGCTGGTGGTGGAGACCGCCGAGAACGGCCGCATCGCCGTCGACCGCCTGCTGAAGTCCGGCGAGGCCTTCGACGCCGTGCTGATGGACGTGCAGATGCCCGAGCTCGACGGCGTCGCCGCCACCCAGGAGATCCGCGCCGCGCGGCCCGACCGCAGGCTGCCGATCATCGCCATGACCGCGCATGCCTATGCCGCCGAGCGGCAGCGCTGCCTGGAGGCCGGCATGGACGACCATGTCGCCAAGCCGGTCGACCCTTCAGCGCTGATGCGCACGCTGGACCGCTGGATCCGCCTGCCGCTGGTGGCCGGGCCGGGCGGCGCCGCGACGGTCGCCGCGGCGCGCCCGGCGGTGGTGCTGCCCGACCGCCTGCCGCCTTTCGACCTGGCCTCGGCGCTGGCCCGGGTCAACGGCAAGGCGGCGCTGCTGCACAAGCTGATCGGCGATTTCGGCCGCAAGTTCCCCGACGCCATCCCGCAGCTGCGCCGGCAGGCCAGCGAGAAGAAATACGCCGAGGCGCGGATCCTGGCGCATACGCTGAAGGGCGTCGCCGGCTCGCTGGGCCTGGCCGAGGTCGCCATCCGCGCCGGCGAGGTCGAGCTGGCGCTGGCCGCCGGCGAGGCGCCGTCCGAGCCGCTGCTCGCCGCGCTCGACGCCGCGCTGCGCCCGGCGCTGCTGGCCGCCGCCTCGCTCAGCGTCGTCGCCGTCGCCGCCCCCGCCGCGGCGGCCGGCTTCGACCGCGCCGCCGCCGCGGCGCTGGTGGCGGAGCTGGAAGACCTGCTGGCCCGCCGCAGCCTGCGCTCGCGCCGTGTCTTCGAGGCGCTGG
>NZ_MLCO01000261.1 GCF_001982615.1 Teichococcus deserti | reverse complement strand
ACCCAGGCCGCAGGCGAGGCCGCCGGGCGCGCGGCGGCGGCTGCCACCCGGCGCGACGCCGCCGTCGCCGCGCTGGAGGAGGCCGCCCGCGCCGCCGGCTTCGCCGATGCCGCCGCCGCCCGCGCGGCCCAGCGGCCGCCGGCTGCGCTCGCCGCGTTGAAGGAGGACGTGGAGCAATTCGGCCGGGCGCTGCACCAGGCGGAGCTCGCCGCCGCCCGCGCGGCGGCCGAGATCGCGGGGCTTGCGCCGCCGGACCTGGACGCCCTGGCCGCCGCCGAGGCCGCCGCGCGCGAAGCCCTGCGCCAGGCCCGCGACGCTGCCGGCCGCCTGGCCGAGCGCCTGGCCGCCACCGCCCGGCGTCTGGCCAATATCCGCGCGGCCGGGGAGGCGCTGGAGGCCGCCCGCGCCGCGCATCTGCTGGTCAGCGACCTGGCCGAGACCGCCCGCGGCAAGAACGACCGCAAGCTGTCGCTGCAGGGCTTCGTCCTGGCCGGCCTGCTGGACGAGGCGCTGTCGGCCGCCAACCAGCGGCTGCAGGCGATGCTGGGCGGACGCTTCAGCCTGCGCCGGCGGGAGGAGCCGGGCCGCGCGATCGGCCTCGACATCGAGGTGCTGGACGAATGGACCGGCCAGCCCCGCCCCGCCGCGACGCTGTCCGGTGGCGAGGGTTTCTGCGCGGCGCTGGCGCTTGCCCTGGGTCTGGCCGACACGGTGCAGGCGCATGCCGGCGCCCGGCGGATCGACGCGCTGTTCATCGACGAAGGCTTCGGCACGCTGGACGAGGAGGCGCTGGACCGCGCCATGGACATCCTGGCCAGCCTGCCCGCCGGCGACCGGCTGGTCGGCATCATCAGCCATGTGGCGGAGCTGCGCG
>NZ_MLCO01000260.1 GCF_001982615.1 Teichococcus deserti | reverse complement strand
CGCCCACCCGCCCCGCCGGATCCAGCCCGAAGAAGTCGAGCGCGTGGCTGAGCTTCATGCCGCCGCGGCTGACCCAGGGATGCTCCTGCCCCTTCACCTCCAGCGGGGTGTCCTCGGACACCGGCTGCCCTGGCTTGTCGACGCGCTTCGTGTCGGAAAACACCTTGCCCGCCATGATCAGCGCCTGCGCCTTGGCCCGGGTCTCGACCAAGCCCCGATCGACGAGGGCAACATCGGCACGCTGCTTGGGCATCAGTGAAGTCTCTCAATGGAAGGATCTTAAGAAGGTTGGGGGAATGAATTCCCCCAAACCCCCTTCTTTTTTCTGATCACCGGCCGTTTGCAGACCAGCGCCGCTCCACAGGCGGCACCAGGGCATCGCAGCGGGACACGGTTTTATAAAATCAGTGCTCGCCCACAGGTCGCGCTGCCGCGGAGCCGTTTCACGTCCTGTCTCCACGTGGACACGGCAGTCTGAAAAAAGAAAGAAGGGGTCCAGGGGAATTCATTCCCCTGGCCTACCCCCTGTCTCCCCTTCAGGCCCTGACTGGCTTCAACGCATCCCCGGCCCCCAGCGCCGCCACGGCATGGGCCGCGATGGTGGCGGCGGACAGGCCGACCTGCTCGTACTGGGCCTTGGGCGAGTCATGGTCCGTGAAGACGTCCGGCAGCACCATCGGGCGGAACTTCAGGCCGCCATCCAGCAGGCCCTGCCAGGCCAGGTGCTGCATCACCAGCGAGCCGAAGCCGCCGACCGAGCCTTCCTCGATGGTGATCATCACCGCGTGGTCGCGGGCCAGCTGCTCGACCAGCTTGGTGTCGAGCGGCTTGGCGAAGCGGGCGTCGGCCACGGTGCAGGACAGGCCGCGGGCGGCGAGCTCGTCGGCCGCCTTCAGGCATTCCTGCAGGCGGGCGCCGTAGCTGAGGAGCGCGACGCTGCTGCCTTCGCGCAGGATTCGGCCGCGGCCGATCTCCAGCACCGTGCCGCGGGCGGGGACGGGCACCAGGCCGAAGCCTTCGCCGCGCGGGAAGCGCAGGGCGGTCGGGCCCTCGTCGAAGGCGGCGCAGGTGGCGACCATATGCGCCAGCTCGGCTTCGTCGGCGGCGGCCATCAGCACCATCTCGGGGATGCAGCCGAGATAGGCGATGTCATAGGCGCCGGCATGGGTGGCGCCGTCGGCGCCGACCAGGCCAGCGCGGTCGAGCGCGAAGCGGACCGGCAGCTTCTGCAGCGCCACGTCGTGGACGACCTGGTCATAGGCGCGCTGCAGGAAGGTCGAGTAGATGGCGACGAAGGGCTTCATGCCTTCGGTCGCCATGCCGGCGGCGAAGGTCACCGCATGCTGCTCGGCGATGCCGACGTCGAAGGTGCGCTTGGGGAAGCGCTTCTGGAAGGCGTCGAGCCCGGTGCCGGAGGGCATGGCGGCAGTCACCGCGACGATGCGCGGATCGGCCTCGGCCTCGGCGATCAGCGCCTGGGAGAAGACCTTGGTGTAGGTCGGCGGACCCGGCGGCGCCTTGGCCTGGGTGCCGGTGACCACGTTGAACTTGGAGACGGCGTGGTACTTGTCGGCGCTGGCCTCGGCGGGGGCGTAGCCCTTGCCCTTCTGCGTCACGACATGCAGCAGGATCGGCGCGCCGTCCTCGGCATCGCGCAGGTTGCGCAGCACCGGCAGGAGGTGGTCCAGGCTGTGCCCGTCGATCGGGCCGACATAGTAGAAGCCCATCTCCTCGAACAGCGTGCCGCCGGTCAGCAGCCCGCGCGCATATTCGTCGGCGCGGCGGGCGGCGCGTTCCAGCGGCGCCGGGAAGCGGCGGGCCAGCTTGGCCATCATCTCGCGCAGGGAGAGGAAGGGCCGCGAGGAGATCAGCCGCGACAGATAGGCCGACATGGCGCCGACCGGCGGCGCGATCGACATGTCGTTGTCGTTCAGCACCACGATCAGGCGCGAGCGCATGGCCCCCGCATTGTTCATCGCCTCATAGGCCATGCCGGCGCTCATGGCGCCGTCGCCGATCACCGCGATGACGTTGCGGTCGTCATGCGGCTCGCCGGGGATGGCGCGCTTCAGGTCGCGCGCCACCGCCATGCCCAGGCCGGCCGAGATCGAGGTCGAGGAATGCGCGGCGCCGAAGGGGTCGTATTCGCTCTCGGACCGGCGGGTGAAGCCGGACAGGCCGCCGCCCTGGCGCAGGGTGCGGATGCGGTCGCGCCGGCCGGTCAGGATCTTGTGGGGGTAGGTCTGGTGGCCGACGTCCCAGATCAGCCGGTCGCGCGGCGTGTCGAAGACGGCGTGGATGGCGACCGTCAGCTCGACGACGCCGAGGCTGGCGCCCAGATGGCCGCCGGTCTGGCTGACGGCGTGGATGGTCTCGGCGCGCAGCTCTTCCGCCACCTGCTTCAGCTGGTCGGCGGAGAAGTTGCGCATGTCGCTGGGCACGCGGACGCGGTCGAGCAGCGGCGTCGCGGGAGCGGTCACGGGAGGGGTCCCGGGCACAGGGGGATTCGCCATCAGGACCTCCGGGCGATGGTATAGTCAGCCAGCATCCGCAGTAGATCGGCACGCGGACCGAAGCTGTCGAGATGCGCGCGGGCCTGGGCGGCCAGTCTTTCCGCCTGGACCCGAGCACGGTCGAGGCCGAGCAGCCCGACCAGCGTCGCCTTGCCGGCGGCGGCGTCCTTGCCGGTGGCCTTGCCGGTCTCCTCGGCCGAGGCCGTGGCGTCCAGGATATCGTCGGCGATCTGGAAGGCGGCGCCGAGCTCGCGGCCGTAGAAGCAGAGCGCCTGGCGCTGCTGCGCCGGCGCCTTGCCCAGGATGGCCCCGGCCTCGGCCGAGAATTCGATCAGCTTGCCGGTCTTCAGCAGCTGCAGCCGGCCGATGGCGGCTTCGCCCAGCGGCGGCGCGCCGACCTCGGCCTGCTCTTCCGCCAGCATGTCGAGCATCTGGCCGCCGCACATGCCGCGCGGGCCGGCGGCGAGCGCCAGGCGCAGGCAGAGCTCGGCGCGGACGGCGGGGTCGGAATGGGTGTCCTCGGCGGCGAGCACCGCGAAGGCCTGGGCCTGCAGCGCGTCGCCGGCCAGGATGGCGGTGGCCTCGTCGAAGGCGCGATGCACGGTGGGCTTGCCGCGCCGGAGGTCGTCATTGTCCATCGCCGGCAGGTCGTCATGCACCAGCGAATAGGCGTGCAGCATCTCGATGGCCGCCGCGACCCGCAGCGCCGAGGTCTTGGACACCCCGAACTGCGCCGCGCCCTCGACCACGAGAAACCCGCGCATGCGCTTGCCGCCGCCCAGGCAGGCATGCCGCATGGCGGCGAAGAGCCGCGCCTCCGGCCCTTCCGGCATCGGCAGCAGCGCGTCCAGCGCGTCCTCGATCTCGCCCGCCGCGGCGCGCAGCGCCTCGGGCAGCGTATCGGCGGTCACGGCAGGTCGCGCAGGGTCGCGCCCATCGGACTGCCCCCCGGGCCGGCGACGATCGCCTGCACCTTCTGCTCCGCCTCGGCGAGCTTCGCCTCGCAATGGCGGCGCAGCACGGCACCCCGCTCATAGTCGGCGATCGCCTCCTCGAGCTTGGCCTGGCCGCCCTCGAGCTTCTTCACGATGGCATCGAGCTCGGCCAGAGCGGCCTCGAAGGACAAAGCGGCGACGTCCTGGTGGGGCGTCTCGGACATGACAGGCACCTCAGGGGGTGGCGGAAAGCGGCGTCAGGCGCAGAGCAGCGCCCTTACATGGCCGGCGGCCGAGGCCGCCAGCGCCTCCAGATCATAGCCGCCTTCCAGCGTGGAGACGACTCGTCCGCCGCAGAGCCGGTCGGCAATCCGGCAGATTTCGGCGGTCAGCCAATTGAAATCCGCTTCCCGCACGCGGAGTTGCGCCAGCGGGTCGCGCGCATGGGCGTCGAAGCCGGCCGAGACGATGACCAGCTCTGGCCCGAAGCTTTCCAGCGCCGGCAGCAGCCGGTCGCGCCAGACCGCCCGGAAGGCCTCGCCATCGGCACCCGGGGCCAGGGTGGCGTTGAAGACATTGCCAACCCCGGTCTCGCTCTCCAGCCCGGTGCCCGGATAGCAGGGCGACTGGTGCGAGGAGAGGAACAGGATGGTCGGGTCCGCCTCCACCGCCGCCTGGGTGCCGTTGCCGTGGTGGACGTCGAAATCCACCACCGCAACGCGCCCCAGCCCATGCACCGCCTGGGCATGCCTGGCCGCGATGGCCGCATTCGAAAACAGACAGAAACCCATCGGCCGGTCGGGCTCGGCATGGTGGCCGGGGGGGCGCACGGCGCAGAAGGCCCGCCGCACCTCGCCCCGGCAGACAGCATCGACCGCCGCCACGCCGGCGCCGGCGGCCCGCAGCGCGGCCTCGGCGCTGCCGGCGCTCATGCCGGTGTCGCCGTCCAGCATCAGGATGGCCTCGCCCTCCGGGCGGATCGCCAGGATGCCCTCGACATGATGGCGCGGATGCACCCGCAGCAGCTGCTCCTCGGTGGCCCGCGGCGCCTGCTCCTGGATGGCAGTGGAAAACTCCTCGGCCTCCAGCGCGGCGAGGACGGCGCGCAGCCGGCCGGGCTCCTCCGGATGGCCCTCGCCATTGGAATGGCCCAGGCACGCCCGGTGGGTGACCAGCAGCAGGCTCATGCCTCGGCCGCGGGCTCGACGTCGCGCTTGCGGAGGGTGAAGCGGTACTGCCCGGCCTGCTCGCTGAAGCCGACCAGGGCATGGCCGGTCTCGCGGCTATAGGCCTGGAAGTCCTTCACGCTGGCGGGG
The DNA here is from genome assembly GCF_001982615.1 of Teichococcus deserti. Lineage (GTDB taxonomy): Bacteria > Pseudomonadota > Alphaproteobacteria > Acetobacterales > Acetobacteraceae > Pseudoroseomonas > Pseudoroseomonas deserti. The sequence goes on along the minus strand of NZ_MLCO01000260.1, from coordinate 5,312 downwards.
TCGGTCGCCAGCACCACCAGCCGCGCCCCGGCCGGCAGGCTGCGCAGGGCCTTGTTGGCCTTTAACACGGGCAAGGGGCAGGTCAGGCCCTGCACGTCCAGCATGGTCTCGCTCATGCGGGGGATAGTGGAGCGGAGAGGCGGGAAAGAGAAGGCTTAGGCCCAGAAGGTTGGGGGAATGAATTTCTTTCTGACGGCCATTTCGTGCCCAGCCGCGACACCGACAGCGACACCAGGGCGTCACGGCGGGGCGAGTGCAGCGTCCCACCTGGCCGGGGGGCAGCGGCAGCCTGACAGAAAAAAGATGGGGTCCAGGGGAATTCATTCCCCTGGCCTGCCTCTGTCTTCTCTCCGCTAAAGGCCTAATAAATCGAGAGTCTTCCCGATGACCTTGCTTTCATCGAAAAGCTCCAGCGCCCTCTCCCGCCCGGCGGCACCGAAGCGCACCCGCAGGTCAGGGTCGGCGGACAGCTTGCGCAGGGCCTCGGCCAGGGGGGGCACGGTCAGGGGCGGCACTAGAAAGCCGGTCTCGCCGTCGATCACCTGCTCGCGCGGGCCACGGATGTCGGTAGCGACCACGGGCAGGCCGGTCATCATCGCCTCGATGACCGACATGGGCAGGCCTTCGAAATGGCTGGGCAGGCAGAAGACATCCGCCGCCGCCAGCACCTGGCCGACATCGTCGCGATAGCCCAGGCGCTTCAGGCGCGGGCCCAGCAGCTTCTCAGCGCGGGCGAAGTCCTCGGCCATGTCGGGACCGTGGTCGGAGGCGAGGCGCTCGCCGACCACCCAGAGGGTCGCGCCGGGGACGTCTTCCAGCGCGCGCAGCAGCTCGACATGGCCCTTGTGGCGCACCAGGCGGGAGACGATGACGACGACGCAGTCATCCGGGCTCGCGCCGAATTCCGCGCGCAGCCGGGCGCGGGCCTCGGCGTCGGGGCGGAAGCGGGCCGGGTCGCGGCCATTGCCGATGCCGACGGCGTGCGGCGCGAGCCCCAGGCGGCGGGCGTCTGCGGCCTCCTCCTGGCTGACGGTCAGGAAGACGTCGGTGGCGCGGCCGCCCAGCCATTCCAGGCCGAGCGCCAGGTTCTTCCGCCAATAGGGGCCGGGCTGGTTGAACAGGAAGCCATGACCCGTATAGGCGATGCGCGGCACCCCGGCGGCCTTGGCGGCGGCGCGCGCCAGCAGGCCGGAAATCGGCATATGCGCATGCACCAGGTCGAATTTCTCGGCCCTGAACACCTCCAGCAGGGCGCGGAAGGCCTTCAGCTGCGCGACCGGGTTCAGGCTGCGCGCCATCGGGACCGGAATGATCCGAAAACCCTCGGCGCGGGCGACCGAGAGCAGCGGGCCCTCGGCGCAGATTCCCACCACCTCGTGGCCGCGGTCGCGGGCGCCGCGCATCACCGGCAGCACGAAATGCCGCAGCGAGAAGTCGACGTTGCAGACCTCGGCGATCTTCATGGCGCGCGAAGGCTGGTCAGCCTTCCTCGACGATGCCGGGGGTCGGCAGGTTGACCCGGCTCAGCGCCCATTGCACCGAGGCGGTGCCGGGCTCGGCCAGCAGCACGACCTGGCTGGTGCGGCGCGGCTCGCCGGCCATGAAGACGCTTTCCTCGACCGCCAGCTTCGCCCGGCTGGCGCGCAGCCGCCAGGAGGCGCCGGAGGGCAGCCGCAGCAGCACCGCATTCTCCTCCAGCTGCGGGCTGGCGACGACGCCGGGATGCAGGTGGAAGCGGACCTCGTAGGCGACCGGGTTCTCGACCTCGACCGAATCCTCGCCGCGCAGGTCGTCGCCGGACTCGGACAGGTAGAGCCGCCGGCGGTGCAGCGCCCCGAAGCCCTTCTTGTAGCCGTCATGGCTGGCGTCCAGCCACTGCGCGCCATTGGCTTCCTGCCGCTCGGCCTCGACGCCTTCGGGACGGCGGCCGAGGCCCTCTTCCCGCAGCTCGCTGCTGTTGGTGTCGGCCAGCACCAGGGTGGAATGCGCCGCGGTCGCGCGCAGCGCGTCGCGCCAGGCGCTCTCGGCCGCGGTGGCGGCGCCGCAATTGACGATCAGCCGGTCGCGGCCGACCGACATCTCGAAGGCCAGGGTCCCGGCATGGTGGAAGCGGTCGGCCTGGCGCGGCAGGCCGGCGGGGCTGAGCGCGGCGCGGCCCTCGGGCGGCGGGCCGCAGTCGACGATGACCAGGGTGCGGCCGGCCTGCAGCCGCTGGAAGCCGGCCTCGGGCAGGATCAGCGGCGCGCGGCCGCGGGCCTGGCCCTGGGTCAGCACCAGATCGACCAGGGCGGCGCCTTCGTCCCGGGTGCCGTTGAACAGGGCGAGGCCGCCATCGCCGTGGCGGAACAGCCGCAACGCCGGGGCGGCGCGGTCGAGCGCCAGCGCCAGATGCGGCGGCGCCTCGAGGCCTGCGCCATGCAGCAAGTTGCGGATCTCGATCAGGTCCTGCACCGCCAGCAGCAGCTGGCCGGGCGAGCGTTCGACATGGGCGCCGTCGGGCAGGATCTGCCGCTCGATCTCCTGCGGCAGCACGCGCAGGCAGCGGGCGATCCAGGCCTCCTCGTTCAGCGCGACGGAGGCCGCCATGGCGCCCTTCAGCGCGGCCAGGCCGCCACGGTGGCGCGCCTCGGCCGGCAAGGTCGCGACCAGGACGCGGGCGTCCTGCGCCAGCCGCACCATCAGCGCACGTCGAAAGTGGTCCTCGGCGGTGGCGGCCAGGAAATCCCAGTGGCCGAGCCAGGCGGAGAGGCGGGCGCCGGCGACCTCGGGGGCGGCGGCGAGGGCCTCGCTGCTGCCGCGCTCCAGCCAGTCGGCGGTGAGATCGCGGGCGCGCAGGCGCGCCCCATCGGTGCCCAGCGCGCGCAGGTCGCGCAGCCAGCAGAAGCCGTGCACGGCGGCGCGCCAGAGGGCGGAGCCGCTGCCCTCGCCCCAGCCCTGGCCGCCTTCCTCGGCGGTGATCAGCGGGCGGGTGGTGCCGCCGACCTCGCATTCGCCGCGGAGCAGCCGGTGGCCGCGCGTCGCGTCGCCGGGCCAGAGGTCGCGGAAGGCGCGGGCCGGCGCCTCCGGCACCTTCACCGGCTTCAGCCCGGCCATCACCCGGCGGGCGCCGCGCAGCCAGTCGGACATCAGGCGGAGCCTCCACGGAGGCCAGCGATGGCGGCCGCATAGTCGGGCGCGCCGAAGACGGCGGTGCCGGCCACCAGCACGTCGGCGCCGGCGGCGATGCAGAGCGGCGCGGTCTTGGCGGTGACGCCGCCATCGACCTGCAGCGCGATCTCGCGGCCGGTGGCGTCGATCATGCGGCGCAGCGTCTCCATCTTCGGCAGCTGGCTCTCGATGAAGGACTGGCCGCCGAAGCCCGGATTGACCGTCATCACCAGCACCAGGTCGACCAGGTCCAGCACATGCTCGATGGCCGAGACGGGCGTGCCCGGGTTCAGCACCACGCCCGGCGACTTGCCCAGGGCGCGGATGGTCTGCATCGAGCGGTGCAGATGCGGCCCGGCTTCGGGATGCAGGCTGATGCGGTCCGCCCCGGCCTCGGCGAAGGCCGCCAGATACGGGTCGGCGGGGGCGATCATCAGATGGACGTCGAAGCACATGGCGGTCTTCCCGCGCAGCGCCTTCAGCACGGACGGGCCGTAGCTGATATTGGGCACGAAATGCCCGTCCATGATGTCCAGATGGAGCCAGTCGGCGCCGGCGGCATCGATGGCGGCGACTTCCTCACTCAACCGCGCGAAATCGGCGGCCAGAAGGGACGGGGCGATTTTGACCGGACGTGTCACGACGGATGTTATGCCTTCTGCGCTGGTGCAGAACAAGCTGAGACGGAGCAGGTCCTGCCCGGCTTGTCATCAGTAAATCTGGAGAAACCGGCCCTCGCGGCAGGAAAAAACAACAAAAAAGCCGCGCCAAGCCCATGGCCCGCGCAATTCCGGCCTCAGGCCGCGCGGAAGCGCGCCATGAAGAAGCCGTCCATGCCGCCCTGCCCGGCCCAGAGGTCGGGGCGGGTGCGCAGCCAGCCCTCGGGCGAGAGGGCCGCTTCCAGCCCCGGCACCTCCTCGGCGCGGATCGGGTCGGGCACCAGCCCGGCGGGCGGGGTGGCGGCCTGGGCCTCGCCTTCCTCCCGCTGCAGCGAGCAGGTGGCGAAGACCAGCCTGCCGCCCGGCGCAAGCAATTTCGCCGAGGCTTCGAGCAGCTGCCGCTGCAGCGTGGCCAGCGAGCCGATATCGGTCGGCCGCTTCAGATGCGGCACGTCGGGGTGGCGGCGGATGGTGCCGGTGGCGCTGCAGGGCGCGTCCAGCAGGATGCCGTCGAACCGGCGGCCAGGATTCCACTGCGCCACATCCGCATGCACCGTCTCGGCACTGAGAGAAAGCCGGGCCAGGTTCTCGCGCAGCCGCAGCAGGCGGGTGGGATCGCGCTCGACGGCGACCACCTCGGCGCCGGCGGCGGCCAGCTGGGCGGTCTTGCCGCCGGGGGCGGCGCAGAGGTCGGCCACGCTCATCCCCGGACCCGCGTTCAGCAGCCGCGCCGGCAGCGAGGCCGCGGCGTCCTGCGCCCAGGCGTCGCCGGCGATGAAGCTGTCCAGCTCGGTGATGCGGGTGCCGGCGGGGAAGCGGGCGGTGCCGTTGGGCAGGCGTTCGGCGCCCTCCGGGAAGGCCGCGCCAGGCTTGAGGGAAAGGTCCAGCGGCGCCGGCAGGCGATGCGCGCGGGCGATGGCGCGCACCCCGGGGCCATAGGCGGCGTGCCAGGCGCTCCACAACCAGGTGGGCGTGTCGAGCCGCTCGCCGTCCAGCTCCTCCAGCGCCGCGGGCCCGGCGGCGGCGACCTTGCGCAGGACGGCGTTGACCAGCCCGGCGAAGGGCCGCGGCACCAGGTCGACGCAGCTGGAGACCACCGCATGCGGCGGCGTCTCCAGCAGCAGCAGCTCGGCGGCGCCGATGCGCAGCACCTGGCGCACCTCCGGCGGCGGCTCGCGGCGCAGCGACGGCTCCAGGATGGCGTCGATGCTGCCCAGGCGGCGCAGCACGCCGGCCGCGATGCGATGCGCGGCGGCGCGGTCGCGCGCCTCGCCGGGCGGCAGGGCGTCCAGCGCCTCCTCCAGCCCGCGATGCCGGTCCAGCACCGCGGTCAGCAGCGCCAGCGCGGCCGCGCGGGTCGGGTTGCGGCGGGGCGCAGGCGCGCGGCCTCCACCGGGACGGGGGCCACGGGGGGCGTCGGGACGGGGGCGGCGGTCGGCGGGCGGCCTCATGTCCGGGACGCTATGGGGCGGGAGGTGGCTCCTATACACACCTGACGCCGCCGAC
>NZ_MLCO01000259.1 GCF_001982615.1 Teichococcus deserti | reverse complement strand
GGCCGGGGGACACGGGGTCCTGGTCTGTCACGCGAGGATTTTCCCGAAACTGATCACGACGGTTGCACGATGTGCAGCGTTCCGCCGCCGCGGGACAGATTCAACCGACAAAACGAAGAAAAGCCGCGCCCGGCGGGATCCGCCGGGCGCGGCAGCGGCGTCAGAAGCCGACGCTGCCGGGCAGCTCGGCCCCGGCGACGACGCCCGGCTGGTTGCCGGGGGCGATGGCGTAGACGGCCAGGCCCCGCTGCACCATGCCGCCGGGGTTCAGCCGCAGCTGGCCGTCGGCGCCGAGCACCGTCTCGCCCAGCGGGATCTGCGCGGTGCCGTTGGGACCCTGGCCGCGCATGGCGCGCGCCGCGATCGCCGCCGCGTCATAGGCGACGCCGACGATGCGCGACGGCTTCTCGCCGAAGGCGGCCTCGTAGCGGCTTTCGAACTGGCTGCGCGCCGCCGGGTCGGAGCCCGGGAACCAGGCGCCGGACAGCGCCAGCTGCTGGCCCATGGCGTCGTCCATGCCCCAGAGCGCATGGCCGGCCAGGCGCAGCGGCGGCATGGCGACGCCGGACTGGGTGAGGGCGCCGGCGAAGTCGCGGGCGCGCACGCCGCTCTCGGCCAGCAGCAGCATGCCCGGACGCTGCTCGGCCGGGGCGTCGGGCATCAGGCTGAGCTTCTGGGCGATGTCCTTGGCGACCAGCGAGGGCTGGGCGGCGGCGGGGTAGAATTCCACCTGCGGCTGCGGCAGGCCGAGCTCGGCCGTCGCGGCGCGCAGCGCGGTCGCCATCTGCCGGCCCAGCGCGCCGTCCGGGGCGGCGAGGGCGAAGCGCTGCACGCCCTGGGCCTGGCCGGCGGTGACCAGCCGGCGGACCTGTTGCACGGGGGTGATGCCCAGCGGCCAGACCTGGGTGCCGGCCTGGTTGGCGTCGTTGGTGAAGGGCAGCACCGGGATGGCGCTGCCGCGGGCGACGCCGGCCACCGCCGCGGTCTCCTGCGCGGTCAGCGGGCCGACGATGACCCGTGCGCCGTCCTGGATGGCGGTGCGGGCGGCGGAGGCCGCGCCGGCCGGGCTGCCACCGGTGTCGCGGGGCAGGAATTCGAAGGAGGGGTCGCCCTGCTCGAACAGCGCCAGCTGGGCGGCGTTCAGCAGCGGCTGGCCCAGGCCGGCCTGCGGCCCGGTCAGCGGCAGCAGGACCGCGACCTTGGCGCGCGGCGGCGGCGGCGGCGCGATCTGGCCGGCCATCGGCTGCGGCGCATAGCCGCCCGCCGTGCGCGAGGCTTGCGGGGCGCAGGCGGAGAGGGCCACAAGGGCAGCGATCAGCGCGGAGCCGGCCAGGCCCCGGCGGGACTTCGGGAGAGCGGGTTTCAGTGCAGCCAGACGAAACCGGGACAGACGAGACGACAAGTGAAACCTCCCCTCCGCCGGGCAAGGGGCCCGGCCTGACGCTGGTGGCGACGCCGATCGGCAATCTCGGCGACCTCGCTCCCCGGGCGCTCGCCGTGCTGCGCGCGGCGGACGTGGTCTTGTGCGAGGACACCAGAGTAACCGCACCGATGCTCGCGCGACATGGCGTTTCGGTGAGTCTTCTGCCGCTCCACGAACACAACGAGGATGCGGCGACGCCGAAGCTGGTCGCGCGGATGGCGGGGGGGCAACGCCTGGCGCTGGTCTCGGATGCAGGGACGCCGCTGATGAGCGACCCCGGCTACCGCCTGGTGCGGGCCGCCATCGCCGAGGGCATCACCGTCTCGGCGGTGCCGGGGCCGAATGCCTCGGTGATGGCGCTGACGCTGTCGGGGCTGCCGCCGCATCCGCATCTGTTCCATGGCTTCCTGCCGCCGCGCGATGCCGCCCGCGCCGCCGAGCTGGCCCGGTTCCGCGCCATGGAGCGGGCCGGGCTGTCGGCGACACTTATTTTCTACGAGGCGCCGCACCGGCTGGGCGACACGCTGGCGGGGATGGCGGAGGTGCTGGGGCCGGAGCGCCCGGCGGCCGTGGCGCGCGAGCTGACCAAGCGCTTCGAGGAGGTCCGGCGCGGGACGCTGGCAGAGCTCGCCGCGCATTACGCCACGCACCAGGCGCGGGGCGAGATCGTGCTGCTGGTGGGCCCGCCCGGCGAGGACGTGCCTGAGGCCGAGGCCAGCCTCGACGACCGGCTGCGCGCCGCTCTGGCCGGGGGCGAGAGCCTGCGGGATGCCGCCGCCCTGGTGGCGGCGGCGACCGGGCTGCCGCGCAAGCAGGTCTATGCAAGGGCGCTGGAGATGAAGTCGGAGCAGGGCTGAGCGCCTTGCCTTGGGCTGGGCTTCGGGGGAGTCTGGCCGGGCAAGGAGAGACTGCCCGATGGCCGAGAGCCCGCGCCGCCTGGAAGCGCCGATCATCATCTTCGCCTTCGATCGCGGCGAGTATCTGCGGCGCTTCTGCCTGTCGCTGAAGGCGCAGGAGGGCATCGCGATCGACGAGCGGCGCATTTTTCTCCTCCAGGACGGGGCGGTGTCGCGGCGGTCGGGCGTGCGCTACGCGACCGACGCCGCCATGGCGGAGAGCGTCACCGCCTTCCGCAGCGTCTTCCCGGCGGGGCAGGTGGTGGCCAGCCCCGAGAATCTCGGCATCGCCGGCAATATCCAGCGCGGCGAGCGGATGGCCTTCGACTCGCTGGAGGCGGAGACGGCCTATTTCTTCGAGGACGACCTCGAGCTGGGCCCGGCCTATATGGTCATGATGGAACGCATGCGGGAGGCGCTGTCGGCCTTTCCCGAGGTCGGCTATTTCGCCGCCTATGGCGATCACCGGCAGAAGCCGAAGCCGACCCGGGTGCGGATGGTGCCGCTGGACCATCACTGGGGCTTCGGGCTGCGGCGGACGGCCTGGAAGCGGATCGCCGAATGGCTAAAGCCCTATTACGGGATCATCGGGCAGACCGACTATCCGAACCGCAATCATCTCGGCGTCTATCGCTTCCTGGCGAAGCAGGACATGGCGATCGACAAGTCGTCGCAGGATGCGCTGAAGGCGCTGGCGGCGGCGAAGCTGGGCATCGCCCGCGTCATGACCGACCTGTGCTTCGCCCGCTATATCGGGGCCAAGGGCGCCTCCTTCAGCGAGAAGCGCTTCTTCGAGATGGGCTATGACCGGATGGAGGCGGTCGGGGCTGCCGACCTGCCTTTGGAGGGTTTCACCGCCGAGCGGGTGGCCTCTGCCCTGGCGGAGCAGCAGCAGCGGTTCCGGGATTTCCGGCAGCACGAGTTCGACGGGTTCCTGGAGCGCTACGGCGCGCGGCACTGGGATCCGGACCGGCTGGTGACGCGCGACGACGTGAGCAATTTCTACCGGCTGTTCCTGGACCGGCTGCCCGAGGGCGAGCAGGTCTATGAGGCCTGGGTCGGGAAGAAGACGGTCGCGACCATGCGCCATGCGCTGATGGGCAGCCGCGAGTTCCAGGGGCGGAACTTCAGGTGAATCGCGGGGTCCGGGGGGATCGTATCCCCCCGGACCCCGCGATTC
>NZ_MLCO01000026.1 GCF_001982615.1 Teichococcus deserti | reverse complement strand
ACCCAGGCCCGCCCCAGCCCCGTCGTCGACGGCGCCTGGCTGGCCGAGCGGCTGCAGGACCCCAGGGTGCGGGTCATCGAGGTCAGCGTGAATCCCGGCCTGTTCAAGCGCGGCCATATCCCGGGCGCCTTCAACGTCTCCTGGCATCGCGACCTGGTCGACACCGTCCGCCGCGACATCGCCAGCCGCGAGCAGATCCAGGACCTGCTGCGCCGCGCCGGCGTCGAGCAGGACAGCACCGTCGTGCTCTACGGCGACAACAACAACTGGTTCGCCGCCTGGGGCGCCTGGGTGCTCGACATCTATGGCGTGCGCGACGTGCGCATCCTCGATGGCGGCCGCGCCAAATGGGAGGCCGAGGGCCGCCAGGTCAGCACCCGCGCCACGACGCCGCGCGCCGGCAGCCTGACGCTGGCCGCCGAGCCCAACGGCCGGCTGCGCGCCCGCCTGGCCGATGCCGTCGCCATCGCCGAGAAGCGCAGCGGCGAGGCGCTGCTCGACATCCGCTCGCCCGACGAATTCTCCGGCAGGATCTTCGCGCCGCCGGGCGTGCCGGAGCTCGCCATCCGCGCCGGCCATATCCCCGGCGCGGTGAACGTGCCCTGGGTGCAGGCGGTGCGCGCCGACGGCACCTTCAAGAGCGTCGAGGAGCTGCGCGCCCTCTATGCCGCGGTCGGCATCGACGGCAGCAAGCCGATCGTCGTCTATTGCCGCATCGGCGAGCGCAGCAGCCATTCCTGGTTCGTGCTGTCGAAGCTGCTGGGCTACGAGGTGCGGCAGTATGACGGCTCCTGGACCGAATACGGCAATGCCGTCGGCGTGCCGGTGAGCAACCCGGCCGGCACGGTCTGGGGTGCGCGCTGAGGCTGGGGCCGGATGGGGTCCCCGCCTGCTCGGCCTGGCGGCCGGGCTGGCGGGGCTCGCGGCCATCTGGTGGTTCCTGGTGCGCGGCGGCACCGGGCCGCTGACGGCGCTGATCCTGGGCGGGCTGGGCGGCCTGGCCATGCAGCGCGGCCGCTTCTGCCTGTTGTGCCTGACACGGGATTTCGTGCGTGGCGGCGATCCGCGCGGGCTGCTGGCGGTGCTGGCGGCGCTGGCCACGGGGCTGCTCGGCTATCTCGTGGTGCTGACCAACTGGCTGCCCAATCCGGCAGGGCCGGGCCTGCCGCCGGATGCGCATGTCGGGCCGGTCTCCTGGGTGCTGGTGGTGGCGGGCCTGTCCTTCGGCACCGGCATGGTGCTGTCGGGCGCCTGCATCGCCGGGCATCTCTACCGGCTGGGCGAAGGGTCTTCGCGCGCGCCGGTGTCGCTGCTGGGCGCGGCGACCGGCTTCGGGCTGGGCTTCGCCACCTGGCCGTCGCTGTATGACACGACGCTGCGCGAGGCACCGGTGGTCTGGCTGCCGCATCACCTGGGCTACACCGGCAGCGCGGCGCTGGCGCTGGCCCTGCTGGCGGCCGCGGCCTGGCCGCTGCTGCGCCGCCTGCCGGCCCGCCCCGCGCGCGCCGCGGCGCCCGATGCGGCGACGCTGCTGCGCGCCGTCTTCGTGCAGCGCTGGCCGGCCTGGAGCGGCGGCGTGCTGGTCGGGCTGCTCGGCGCCGTCGCCTATCTGCGCGACGAGCCGCTGGGCGTCACCGCGGCGCTGGGCGGCGCCGCGCGCTGGGTCGGCACGGCGCAGGGCTGGCTGCCGGCGCGCATCGGCGGCCTCGACGGCTTCGCCGGCTGCGCCACGGCGCCGGACGCGGTGGGCGGCAACCTGGTCTTCGTGCTGGGGCTGGTCGCGGCGTCGCTCGCTGCGGCGAGCCTGGCCGGGCAGTTCTCCCTCGCCCGCAGCAGCGCCCGGCAACAGCTGCAAAGCCTGGCCGGCGGCGTGCTGATGGGCTGGGGGGCGATGACGGCGCTGGGCTGCACCATCGGCGTGCTGCTGTCCGGCGTCATGGCCGGCGCGCTGTCGGGCTGGGTCTTCGGCGCCGCGGTGCTGGCGGCGGTCTGGGGCGGGCTGTGGCTGACCCGCCCCAGGACAGGGCAGGCTTGAGTCCCGCCGCGGGATCGGCATGATCGATCCCCGCAGCGGGGGAATGGCCAAAAATGTTCGAAGGATGCGCCTGGTTGAACCCGCCGCCGGCCTGGGCGGAGACAGCGGACGGGCTGCGCGTCACCACCGCGCCCGGCAGCGACTTCTGGCGGCAGACGCATTACGGCTTCACCCGCGACAGCGGGCATTTCTTCGGACGCAGCGTGCCGGGCGACTTCACCGCCACCTTGCGCATCCGCGGCCGCTATGCGGCGCTCTACGACCAGGCCGGCCTGATGCTGCGGCGCGGGCCGGAGGCCTGGATCAAGGCGGGGATCGAGCTGTCGGATGGCGAGGCGATGCTGGGCAGCGTGCTGACCCTCGGCCATTCCGACTGGGCCACCGGCGCCTTCCCTGGCGATGCTTCGGACGTCTGGCTGCGCGCCACGCTGGCGGGCGGGGTGCTGCGGCTGCAGGCCTCGGCCGATGGCAGGCGCTGGCCGCTGCTGCGGCTTTGCCCCTTCCCGGGCGATGCGCCCTGCGCCGTCGGGCCGATGGCCTGCAGCCCGGAGGGGGCGGGGCTGGAGGTCGAGTTTTCCGAGTTCAGCGTGACCCCGCCATTGGGCCGCGACCTGCACGACCTTCGCTGAGGGGCCAAGCCGCAGACGATCGAGGGCGTGCGGGTGCTGGCGCGGCCGGAGCGCGGCTGATCCCGGCTCAGAGCGGCAGGCCCGGCGCCAGCGAGGCCGGGCCGAGATACTGCCATTCCAGCGCGGCATCCTCGGCGCTCATCTCGGCGCCGTCGGCGGCCATCCAGAGATGCGCGGTGGTCCAGAGGAACCATTTTTGCTCGGCGCCGCGCAGCAGGCAGTGCGGGCCGTACTGGCAGGCTGGCGGCTGGCCGGGCCGGCCGGGCAGCGGCCAGGCCGGGCGCGCGCCGGTGACGGCCGGCTGCAGGCGGCAGAAGCGCACCTTGCCCAGGAGATCCATCGCGACCCGTTCCTTCGAGGAGAGATGGCGCCCCTTGTACGGAAGCCGGTTTCGCAAACAGAAATCACGATGTCGAAATGATTGCGCGGGTGCCGTCCCGGGGGGGCGCGTCGTTAACATAGCTGAATGACGGCGCGGCGCCGGAGCTTTAACGGAAGGGTAGAACGCTGCGTGCTGGCGTCGCCGGCCGGCGCGCTCCCGGCCCTCCCGGCGCGGCGACCGGAGGAGCCCGCCGATGAGCCGCAGCGCCGCCTTCCCGCCCTCCGGCTTCACCGTGCTGCGCCGCGTGGCCGGCCTGGAGCTGCGCCACTCCCCACCCGAGCGGGCGGAGGGCTATGCGCTCTGGGCCGTCCACGACCCCGATCGTTCGGCCGATCCCTGGATCTTCCTGAACGAGGCGGATGCCGTGCGCTTCTTCGAGCTGCGTCTGCCGACGCTGCGCAAGCCCTGATCGGCGAGGGCGTGATGGCGTGAGGCGGACCCACCGAAAAGCCTGGATCGCCCGATCCAGCAAGGTCCTTCGCGCCGATAGGCTTCGTTCGTCCGACGCCCGGCGGCTCTAGTCCGGGAGCTGCGGCGGCGGCTGCCAGTCGGCGATGGCGCGCAGCGCCGCAGTCTGGCGCAGCGTCACCACCCGGCCCTTCAGGGCGATCAGCCCCTCGCGCCGCAGCTGCTGCAGCGTGCGGTTCAGATGCACGACGCTGAGGCCGAGCGCATCGGCCAGCACCTCCTGGGTCAGCGGCATGGCGAAGCGGCCGTCGCCGGCAAGGCCGGCAGCGCCCAGCCGCGCCTCGAATTCCAGCAGCAGGCTGGCCAGCCGCTCATGCGCCATCTGCCGTCCCAGCCGCACCACCTGGTCGCGCAGCTGCGCCACGTCCTGCAGCGCCAGCGCGTGCAGCGCCCGGGCCAGCCCGCCTTCGGGCGTCGCCACGAACAGCGGCGAGGCGTCGACATGGCGCAGCCGGGTGAGGCTCGCGATGCTGCAGAGCTCGGCCAGCGAGGGCTGCTGCCGGCCGATGATGTCGCCGGGCAGCAGGAAGCTGACGATCTGCCGCCGTCCGTCGGGCAGGATGCGGATGCGGCAGGCCCAGCCGGACAGCAGCAGCAGCGGCGCGCCGCGGATGCCCTCGGCGCGCAGCTCCTGCCGCGGTCCGGTCTCGCGCGGCGCCTGGCGGGCGAGCGCCGCGACCTGCGCGACATCGGCCTCCTCCAGCGGCGCCAGGCGGTGCAGCCGCTGCAGCAGCGCAGCGATCTCCGGCGGCAGCGCCGGCGGAGGAAGCTCTTGCAAGGCGTCGCTCATCGGCCGCCGGACATGGCAGCCTCCGGCGCGCGCCAAAGGGTGCCGCCCGGCAGGTGGATCGGCGGATGGGCGAAGCGGGTCACCGCCGGCGCGCTCCGGCGCGGTGCAGCGGGGTCGTCAAGGTCAGTCGTGTCAGAGGAGGCTCGTTCGATCGTGGTCCCTGCTCGGCAACTGCCGAAGGCGGGGCAGGCCAGCAACTACATATGTTATGTATTCGCGACACTGCTGCTGTCGGCGCCCGGCGCAGGATTTTTCCTGATCATCGGCCTGTTCGCCAAGATCGACGTGCAGGCCGGCTGTCTTCTTGAAGATGGGGCCGGCCGCCGCGGTGATCCCGGTCCGGTGGCATGTCTCCGGCGGCATTTTCTCCGGCGCCTGGAACTGCGGCGCCGGGCGGTGGTTTCCCGATGGCGCGCGCCCCGCCATCCGGCAGGCAGGCGTCGCGCCAGGGAGCGACGCCATGACCACCAAGGTCGGTATCGAGACGGGCCTGCCTGGCCTCGTCGAAAGCCTGCTGCTGCTCGAGCACGAGGCCATCGCCCGCTACGACCAGGGAATGGCGCGGCTCGACAACCCTGTGGCCCGCGCCGCCGTCGCCAGCTTCCGCACCGACCACGACCGCCAGCTCGCCGCCCTGGCGCTGCTGGCCGGGCGGATGCAGCTGCGCCCGCGGCGCGAGGCCGGCGCCCCGACGCCGCGGACGCCCGGCCAGGCGGCGCTGGCCGGGCTGCAGGGCGACGGCGCCATCCTCGCCGCCATGCGCGGGCAGGAGGACGACACGGTCATCGCCTATGAGCGCGCGGCGGCGCATCCCGAGGCGACGCCGGAAGCGCAGGCGCTCTTCCGCCGCGCCCAGGCGGATGCGCTGCGGCACCGCGACTGGATGGCCAATCCCGGCTGAGCCGCGGCCCAGGCCGCCGCCCCGGGACGAAGGCGGCATCGTCCGGATGGCTGCGGCGCGGACGCAGCGCGGGGCAATGCGGCGCACCGGCAGGAGACGGTCACCGCCCGCGGCGGCGGCGGCCCCGCGGCTTGCCGGCGCCGTGCCAGGGCGAAGGCGGGGTCGCCGTTCGGGAAGGGGCGCTGCGCGTCCAGCAGGGCCTCGACCGGCCTGTCGAAACCGGCCGGCACCGGCGCGGCGGAGCGCTGTGCCCGGCCTGGATCGTCCACCGGGATCGTGCGCCGGGCCGAGCCGGATCGGCGAGGCGGCGCAGGTGCCGGTGATCTGGGCGACCCAGGTGCCGGTGAGCCTGGTCAGCCGCGGCAGGCCGCTGCGCGGCGAGATGACGGACGCCGCCCGGGGCGCCCGCGCCGGCTGCTGATCGGGTGAGCCCAGGCGGCCCCGCTTGTGGTAGCAGAGGGTGTATTTTCAACAACCTGCATGAAGGTGCTGGCAGGGGCTGGCAACAGATTGTAGGGGATGGGCGGGGGGTCCGTCCGGCCACCCTGGCATTGGCCGGCCTTGCCCGGGGAACGGCCATCCAAGCTGCCATTCCCGCCCTGACCTGCGACGCCATGGCCCCGACCGATCCCGATCCCGCGCCCGATCTCCTGTGGGAGCAGGCGCTGACCTTCCTGATGGAGATGCGCGAGGCACCGCAGGATGCGGCGCTGCGCCAGGCGTGGAAGCGCTGGATGGCCGAGGCGCCGCAGCACCGCGAGGCCTGGGCGCGGGCGGAACTCACCTGGCTGGCCATGGGCCAGGCGATCCGCGAGCTGCCGCCCGCCTGGCCGCCCCCCTTGCCACCCGTCCGGTCGACCCTCCCGCCACCGCTGCCGGCGCGGCCGATCCGCGCCCAGGGCCGGCGCGGCCTGCTGCTGGCCACCGGCGGCGGTGCGCTGGCCGCCGGCGCGCTGCTCGCCGCGCCCGGGCTGGGCGGCGCACTGTGGCAGCGGCTGCAGGCCGATCTCCGCACCAGCGCCGGCGAGACCCGGGCGCTGCAGCTGCCGGACGGCTCGCGGCTGGAGCTGGACACGGCGACCGCCGTCGCGCTGGAGTTTTCCGCCGCCGGGCGGCGGCTGCGGCTGCTGCAGGGCCAGGCCTTCATCGCCGTGGCGCGTGCGGTGGCACGTCCCCTTCTGCTGCGCTGCGGCGTGGTGGAGGTCTCCGCCCCCGGGGCTGCGATCAACCTGCGCTTCCTTGGCGACCGGCTGGAGATCGCGCTGGAGGACGGCCAGGCCCGCGCCCGCTATGCCCCCGCGGCCGGCATCGCCCGCGACTTCGCGCTGGAGGCGCGGCAGAGCCTGACCCTGTCGCTGGCCGATGGCGCGCCGCTGGCGCCGCACGCGCCGCTGGCCCGGGCCCTGGCCTGGCGCCACCACCGGCTGGTCGCCGAGGACACGCCGCTGCGCGCCGTGCTGGCCGAGCTCGGCCGCTACCTGCCCGGGCTGCTCTGGCTGCGCGACAGGGCGCTTGGCGAGGCGCGGGTCAGCGACGCCTATGACCTGCGCGACATCCCGGCCGCCATCCGCCAGGCGGTCGCGCCGCTCGGCGGCCGGGTGCGCGAGGTCTCGCCCTATCTCGTGATGGTCGGCAGCGCCTGACGGCAGCCGGGCACAGAGCGCCATGGCTTGAGGTGGAATCCCCGACAAGCCTGGATCCCGCGATCAAGCAAGCAGTCCGATGGGATTGCCTGCGTCCTTCAGCAGGCAGCCCGCTCAGCGGAAGGGCGGCTCGTCGAAGGCGCGCAGCTTGCGCGAATGCAGCGCGGTCAGCTGCTGGCGCAGGATGCCGAAGGTGGCGATGCCGATCGCCAGATGCTCGCTGACCGCGCGCTGGTAGAAGGCGGTGGCGGCGCCGGGCAGCTTGATCTCGCCATGCAGCGGCTTGTCGGAGACGCAGAGCAGCGTGCCATAGGGCACCCGCAGCCGGTAGCCCTGCGCCGCCAGCGTGCCGCTTTCCATGTCGACGCCGATGGCACGCGACAGGTTGATGCGCAGCCGCTCCTGCGACCAGCGCAGTTCCCAGTTGCGGTCGTCATAGGAGACCACGGTGCCGGTGCGCAGCCGCCGCTTCAGCGCCTCGCCGGCCTCGCCGGTGACCTGCGCCGCGGCCTGCTGCAGCGCCACCTGCACCTCGGCCAGCGCCGGGACCGGGATCTCCGGCGGCAGCAGGTCGTCCAGGATGCGGTCGCGGCGGAGGTAGCCATGGGCGAGTACGTAGTCGCCGATCTCCTGGCTCTGCCGCAGCCCGCCGCAATGGCCGATCATCAGCCAGCAATGCGGCCGGGTGACCGCCAGGTGGTCGCTGATCGTCTTGGCGTTGGAGGGGCCGACGCCGATATTGACGATGGTCAGCCCGTTGCGCCCTTCGCCGCGCAGCAGGTGGTAGGCCGGCATCTGGAAGCGCTGCCAGGGCGCCTCGGCGACCAGCCGCGCGGCCGCTTCCGGGGCATGGCCGCGGGTGATCACGGCGCCGCCAGGCAGCACCAGGGCGGTGTAGTCGCCGTCCGCGCGGCGCAGCTCGGCCAGCGCCCAGTCGACGAACTGCCCGATATAGCGCTGGTAGTTGGTCAGCAGGATCCAGGGCTGCACGTGCCGCCAGTCGGTGCCGGTGTAGTGCTGCAGCCGGCGCAGCGAATAGTCGACGCGGGCCGCGTCGAACAGCGCCATCGGCCGCGGCGCGCCGTCGCGGAAACGCCACAGCCCGTCCGCCACCTCGTCGCCGACGGCCGACAGCATCGGCACCGGGAAATGCCGCGCGAGCTCGGCGGCCGAGACGCCGCCGCGCGCCAGCTCGTCGCCGCCTTCCAGCACATAGGGGTAGGGGATTTCCTGGCTGCTCGGCCCGACCTCGAGCGTCGCGCCGTATTCGGCGATCAGCGGCCGCAGCTGCTCCAGCAGATAGGGGCGGAAGGCGGCCGGGTTGGTGATGGTGGTGGCATAGTCGCCGGAGACCTGCAGCTTGGCCCAGGAGCGGCGCACCTGCGGCGGCGGCCCTTCCGGCGCCCAGCGCAGCCAGAGGCCGGGATAGCGGAAGGCCGCGCGCTCCTCGGGTGTCGGCGGGATGCGCTGGTCGACGAAGCGGTCCAGCGCCGCGCGCTCGGCGGCGACGGCGGCCTCGTAGAGCGCCTCCAGCCGGTCGACGGCTTCCTCGGCGGTGGCGCAGGCCAGGGGGGAACTGGGGACGGCGGCAGGGTCTCGGCTCATGCGGCGAAGATAGGCCGCCGCGCGGCGCCGGCCTACCGGCTGCGCGGAAACGTCATCCGGGCCGGGCGTCGCCGAACAGCGCCTGGCGGAAGGTCAGCCCTTCTTCCTCGGGGGGGCGCAGCAGGCCGCGCTCGCGCAGGATCGGCATGATCTCCCCCGCCACGCGCGGGAAGGAATTGCCGCCCTTCAGCACGAAGCCGTCGGCCGCCTGCGCCTCGAACCAGCTTTCCAGGTCTCCGGCGATGCGGGCCGGCGTGCCGATCAGCGTCAGATGCCCGAACTCGAAGACATCGGACAGGAAGCGCCGCAGCGTCTGGTCCGGCCGGCTGAGATACTTGCGCAGCAGCAGGCCGCGGCTGCGGCGGCGCTCGACCTGATGCAGCGCGGCTTCCGTAGGCACCGCCTCGGCCGGGATGCGCTCGTCGAGATCGAGCTGCCCGATGCGGAACAGCGGCGCCTCGCGCACCAGCTTGTCGCGATAGGCCAGCAGCGCCCGGTCGCTGAACTGCGACTGGTACAGATCGTCCGCTTCCCCCTGGCTGTCACCGACAAAAATGTTCAGCCCTGGCAGGATCTTCAGCCGTGCCGCATCGCGCCCGGCCGCGACCACGCGCCGCTTCAGGTCGGCATAGAATTCGGCGCCGGTCTCCTGGTCGGGGGCGGCGGCGAAGACGATCTCGGCATGGCGCGCGGCGAAGTCCAGCCCTTCCTCCGAGGCGCCGGCCTGGACGATCACCGGCCGGCGCTGCGGCCCGGGCGGGATGTCCAGCGGCTCCTTCACCTGGAAGAAGTCGCCGGCGAAGTTGGTCTCGTGGATGCGGCGGGCGTCGAAGACCGGGCCGCGCGCATCGAAGCCGACCGCGCCCGGCTCCCAGCCCTCCCACAGCCTGTAGGCGACCTGCATGAACTCCTCGGCCTTGCGGTAGCGCTCGGCCAGCGGCAGCAGCCTGCCATCGCCGAAATTGCCCTCCCCGTAATAGGAGGTCACCACGTTCCAGCTGGCGCGGCCGTCGCTGATGTTGTCGAGCGAGGTGAAGTAGCGCGCGACGTTGTAGGGCTCGTTGAAGGAGGTCGATTCCGTGATGATCAGCCCGAGCCGCCGCGTGTGCTGCGACAGCGCGCTGAGCAGGGTCAGCGGCTCGAAGCCCGGGCGCGGCCGCACGCTGCCCTTGGCGATGTCGAAACCCAGGAAGTCGGGCTTGAAGATGGCGTCGAAGCCGGCGCTTTCGGCGAGCTTCGCATGCGCCACGAAATTGGCGAAGCCGAAGCGCTGCGGATCGCGCTGGCGTTCCGGGTTGCCCTGGTACAGCGCATTGGGGTCGGAGAAGGCGACCATGATCATGCGGTCGTGGCGGCGGGACATCAGTCTTCTCCTCCCTGGTCGAGCAGCACGGCCTCGCGCGCCGCGGCGGCGGGGCGCGGGATCGAGTCCAGCAGCAATCCGGTATAGGCCGCGCGCGGGCGGCTGAAAATCTGCGCCACCGGCCCCTGCTCGACGACCTGGCCCTGGCGCAGCACGGTGACGCTGTCGGCGATCTGGCGGATCAGCGCCAGGTCATGCGAGACGAAGAGATAGGTCAGGCCGAGCTGCGCCTGCAGGCGGAACAGCATCTCGACGATGCCGGCCTGCACGGTGACGTCGAGCGCCGAGGTCGGCTCGTCCAGCACCAGCACGCGCGGCCGCAGGATCAGCGCGCGGGCGATGGCGACGCGCTGGCGCTGGCCGCCCGACAGCGCGCCGGGGCGACGGCGCAGCAGCTCCTCGGCGAGGCCCACGGCGCGCAGCGCCTCGACCACCCGGGCTGGCCGGTCGCCGCGCCGGCCGACCGCGTAGCGGTCGAGCGGCTCGCCGATGATGCCGCCGACCGTCCAGGTCGGATCGAGCGAGGTGAAGGGGTTCTGATAGACCAGCTGCAGCTCCCGCCGCAGCGCGCGCAGGCTGTCCGGCTGTCCGGCCTGCACCGGCCCGCCGCCCACCGTGATGCTGCCGCGGTCCGGCCGCTCGAGCCCCAGCAGCAGCCGCACCAGCGTGGTCTTGCCCGAGCCGGACTCGCCGACCAGCGCATGCGTCGTGCCCGCCGGCACGCGGAAGGAGACATCCTGCACGGCCTGCACGATGCCGGTCCCGGCGTGGAAGCGCTTGTGCACGCCGTCGACGCGGATGGCGTCGTCGTCGCCGTGCCGCCGGGTCGCGGCGGCCCGAAAACGCTCGGGGTTCAGCGCCGGCACATCCGCCTGCAGCTGCCGCGCATAGGCCGAGCGCGGCCGGCGGAAGACGTCCTGCGATGTCCCCTGCTCCTGCACGCGGCCCTCCTTCAGCACCACGACGTCCTGCGCGCGCTCGGCGGCGATGGCCAGGTCATGGGTGATCAGCAGCAGGGCGATGCCGAGCTCCGCCTGCAGGGTGGCGAGCAGGTCGAGGATGCGCTTCTGGATGGTGACGTCGAGCGCCGAGGTCGGCTCGTCGGCGACGATCAGGGCCGGGCCGGGCAGCATCGCCAGGCCGATCAGCACCCGCTGCAGCATGCCGCCCGACAGCTCATGCGGATAGGCGTCGTAGATCCGCGCCGGCTCGGCCAGGCCGACGCGGGCAAAGATCTCCAGGATGCGCCGGCGGCGCGCCGCCGCATCGGGCAGGTCGAGCAGCCGCGCCGCCTCCTGCGCCTGGGCGCCGATGCTGCGCACGGGGTTCAGCGCGTTCTGCGGATCCTGCGGCACGAAGCCGATGGCGCGGCCGCGCAGGGCGCGCAGCCTGGCCGGCGCCAGCGACAGCAGGTCCTGGCCCTGGAACAGGATTGTTCCGCGCAGCCGTGCGCCGGCGGGCAGCAGCCCGCAGAGGGCGCGGACGATGCTCGACTTGCCGGAGCCGGATTCACCGATCAGCGCCAGGCTGCCGCCGTCGCGCAGCGTGAGGTCGACGCCCTGCACGGCCGGCTGCGGGCCATAGGCGACGGCGAGGTCGCGGATCTCGAGGAGCGGGGCATCAGGCGGCATGGCGGATCCAGCGGCTGAGGCGGTTGATGGCCAGCACGGTGACCACGATCACCGCCGCAGGCGCGAAGACCAGCCAGGGCGAGCTGGGATAGTCCTTGCCATTGGCCACCAGCAGGCCCCAGTCGGCGGCCGGCGGGGGATCGCCATAGCCGAGGAAGGCCAGGCCGGCGATGGTCAGGATCGAGGTGCCGAACTGCAGCACCGCCAGCGCCACCACCGAGCGATAGGCATTGGGCAGCACGTGGCGCAGCAGCACATGCGCCGGGCGCCCGCCGGCCAGGGCCGAGGCCTCGACGAAGACGGCCGTCGAGGTCTTCATCACCTCCGAGCGCATCAGCCGGGCGAAGACGGCGACCGAGGCGACGCCGGTCGCGATGGCGACATTGATGGTCTGGAAGCCGAAGGCGCTGACGATGACCACGGCGAGCAGGAAGTTCGGGATGGCCAGCAGCATGTCGATCAGCCGGCCGATGACCGTGTCGACCCAGCCGCCCAGGAAGCCGCTGGCCAGGCCCAGCAGCCCGCCCACCGCCAGGCCGATCACCGTGGCGATCAGCGCGCTGGTGACCGACGACCAGGTGCCATGCACGATGCGGGCATAGAGGTCGCGCCCCAGATGATCGGTGCCGAGCCAGTGCTCCGCCGAGGGCGGCAGCAGCTTCCGGGCGGTGACCCCGAAGAAGGGATCGTTGCCGGTGAACAGCCAGGGCGCCGCCGACCAGCCGACGACCAGCGCGAGAACGGCGAAGGAGAGCAGCACCGCGAGCGGCTGCGCGCCGACCCGGCCGCGCCGGCCGGCGGGCGAGAAGGTGGTCGCGCTCATGCCGGCCGCCCCGCCGCGGCGCGCCGCCGCAGCCGCGGGTCGAGCAGCGGGTAGAGCAGGTCGGCCGCCAGGTTGACCAGGACGAAGACCACGGCGGCCAGCGAGACCAGCGACTGCAGCACGGGGAAGTCCTGCGTCACCACGGCGCTCTGCACCAGGGAGCCCACGCCCTTGCGGCCGAAGATGGTCTCGGTGATCAGCGACCCGCCCAGCAGCTCGCCGATGCTGACCGCGATCATCGTCACCACCGGCAGGGCCGAGGGCCGCAGCTGGTGCCGCGCGAAAAGCTGCGACAGCCGCAGCCCGCGCGCCCTGGCCACGGCGAAATACTCCTGGCCCGCCTCGTGGTCGAGATTGGCGATCAGCACCTCGGCGATCTGCGCCGAGACCGGGATGCCGAGGGCGAGGGCCGCGAAGACGGTGGCGGCGGCGCCGTTCGGATCGGTGATGCGGAACAGGCCGAGCTGGAAGGCGAAGACCTGGATCAGCACCAGGCCGATGACGAAGCTCGGCACCGAGAGCGACAGCGCCGGCAGCACCCGCGCCACCCCCTGGCCCCAGCGCCGCGGCAGGCTCTGCGAGGCATAGGCGATGGCCAGCGCCAGCAGCAGCGCCACCAGCATGGCCGTGCCCGCCAGCACCAGGGTGGAGGGCAGCGCCTCCAGCAGCATGGCGGAGACCGGGCGGCTGGCGCGCAGCGAAATGCCGAGATCGCCCAGCGCGAAGCGGGAGATCGCCCTCCACCACTGCTCCAGCACCGGACGGTCCAGCCCGTAATGCGCGATGATCGGTGCGATCTCCTCCTCGGTGAAGCCGTTCTCGGGGTCGAGCAGCATGTTGCTGACCGGGTCGCCCGGCAGCACGGAGATGATCAGGAAGGTGAAGCTGTAGGCGAGCAGGATGACGACCAGCGCATGGCCCAGCCGCCGCGCCGCGAAGGGAAGGAAGCTCTGTCGAGACATGGCGCGGCGACCCGGGCTCAGGCATCCAGCCAGGCGCCGTGATAGAGCGCATAACCGCCGCCGCTATAGGCCTCGCCCTTCACCGTGCCAGCCTGGACGTAGAGGCGCTGGTTCAGCTGCGCGGTCGGGATGAACAGCCCCTGCTCCAGCACGTAGCGCTGCGCCTCCTTCAGCGTCTCGGCGCGGCTGCGGCGGTCGACGGCGGTCGCGATGTCCTGCGCCAGGCGGTTCAGCGTCTCATTGCTCTGGCCCAGCTTGAACCAGTTGTCGCCCCTGTCGGCATCGGTCAGCACATTGCCGACCACGCCGGCATCGAGGAAGCTGCGGCTGATCTCGCGCAGCGGCACGCTGTCGTTGTTGCGCACGCGGGCGTTGAAGGTGGCGATGTCGACCACCTGCAGCCGCGCCGCGATGCCGACCTTCTGCAGCTGCTGCACGATCACCTCGTCGACCTGCTTCGAGGTGCCGACCCAGGGGCTGGCGAACAGGTTGAAGCGCAGCTTGTCGCTGCCGCGGGCGCGGATGCCGTCGGCGCCGCGCTGCCAGCCGGCCTCCTCCAGCAGGCGGTTCGACTTCTCCGGGTCGTAGGCGAGCAGGGCGCTGAGGTCCGCCGCCTCGGGAACGTTGGGCTGCAGCAGGGTGGTGACCGGCTTCCAGTCCTCGGTGAAGACGGTGTCGAGGATCTCCTGCCGGTCGATGGCGTGCTGCAGCGCCTGGCGGAGGCGCACATCGTCGAAGAAGGGCGCGCGGGTGTTGACGCTGAAGCCGCTGACGAAGCCCAGGCTGTCCGGCGCCACGGCGCGGATGCCGCGCGCCTTCAGCGGCCGCAGCTCATGCGGCGCGATGTTCAGCGCGATCTGCGCCTGCCCGGCCTGCAGCGCGGCGGCGCGGATGGCGGCGTCCTTGACCACCTTGAAGGTGATGCGCTCCAGGCTGGCCGGGCCCTGATGCGCGAGCGCCTGCGGGCCCCAGTTGTAGTCGGGGCGGCGGCGCAGCACGACATGGTCGCCCTCCAGCCAGGACTGCAGGGTGAAGGGGCCGCTGCCGATCTGCCGGTCGAGATTGCCGAGCTCCTCGGCCTTCAGGTTCAGGCTGGCCAGCGAACGCAGCACCGTCTTGTGGTAGCCCAGCGTCGGGATGAAGCTGAGCGTCGGCCGGGTGAAGCTGACCCTGACCCGCCGATCGTCCAGCACCTCCGATCCCTTGTAGGTGCTGGAGGGAAACAGGCCGAGCCGGCCGACGCCCCGGCTGGTGTCGCCGCGTGCCCAGAGCTCGATATTCGCGGCCACCGCCCTGGCATCGACCGGCGAGCCGTCGGCGAAGCTGGGGCCGGCGCGCAGATGCAGGATGAATTCGGACTGGCCGGCATTCTCCTCCCAGCGCTCGGCGATCCAGGGCGTCGCCTCGCCCTTGTCGTCGACATGCACGATCTTGTCGGCCAACTGGCCCCAGACGATGCCTGTGTAGCTGTCGACCTTCTCGTTCAGCCCCCAGCCGCTGTCGAGCGAGCCGATCAGGAAGGTCAGCTCGCCACCCGATCTCCGCGGGGACGCGGTTTGCGCGACGGCAGGGGCAGCCAGCAGGGCAGCGGAACCGGAAAGCAGCGTCAGCAGCGCGCGGCGGGCGAGGGGCATGATGGGTCTCCAGACGGAAGGTGTCGCGCTCAGGGGCGGTGGCAGGCGACGGCGTGACCGGCGGCGATGGCGCGCAGCACCGGCGCCTCGACGCGGCAGCGCGGCTCGGCCATCGGACAGCGCGGATGGAAGCGGCAGCCGGCGGGCGGATCGATCGGATCGGGCAACTCGCCCTGCAGCGGCAAAGGCGGGCGGGCGCGCGCCTCGGCGGGATCGGCGACCGGCGTCGCCGCCATCAGCGCCCGGGTATAGGGATGGCGCGGCTGCTGCCACAGCGCGTCGCGCGGCGCTTCCTCCACCACCTGCCCGAGATACATGACCGCCACGCGATCGGCGACATGCCGCACCACCGCGAGATCGTGCGAGATGAACAGCGCCGCCAGGCCGAGCTCGGCGCGCAGGCGCAGCAGCAGGTTCAGCACCTGGGCGCGCACCGAGACGTCGAGCGCCGAGACCGCCTCGTCGCAGAGCAGCAGCCGCGGCTCCAGCGCCAGGGCGCGGGCGATGCCGACGCGCTGCCGCTGGCCGCCCGACAGCTCGTGCGGATAGCGGAGCGCGACTTCCGGCCGCAGCCCGACCTGCTGCAGCAGCTGCGCGATGCGCGCCTGCCGCGCCGCGCGGTCGCCGCGGCGATGCACCAGCAGCGGCTGCTCCAGGATGCGGAAGATGCTCTCGCGCGGGTTCAGCGCCGACAGCGGATCCTGGAAGACCATCTGCATCCGCGCGCGATAGCGGGCCAGGGTGGCGCGATTGGCGGTCGCGACGTCGTCGCCCTCGAAGAGGATGGCGCCGGATTGCGGCGGCACCAGCTTCATCGCCAGCCGCGCCAGGGTCGACTTGCCGCAGCCGCTCTCGCCCACCAGCCCCAGCGTCTCGCCGGGCTGGATGCTGAGGCTGACATCATCCACCGCGCGCACCCGCCCGGCCGGCGTGTCGAAATGCCGAACGGCGCGGCGGATTTCCAGCAGCGGCGCGGTCATGCGGCGTGGCCTCCGGGCAGCGGGGCGGGCAGGGGATGGAAGCAGGCGGCCTGGCGCGCGCCCCCGGGCGGCATGGGCGGCGCTGCGGACCGGCAGCGCGCATCGGCGCGGCCGCAGCGCGGCGCGAAGGCACAGCCGGCCGGCAGCGCGTCGAGCGGCGGCACCAGGCCGGGGATCTCCGGCAGCGCGGTGCCCGGCGTCAGGGTGTCCAGCCGCACGGCGTCGAGCAGCCCGCGTGTGTAGGGATGCGCCGGCGCCGCGAAGATCTCGGCCACCGGCCCCTGCTCGACAACCTGGCCGGCATAGAGCACGACGATGCGGTCGGCGACGCCGGCGACCACGCCCAGGTCATGGGTGATCAGCAGCAGCGCCATGCCCAGCCGGTCGCGCAGCTCGGCAAGCAGCGACAGGATCTGCGCCTGGGTGATGACGTCGAGCGCGGTGGTCGGCTCGTCGGCGATCAGCAGCGCCGGATCGCAGGCCAGCGCCATGGCGATCATCGCGCGCTGCCGCTGGCCGCCCGACAATTGATGCGGATAGTCGCGCGCGCGCAGGCCGGGCGCCGGGATCTGCACCAGGGAGAGAAGCTCCACCGCGCGGCCCCAGGCGGCGCGGCGCGACAGCGGGCGATGCAGCCGCACCGCCTCGGCGATCTGGTCGCCGATGCGCTGCACCGGGTTCAGCGCCGAGAGTGGCTCCTGGAAGATCATGCCGATGCGGCCGCCGCGCAGCGCGCGCAGCCTGGCGGGGGAGAGGGACAGCAGGTCCTCGCCCTCGAAGCTGACGCGGCCGGCATCGATGCGGCCGCCGGCGGCCTCCACCAGCCGCAGGATCGAGGCGGCGGTCACCGACTTGCCGCTGCCGCTTTCGCCGACCAGCGCGACGGTCTCGCCGCGGGCGATGGCGAAGCTGACGTCGCGCAGGATGCCGAGCCGTCCCGAGCGGGTCGCGAAGCTGGTGCGCAGGGAGGAAACCTCGAGCAGGGTCATGGTCATTGGCTGCGCAGATGCGGGTTGAGGCAGTCGTTCAGCCCCTCGCCCAGCAGGTTGAAGGCGAGGACGGTGACGACCAGCGCGATGCCGGACAGGCCACAGACATACCAGGCCTCCACCAGCTGCTCGCGGCCGCCGCCGATGATGGTGCCCCAGCTCATCACGTTCGGGTCGCCGAGGCCGAGGAAGGCCAGCGCCGCCTCGGTCTGGATGGCATGGGCGATGGTCAGGCTGGAGATGGCGATGACCGGCGGCAGCGCATTGGGCAGGATCTGTGTCCAGAGCAGCCGCGCGGTGCCCATGCCGTAGGTCTCGGCCGCCAGGATGAAGTCGCGGCCGCGCAGCGACAGCACCTGGGCGCGCACCAGCCGCGCCGTCGCCGGCCAGGAGACGATGCCGATGGCCAGCACCGCGGTCGCGACCGAGGGGCGGAAGACAGCGACCAGCACCACGGCGAGGACGAAGGTCGGCACCGTCTGGAACAACTCGGTCAGCCGCATCAGCGCGGCGTCGATGCGGCCGCCATGATAGCCGCCCACTGCGCCGATCAGCGTCCCCAGGACGGCGGCGATCAGCGTGCTGACCAGCCCCACCATCAGCGAAACCCGCGCGCCGGAGACCAGTCCGGTCAGCAGGTCACGCCCCATCACGTCGGAGCCGAGCGGGTTGGCGGCGTCCTCGCCAGGCCAGAGCATTGGCGGCGCCGCCATCTCCCAGGGGTCGCCCGGCCAGAGCAGCGGGCCGGCCGCGGCCAGCAGCAGGATGGCCAGCAGCAGCAGCAGGCCGGCGCCGCCCTGGCGGTGCGTCAGCAGCCGGCGCAGCAGGCCGGGATGGCGCGTGCTCATGCCCGCCGCGCCCTCGGCGCCACGCGCGGATCGACCAGGCGATAGACCCCGTCGATGGCAATGTTGACGATGACGACAAGGATCGAACTGAAGAACAGAATGCCGAGCAGCAGGTTCAGGTCGCGGGTGCGGATTGCCTCATAGGCGAGGCGGCCGAGGCCGGGCCAGGAGAACACCGTCTCCACCAGCACCGCACCGCTGAGCAGCGAGGCCGCCTGGTAGCCCGCCATGGTGACCATCGGCAGCAGCGCGTTGCGGAAGGCGTGGTGCAGCGTGATGCGCCATTCGCCGGCGCCCTTGGCGCGGGCGGTGCGGATGAAGTCGGCACCGTGCAGCTCCAGCATGGCGCTGCGCACCAGCCGCGCATAGACCGCGAGGTAGAAGGTGCTGAGCGTCACCGCCGGCAGCACCAGATGTGCCGCCAGGTCCTGCAGCAGTGCCAACCCGTCATGCGACGCGCCAATGGTCAGCATGCCGCCCGAGGGCAGCCAGCCGAGCCGCGCCGAGAACAGCACGATGGCCATCAGCCCGAGCCAGAAGGTCGGCACCGCATAGCTCAGCAGGGTGACGCCGGAGAGCAGCGTGTCGAGCCAGCCGCCGACCTGCCGCGCTGCCAGGATGCCCGCCAGCGAGCCCAGCACGATGGCCAGCAGCAGCGCCGAGACCATCAGCAGCAGGGTGGGCGGCAGCCGCGTCAGGATCAGCGCGCGCACCGGCAGGTTCAGCCGGTAGGAATGGCCGAGATCGAGGCTGGCAAGCTGGCCGAGATAGCGCAGGTATTGCAGCCAGACCGGCTGGTCCAGGCCGAAGCTCTGGCGCAGCGCGGCCATGGTCTCGGGCGTCGCCGCCCCCGCCTCGCCGGCCAGGACGTCGACGACGTCGCCAGGCGCCAGCTGGAGAATCAGGAAGTTGAGCGTAGCGATGCCGAAGAGCACCGGCACCACCTGCAGCAGGCGGCGCAGCAGCGGCGGCAGCCCGCCGCGTGCCGCGGGCGCCGCGCTCAGCGTGCCAGCGCCAGCCATGCATCCTCCAGCCCGGCGAACATGCCGTCGCCCTGTGGACGGTCCTTGCGGAAGCGCGCTGTGGAGACGGTGGTCCAGGTCAGCTCCACCAGGTCGAGGATCGGCGCATCCTCCTGCACGATCGCCTGCCAGCGGGTGACCAGCGCGCGGCGTTTCGCGGCATCGCCCTCGGCGGCGGCGGCTTCCATGATGCGGTCGAGCTCGGGGTTCGAATAGCCGGAGCCGTTGGTCCAGGGCGCGCCCCTGACGATGTTCTTCGTCCAGTACAGACGCTGCACGCCCAGCGTCGGATCGGGCAGCTTGTGCAGGCTCGACGTCATGATGTCGTAGTCGGCCTCGGTGTAGACGCGGCGCAGATAGGCAGCGGAATCCTCGATGATCAGCTCGAGCTCGACGCCGATGCGGGCGAGGGACTGCTTGATGAACTCGCCCGCGCGGTTAGATTCCAGGCTGTCGCCGCTGCCGGAGACCAGGTTGATGCGGAAGCGCTTGCCGTCGGCGCCGCGCTTGAAGCCGGCCTCGTCCAGCAACGCCTCGGCGCGCTTCGGGTCGAAGCCCTGCGGATTGCCGCGCGCATAGTACTGGCTGACGGAGGAAGGGATCGGCCCGGTCGCCGGCTTGCCGTAGCCCTGCCAGACCAGCCGCACCAGCGCCGCGCGGTCGATCGCATGCGACAGCGCCTGGCGCACGCGGCGGTCGCTGACATAGGGGCGGCGCACATTGATCTGCGCCAGGAAAATCGAGGCGAGGAAGCGGCCGTCATCGGTGTTGATCGTGTACTTCGCCGCATCCGAGAAGCGGCGCAGGCTGGTCACCGGCACCAGCGAGCCGATGGTGACGTCGATCTCGCCGGCCTCCAGCGCCACGGTGCGGGCGACGGGATCGGGGATGAAGCGGAACAGCACGCCGTCGAGATAGGGCTTGCCCGGCTGCCAGTAATCGGCGTTGCGCTCCAGCGCGACATGGCTGCCGCGCACCCATTCCTTGAACCGGAAAGGCCCGGTGCCGATCGGCGCCGTGTTGGCCGGGTTCTGCAGGACGTCGGTGCCTTCATAGACATGGCGCGGCAGGATCTGCGCGCCATAGGTGTTGATGTAGTTGAAGAGATAGGGCGCCGGCGCCGAGAGGCGGATGGTCACCGTGTGGTCGTCCGGCGTCTCCACCGCGGTCACGTTGGCGAAGACGGCGCGGCCGAAGGGATGCAGCTTCTTCCACACCTCCAGCAAGGTGAAGCGCACATCGGCGCTGCCGAAGGGGCGGCCGTCATGCCAGCGGACATTGCGGCGCAGGTTGAAGGTGACGGACAACCCGTCCTCCGCCGTGTCCCAGGATTCGGCCAGCGCCGGCACCGGCTTCAGCTCGAGATCGTAGCTGACCAGGCCTTCGAGGATCTTCGACGACACCATGCCGATGTTCATGGTGGTGATGAAGGCCGAGGTCAGGATCGGCGGCTCGGCCACCACGATGCGCGCGGTGCCGCCGCGCACCGGCGTCCCCGCGGCGGTCGCATGCGCATGGCCTTGCGCCAGGGCGAGATCGGGCAGGGCGGCCAGGCCGAGGCCGGCCAGCATCAGGTCGCGTCGGTTCATCGCTCGGGGCTTTCGCGGAAAGGGTGCGGGCGCATGCGGGCTATTCGGCCGCGTCGCTCTGGGCAGGCAGACGGGCGAGGGCGCCATCGATCGGTTGCGGGTCGCGCAGCAGGTGCAGGATCGGACAATTCGCCTGGACGGCGGCATGCAGCTGCGCGAGCTCCTCCTCGGAGGCCGGGGAGTCGAGCGCGACGGTGTAGCGCAGCGCATGCGGGTTGCGCGGCACGGTCTCGAAGCCGGGCTGGCCGCTGCGCGGATCGATCTGGCCGTCGACCTGCACCTCGACCCGGTGCAGCGGGATCTGCAGCAGCGCCGCCTGGATCAGGAAGGTATGCGTCAGGCAGCTGCCCAGCACGCCGAGCTGCAGCTCGGGCGAGCTCGGCCCCAGGTCGTAGCCGGCGAAGCTCGCGGGGCTGTCGCTGATCAGCTGGAAATCGCGGATGCGGATGCGGCGGATGCCGCTGCGGCCCTCGGCGCTGACCCGGGCGCTGAGCGGCTGCGGGCGGGCGTCAGGGCGGGCGGCGCGCTCACGCAGGCGGAACAGGGCGTCACGCTTTTGGGCGAGGTAGCCGATCAGGCTGGACATGGCGGGCTCCGGGGCGGGGGCAAAGCGGCCCCGCCCCGAGCAATCAAATAGCGACGATAAAGAGTCAATATAATAAATAGCTACAACGCGACGTGATAAGACCGCTTCGGCTCCAGATGGATCGATCGAGCATGCCGTGATCTCAGGGAAAAATTGATTTTCAATCAAAGGGTTATCTCGGCAGGAGCGGCCACCGACCAGCCTCCCGGCTCACCGGCATGCAGGGCTGGATCACGGCTGCCCCTCGGCCTTTCGGACCCTCGCGCCGACGCTTAAGCACGAATCTACGCCGCGCGATGATTGACGCACGAAATTCCAAGGTGATTAATGTGGCGGAGCCGACACGGCGGCCCCGCCGCCGCGCGCCCTGAGCCGGAGTTCCGCGCCATGCGCTACCGCCTGAGCCTGCTCGACAAGAGCCCCATCCCCGCCGGCGCCAGCGCGGCCGAGGCGCTGCAGAACACCCTGGCCCTGGCGCAGCGGGCGGAGCAGCTGGGCTATCACCGCTTCTGGGTGGCCGAGCATCACGGTAGTCCCGGCCTCGCCAGCGTCGCGCCCGAGGTGCTCTCGGCCTTCCTCCTGGCGCGCACCAGCCGCATCCGCGTCGGCTCCGGCGGCGTGATGCTGCAGCATTACGCCCCCTACAAGGTCGCCGAGACCTTCTCGCTGCTGGCGACGCTGGCGCCGGGGCGCGTCGATCTCGGCATCGGCAAGGCGCCGGGCGGGCTGCCGTTTTCCACCCGCGCGCTGCGCGGCGACGCCCAGGACTTTGCCGCGCGCTTTGCGGAGCTCGAGGGCTTCCTCACGCACAGCCTGCCGCAGGACCATCCGCATGCCGCGGCGCAGCTGACGCCGATCCCGCCGGAGGCGCCGCAGAAGATCGTGCTCGGCGCCAGCGCCGACAGCGCGGCCCTGGCGGCGCGGCATGGCTGGCAATTCTGCTATGCCGGGCATCTGAACGGCGACGACGCCAAGCTGCGCGACAGCCTGGCGCGCTACCGCGACGACAGCGGCCAGGCGCCGCTGCTGGCGCTGCATGTGCTGGCCGATGCCAGCCGCGCCGAGGCCGAGCGCCGCGCGGCCTCCCTGCGCACCTACAAGGTGCATCTGCCGACCGGCCAGAGCTTCAACCTGGGCACGCGGGACGCGGCCGAGGAATATGCCCGCCAGGCCGGCGCCACCACCTGGCGGATCGAGGAGGTGCGGCCCAGCCTGCTGGCCGGCAATCCCGACGACATCCATGCCGCGCTCGACGCGCTCCAGCGCGAGCATGGCATCGCCGAATTCATTCTCGACACGCCCTCCACTGCTTTCGCCGAACGCGCCGCCATGCTCGACCTGCTGGCCCCGGCGCGCCAGCCGGTCGCGGCCTGACCAAGGACCCCCTGTCATGACCGACAAGAAGATCCCGCTGGGCGTCATGCTGCATGGCGCCGGCGGCCACATGAATGCCTGGAAGCATCCCAGCGGTCCGGCGGATGCCAGCGTCAACCTGGGCTTCTACATCGACCGCGCGAAGCAGGCCGAGGCCGCCGGCATCGCCTTCGCCTTCGTGGCCGACGGCCTCTATATCAACGAGAAGTCGATTCCGCATTTCCTGAACCGCTTCGAGCCGATCTCCATCCTCTCGGCGCTGGCGACGGTGACGGAGAAGATCGGCCTGGCCGGCACCGTCTCCACCTCCTACAGCGATCCCTTCACGGTCGCGCGGCAATTCGCCTCGCTCGACCTGATCAGCGGGGGGCGCGCCGGCTGGAACGTGGTGACCTCGCCGCTGGAAGGGTCGTCGCGCAACTACAGCCGCGCCCATCCCGAGCATGCGCTGCGCTACCGCATCGCCGATGAATATCTGCAGGTGACGCAAGGCCTGTGGGAGTCCTGGGAGGACGGCGCCTTCCCGCGCAACCGCGAGACCGGCGAGTTCTTCGACCGGAAGAAGTTCCGCCGCCTGGACCATGAAGGACAGTTCTTCAAGGTCGAGGGGCCGCTGAACATCCAGCGCTCGCCGCAGGGCCAGCCGGTGATCTTCCAGGCCGGCTCCTCCGAGCCCGGCATCGACCTCGCCGGGAAATACGCCGACGCCGTCTTCACCAACTCTCCCTCCTTCGAGGAGACGAAGCGCTTCCGCGAGGCCGTCCGCGCCAGCGCCGCCAGGCACGGCCGCGATCCCGACCAGATCAAGATCATGCCCGGCATCGGCCCGATCACCGGCCCGACCCGCGCCGAGGCCGAGCAGAAATACGCGGCGATCCGCGACCTGCTGAGCATCGACGAGGCGCTGGCCTATCTCGGCCGCTTCTTCGACCATCATGATTTTTCGGCCTATCCGCTCGATGCGCCGTTTCCCGAGCTGGGCGACATCGGCGCCAACAGCTTCCGCTCCACCACCGACCGCATCAAGCGCGACGCGCGCGAGAAGGGGTTGACGCTCCGCCAGGTGGCGCTGGCCTCGGCGACGCCGAAGCCGCATTTCATCGGCAGCGGCGAGGAAGTCGCCGACGAGATGATCCGCTGGATCGAGCAGGGCGCCGCCGACGGCTTCATCCTGGGCTTCCCGGTGGTGGCGCAGGGGCTGGACGACTTCATCCGCTACGTGCTGCCGGTGCTGGAGGCGCGCGGCCGGCACGACCCGGTGCTGCGCGGCGCCACGCTGCGCGAGAATCTCGGCCTGCCCTATCGCGCCATCCGCGCTGCGGCCCATCCCGAACCCGCCCTGGCCAAGGCCTCGTGAGCGAGACGCTGCTGCGGCCGGGCCCGCTGGCGCGGCTGGCCGCGGGGCTGGAGCCTTTCGCCGCCCTGCGCCGGGACCTGCATCACCATCCGGAGCTCGCCTTCGCCGAGCACCGCACGGCCGAGACCGCCGCGCGAATGCTCGCAGGCTGGGGCTATCAGGTGGAAAGCGGCATCGCCGGCACCGGGCTGGTCGCGACCTTGCAGCGCGGCCATGGCCGCCGCAGCCTGGGGCTGCGCGCCGACATGGATGCGCTGCCGATCGCCGAGCAGACCGGCCTGCCGCATGCCAGCCGCAGCCCCGGCGTCATGCATGCCTGCGGCCATGACGGGCATGTCGCCATCCTGCTGGCCGCGGCGCGCGATCTGGCGCTGCATGGCGAGTTCGACGGCCGTCTGACGCTGATCTTCCAGCCGGCGGAGGAGACCGGCTCCGGCGCCAGGCGGATGCTGGCCGAGGGGCTGTTCGACCGCTTTCCCGTCGATGCCGTCTACGGCCTGCACTCCTGGCCGGGCGAGGCCGAGGGCCGCTTCGGCTTCGTCGAAGGCCCGGCCATGGCGGCGGTCGACCTGGCGCTGATCAGCATTCTCGGCCGCGGCGGCCATGGCGCCGCGCCGCAGGAAACGGTGGATCCGGTGGTCGTCGCCGCGCATGTCATCACCGCGCTGCAGACGGTCGTGTCGCGCAACCTGGATCCGCTGGAGATGGCGGTGGTCACCGTCGGCGCCATCCAGGGCGGCGAGGCGGCCAATGTCATTCCCGACAGCGTTTCGCTCAAGCTCACCGCGCGCAGCTATCGTGAAGCCGCCCGCGCGCTGCTGGAGCGACGGATTCCTGCGATCACCCGGGCCCAGGCGGACAGCTTCGGCGCCACTGCGCAGGTCGAATACCGCCGCGGCTTTCCGGCGCTGGTCAACCATGCGGCGGAAACCGGCTTCGCCCGCGACGTGGCGCGCCGCCTCCTGGGCCAGGATGCCATCCTGCCTGACTTCCGCCCGCGCACCGCCAGCGAGGATTTCGCCCATCTGCTGCTGGCGCGGCCCGGCAGCTATCTCTTCCTCGGCGCGGGGGAAGGGCCGGCGCTGCACAATCCGCGCTTCGACTTCAACGACGCCCTGCTGCTGCCCGGCGCCGCGCTCTGGTCCGGCCTGGCCGAGGCGTATCTCGCCCCCTCCTGACGGAAGACCCGCGATGCGCGACCTGATCGTCTCCACCACCCCCGCCGATCCGCGCGCCCGGCCGCTGGTGGCAGCGCTGCTCGAGGAATATGACAGCCGCTACGGCACCTTCTTCGACGTCGCCGGCGCCGCGGCCGAGATGAACCGCTACCCGCCCGAGGCCTTCGCCCCGCCACAGGGCCAGTTCCTGCTGCTGCTGCGCGACGGCGAGACCATCGGCGGCGGCGCCTTCAAGCGCTACGACGACAGCACCGCCGAGTTCAAGCGGATCTGGACGCGGCAGGACCTGCGGCGCCAGGGCCTGGCCAGCCGCGTGCTGGCGGCGCTGGAGCAGGCGGCGCGCGAGCAGGGCTACGGACGGATCTACCTGACCACCGGCTTCCGCCAGCCGGAGGCGGTCGGCCTCTATCTGCGGCGCGGCTACACGGCGCTCTACGACCCCGCCGCCGACCTGCAGGCGCTGCGCACCCTGCCTTTCGAAAAGCGACTGACGGTCACGGCGGAGGCCGCCCTGGCCTGACCGCCGTGTTTTCCCCATTGCCGGATATGGCATAAATCACCTATCGGAAGTGTGTAAAGCATTCCTGATGGATGGTCCGCATGCAGAATTCGGCGATCACACGGCGCGGCCTGGCCGGCCTGCTGGCCCTTGGCGCCCTGCCAGAGGCGGCATCGGCCCAGCCACACGCCGCGGCGAAGACGGTGCTGACCATCGCCACCGCCACCACGCCCAGCTCGGCCGATCCGCATTTCTATGCCTTCCAGCCGAACTTCAACCTGGCGCTGCATGTCTTCAGCCGGCTGGTCGAGCGCGACGCCCGGCTGCGCCCGATCCCCGGCCTGGCGCTCAGCTGGGCGCCGGTCGAGGACAGGATCTGGGAATTCCGCCTGCGCCCGGGCGTGAAATGGCATGACGGGCGGGACTTCACCGCCGATGACGTGGCCTTCACCATCGGCCGCATCCCGACCGTCGCCGGCAGCCCGGGCAGCCTCGCCGGCTATGTCCGCCCGATCACCCGGGTCGAGGTGGTGGATCCGCTGACCGTCCGGCTGCACACCGCCGGGCCGCATCCCTCGCTGCCCAACGACCTGACCTTCGTCGCCATCGTCTCCCGCCATGCCGGCGAGGGCGCGACGACCGAGGACTACAACAGCCGCCGCGCCGCGATCGGCACCGGCCCCTACAAGCTGGCCGCCTTCCAGCCCGGCAGCACGGTGGAGCTGACCCGCAACGAGGCCTATTTCGGCGGCGCCGAGCCCTGGGAACGCGTGGTCTTCCGCATCATCCCGCAGGCCGGGGCGCGCAGCGCGGCGCTGCTGGCCGGCGATGTCGACCTGATCGACGAGGTCTCGTCCAACGACGCCCAGGCGCTGGCGCGCGACAGCCGCGTCCAGGTGGTGGAGACCCAGAGCACCCGGCTGACCTTCATGCAGCCCGGCTTCGCCCGTGCCGGCGAGCTGCCCGACATCACCGACGCCGACGGCAAGCCGCTGCCGAAGAATCCGCTGCTGGATCTGCGGGTGCGGCAGGCGCTGTCGCTCGGCATCGACCGCGCGGCGCTGGTCGAGCGGGTGATGGAAGGCCGCGGCACGCCCAGCGGCCAATGGCTGCCGGCCGGCTTCTACTCGGCCAATCCGGCGGTGGGCGTGCCGCGCTTCGACCCCGAGGCGGCGCGCCGCCTGCTGGCCGAGGCGGGCTTCCCGCGCGGCTTCCGCCTGGTGGTGCACACGCCGACCGACCGCTTCGCCAATGACAGCCGCATCGCCCAGGCGGTGGCGCAGATGTGGACGCGGATCGGCGTGGCGACGGTGGTGGACGCGCTGCCCTATGCCGCCTTCAGCGCCCGCGCCAGCCGCCAGGAATACGGCGTCTGGCTGCACAGCTGGGCGAGCTCGACCGGCGAGGCCTCCTATTTCCTCAGCAACGTCGTCAGCACGGTCGACCGCGCCAAGCGGGCGGGCGCCAACAACTGGAGCCTCTATTCCAACCCGGCGCTCGACGCGCTGACCGAAAGATCCTTCACCCTCCTCGAGCCCGCCGCGCGGGAGAAGGTGCTGCAGGAGGCGGTGCAGCTGGTCGCCGACGACCTGCCGATCATCCCGCTCTTCCACCTCTCGCTGGTCTGGGGCCTGCGCCCCGGCCTGCGCTTCGAGCCGAATATGAGCGGCTACACGGCGGCGACCATGGTGCGGCCGGGGTGATGCCGCCGACGATCCTGCCTTGCCGAAGCCGGCGACTTCCGCGAGCCTGACCCGGCCGGGGCGGCGGCGCCCGCCGCTGCCGGCCAAACGGGAAAGGGGAGGGTGCCGCCATGCGTCGGAATCTGCTGCGCGAGAAGCTGAACGCCAACCAGCCGACGGTGGGGACGCATCTCCTCTCCACCTGGCCGACCCTGGTCGAGCTGGTGGGCCAGTCGCGGCAATACGACTATATAGAGTTCACCGCCGAATACGCGCCCTTCGACCTGCACGACCTGGACAATCTGGGCCGCGCCTTCGAGCTGGCCGGGGTCGGCGGCATGATCAAGATCGAGCAGACGCAATACACGCACCAGGCGATGCGGGCGATCGGCTCGGGCTTCCAGAGCGTGCTCTTCGCCGATATCCGCGATGTCGGGGATGCCCGCGCCGCGGTCGACGCGGTGCGCGCCGAGACGCTGGCGCAGGCCGGCTCGCGCGGCGTCGGGCGGCTCGGCGTCGGCATGCGGCGCGACGTCGGCATGATCCAGGAGGTCGGCAAGCCCTCCTATGTCGAGGCGCTCAACGACATCGTCATCGCCATCATGGTCGAGAAGAAGTCCTGCCTCGACGACCTCGAGGCGATCCTGTCGGTGCCGGGCCTCGACATGGTGCAGTTCGGCCCCTCGGACTATTCGATGAGCATCGGCAAGCCGGGACAGGGCGATGATCCGGAGGTGCGGGCGGCCGAGCGGAAGACCATCGAGACGGCGCTGCGCCTCGGCCTGCATCCGCGCGTCGAGCTGCAGGACCCGACCCATGCCGGGCGCTACCTGGAGATGGGGGTGAAGCATTTCTGCATCGGCTGGGATGTCGGCATCCTGGCCAAGTGGTGGGATGCCAATGGCCGCGCGATGCGGCAGATCCTGGACAAGGGCGTGGCCGAGGCTGCGCCGGCGGGCCAGGCGCGGCTTTACTGAGACGCGGCTTTACTGAGGCGCGGCTTTATTGGGGCGCGGGGCTGGAGGCGTCCTTCCGGATGGGTCCCGGAGGCGCCTCCGGGAGTGTGCCATCGATGGCCTATAAGATGTAATATAGTAAGACGTCTTGCGGCATCTACATCTAGTAGCCGCTGACGAATTATATCCTACTATAAACGCGAATCTTTTCCCAGTCGAGGCTTCGAGCGTATTTGCGCGTTCGCCAGCACGATGGCTTGCCGGGCGCTGAACAGCACCGAGAAGTCCCGGTTCTTGTCCTTCGAGAGCACCCTGAGCCGGCCAGCCAGGACGAAGAGGATGGTGGCGATCCGGTCCATGTCGGGCACATCGCGGAGCGGGATGTGCAGCCTGGCAGACTTTCCGAGGAGCTCGCGATCGAGCGCCGCCAAGGGATCCCCGGTGTGGATCATCCGATCGAAGTCGGTGTAGAGCTTCTTGCGAGCCATAGAGTTCATGCGCCTTCTCCGTAGGGTGGCCGCAGGCAAAGAGGGGGCGTTGACCCGCGCCTCCTGGGCCCTCGGCAGTTCGGTTGGATGAGGTCAGGCTGTCGGCGTCAGGACGTGTCTGCGTCTGGCAGCAGCTGCCAGAGGTGGTCCGTGGGCCGGAGCCGACGGCTGCGCCCTATCCGTCGGAATTCCATGACGGCGTCATAGCGCACCTGCGCCAGCCACGGCGCGATGTCGAAGAAGAGGTCGCCGTCGCGGATAGCCTCTGCGCCCGCCCGCAGGCTGTTGCAGATCGACGGCAGGCTCCAGGCGAGGATCCCGGCGAAGCGGCCGACCGACATCCGCGGCGCAGCGCGGGCAATCTCCCGTCCGAGGTCGAGCGGATCAGGCAGGAACAGGTGCCAGTTCTTCCGGCGCCACGGGGCGTCGCGCTCCGGGTCAGAACGCTTCGCGCGGCCGGTCACAGCAGCCCCTCGAGATCCGCCTGAATGGCGGCCATCTGCACGTCGGTGGGATCCATGCCCTGCTGGCGGAAGGCGATCACCCGCGAGATGACGTCATAAACGTCCTTCGCGCGCAGCTCGGTCTCGAAGAGGTGCGTGACGATCTCGCTGCGCAGGTAGGCGGCCAGCGAGAGAGGCATGTCACCCGCCTCGATGCCCAGCAGGTCGTGCAGATCCTGGCAGCGTAGTGCCCAACGATCCTTCTCGACCTTCGCCTCGTCGATCGTTCGGGGCAGCGGGTAGGCCCGCTCGACCGCTTCTCGGACGTCCGATGGCGGCTCATCATCGGAAAGGGTGCCCATCCATCCGCCCAGGCTCTCCGTCGGATAGGTGCCGTTCGAGAAGCGGTATTGGACATTGAGCTTGAACGGCTCGACCGCGCCGTCCAGCAGGCGCTCCCACTCCGTCGGAGCTAGGGCGGCCTCCTTGCTGCCGTAGCGGTCTATCACCGCCTGGCGCTTGGCCGCCCTCTCGGCCGCATGGGCACTGCCAGGGCCCCACATAGTGTCCATCAGGCTTTCCATCGCCGCGCTATAGGCGAAGCCGGCCAGCAAGCCGGGAACGTCGTCCAGCGTCTTCCCGTCAGCCGCCAGGATCATAGTCGCCTTGCGCAGCGCCTGATCAGCCTCGTGCTGGTTGGAACTGCTGGTCAGCACCCAGAGCTTCCGGAAGTGCTCGACGTTGATCACGAGAGATCCTCCATCGGCGCGAATAGGTCGTCGTCATCGTCATCCAGCGGGCGCTGCCGCGGCTGCGGCGCCGGGCAGGGATGCCCGCCGAAGAGCTGCTCCATCACCCGGCCGACCGGCTTGCTGATGTGCTCCATCATGTCGACTTCCCCAGCGCCAGCAGAAATTCCTCGGTGTCGAAGTACTTCACGCCGAGACGCTCGAGGTCCACGCCGGCATGGCGCGCCAGGAAGGCGATCGAACGGGCCTGGTCCTTGAGAAGGGACTCAGCCTTATGGATGCCGTGCGACATGTTGTTCCGCAGTTGGTCGGCGATCTCGGACCTCGTCAGAACCAGCTGCGCGACAGCGTCAGCTAAAGTCGTTGGAGCCGCAGAAATAGCGGCTTGCTCCAATGCGACCGCTGTACGGAAGCGATAGTCGGCACTGATCGCGGCAGCCTCGCCCTCCTCCAGCTTCTTCTGTGCGTTCAGGTGGCCGGCCTGGCGATCGAATGACTGGTGCTCCGCGTCGTGCTCGACGGCGGCTTCGAGCAGAGCCAGAGGGCCATGAGGGTTCCGGGCGGGCGCCAGCGATGCCGCTTCGGCATCCAAAAGGCCAAGGATCCCGGCCATGTCACGGTTCAGTGCATGGTTCATACGCTCGTTGAAAAATTTCTCCTTAAAGTCCGAGGAGGCCGTCTTCCGGAGCTCCTCGTCTTCCATCCACAGCGACCGGAAGCGTGCAGCGATGCCCGCCCAGGAGGTCGCCCGGTGCTCGACCATCCTGCTGATCGACGCGTGCATTGCAGAACTCAACGGCTCATGCGCCTTATCGATCGCGTCCTGATCGTCATCGGGGAAGCGGTCGAACACGCCAAGCCATTCAGCATAGACTTGGTTGAACAGCTTGCACTCCGCGATCAATGCGGCGTCGGTGCCGATCGGCACTGCAGACGGACTCGAGGTGAGGGCGGCGATGTCGGTGAGAACAGATAGGCCAAGCCCATCCATCTCGTTCTCCGCATCCAGCGTATTCGTCCCCGGGCCGAACTCGGTGCGCAGGACCGTCGCTTTCGCTGCAAGTTCGCCGAGGTGTGCCGCCGGTACGCCCCCTATGCGGTGTTCGAGCTCGTTGAGCCGCCGGGTGAGGTCCCTTCGCGCAGCCAGCGCCGTGTGGCGTTCGCCCCCATTCTTCCATTGCTCCCACATCAGCATGTACTGGTCGCACATGCCGACGAGCGTCGTTGGCGCGGGCGTGCAGCTTTCCGCAGTGCAGGCGGGCGCAAAGGCTGCTGCGGTCGCTTGCAGCGGTGCCGGCGCCTTCACGGATGCCTTCTTGCGGCTTTTCGTGGCAGTGCTCACTGCGTCACCGCCAGCGCCCACGCGCTCAGAGTGAAGGCGACGGCGGAGCGTCGGAGGCGGGCGGCCTCAGCAGCATCGCCCTCGGCCAGCGCTTCCCAGGCTTCAGCCCGGTACTGCGTCGCCCACATTCGCAGCGACGCGCTATCGTAGGCCGGGCCGGGCGGCAGGACGTCGCGCTCGAAACGCAGGACCTGCACCTGGTGCCGCAGCCGGCGGCCGTTCTCCCACCGGCGCCGGGACGTGCGGATGCGGCGGTTCATCCCCCGGATCCTGTTGTCGTTCGAGGGCGGAAAGGCCGACGCCGAAGCCATCGGCTGCGCGGCCACGGAGACCTGGGCGAGGCTCACTGCACCGTTCCTTCGGTCAGGAGGTCGATGATGCCGGCACCCCATTTGAGCTGCCTGATGGGCGTGCCATTGCCGTGCCGCTTGCCGGTATCCAGCAGCGTCGCATGCGGCTCGCCAGCGGCGGTCGGCTCCCAGTAGGGCTGGCCCTTGCCGTCGCGGCGGCCGACCTGGAAGCCGCGCTCCGCCAGCAGCTGGTTCACCGCGATGGCCGACTTGCCGCCAAGGCGAACGCCGATGTCGGACGGGGTCAGCAGCAACTCCTGCTGGGGCGCCAGCAGGTGGGTGATGCCCATCTGGGCGAGGGGATCGATGCCGGTGTCCAGCTTCGTCGCCCGCGCCGCGGACAGGGCCGCCTGGTTCTCGTCCAGGCCGACCAGCTTCGCGATGCCGCGATAGGCCCGGAAGGTGGAAGCCGCCTCCCGCGCGGTGACGCCGCGGCGGGCGGGAAGAGGTGCCGGTGCCCGGATGGCGCCATGCTCGTAGGCGTCGAACCGCTCGATGATTTCGAGAGTGATCGCCGTCGCCTCGACCGTCTCCGACTTCGCGGTCAGGAAGATCGCCTGGCGCTTGTTCAGATAGTAGGCCGTGGCGCGCTGGCCCTTGCCGACAACGACATCGGCGGTAGCCAGCTCGCCGAGCTGGGAAAGCGCCCGGCGGTGGGGCGCTATCAGCTCGCGGATCTTGCGCGGACGCTCAAAGCCGAGCCGCGCCGCCAGATCCGTGTCGAGGATGCGGAGCTCGCCGTCACGGCTGACGACGGCGAGTTCGATGGCGGTCTTCGCCTGCGTCGGGGCCGAGATATCGGCCGCGCCGAGCAGGTCGGGAGTATCGGATGGGGAACGCACGATGAGGGTGCCTCCGCTGGGTGCGAAGGCAAGCTATGTCCATTTTGGACATACGTCAACGCCGGTGTGGCCAAATTGGGGTGGCCTACAGGCCGAGAATTTCCGCTGTGGTGAGAATCTTGTAAGCGTCGGTGCCTGGACGGTCTTCAAGGGCCATTCCGCTTCGTGGAACTTCGGGCACACTCCAGTCGGTCACATACCGCTTCTGGTCATGTATATCTGTTCCCACAAACCCCAGCTCGCAGACTAGGGAGCCGTCCTCCTGAGGGGTGTAAATTAGGGAAAACCCTCCTCGAGCAGGCGGACGATCCTTGTCGATGAGCAGCAAATCTCCTCTCGCGAACCGTCCGTTCATGTTGTCAGTCACTACGAAGAAGCCGAATACCCCCTTTGTAAATTCGAGCGCCGGCGGGCGTCGTATTTTATTAATCGTCTGACTAGGCTCTAATACAAAGATCCTGCTATCGACGAAAGTCGATCTTATGATTGGTATGTCGCTGCTATCTGACGAAATGGCGACAGAGGAAGCGCCTTTTCGGCTTTCTCTAATTTCTGTCTTCGGGGCGGTGAGGACGCCATGCCCAATCTGTTCCCAGTTTTCCGTGGAAATAGGCCGGAAAAACTGTTCAGGAGAGACTTCAAGGACAGGTGCAAGTTTTTCGGCCCAATGCTGAGCCATTTTACGATGGCCATGTATCAGCTTGTTCAGCGTAGAGGGACTGATACCGGTTTCGCGCGCTAGGTGCGCAGCGCTGACGGCTCGATCATCCATAATAAGCTTAAGGCGGGTTTGCATCGCCACATTGTGCCCAGCTCTGGCCATTTGTATCCGTCCAATTTGGGATTGACGGCCTCTAGAAAATGTCCATTATGGACACATGAAGCTTGCTGCCTATCGGGCCTCTAGAGGCTTATCGCACGACCAGATGGCCGAACTCGTCGGCCTCGCTTCCCCGCACCGCGCGCGGGCAGTCCGTCGGTGGGAAAATGGCGAACGCATTCCGCGAGCAGCGCAGATGGCGAAGATCAGTGTCGCCACAGCCGGTACCGTTACCCCTTCGGATTTCTTTGACTTACCAACCGACGCGCCCGCGGGCCTTACGCGCGCCACCCCCCACACCCCCGACAGCGGGGCGGCATGATGGTCCGGCGGCTGGTCGCTCGCTGGCTGTGGCGCCTCCTTGCGGAGGCGGCACCGCCGGTTTCCTTGCAAACTATGACGACTGATCAGGCCGAAGCGTTGGAGGCAATTTACCAGCGCCGCCTGGCTCACCGGCCTGAAGCCGGGCATCCGCAAGGCGGCGCTCGGCCATGGCGATGATGAGTTCGGCCGCCTCGGCCTGGAAGCCGCCAGTTGCTTCATACCCGGGCGTATGCGGATTGACCCGCCCCGCTTCCATGATGGCCGCGATCTTGGCGAGCCGGACGTCCGGGTCCGGGCTCACCAGGCAGATTTCGCTGAGCAGCAGTCCGAGCGTGTTCTTGAGTACGATGTTCTCGGATCGGACCAGGTTCAGTTGTTCCAGCAGTGCGTCGAGAAGGCGGTTCATCCGCTCCTGCTCGTCCATTGAATCCTCCAGGGGTCGTAGGGATGCGCCCATGCTGGAGGAGGCGGGTCGCTCCGGCAACGGGGCGATCCGTCTCGCGATGCCCGGCCATCAGGTGGTGGTCGGCGGGCAGTTTTCCGCTGTCGCGCCGATCCAGCCGATGCCCGGGTGGTGCACCGCCACCATGGCGCGCCCAACGCCAGCTGCCTGGCGGTGCACCCCGGACCCCACGAGGATCCGGGCCCCTGGAAACATGACGGCCCGCCGGCGGGGCACCATCTCCGAGCGGCAGGCCATCAGGTTTTCAATTAGCTGCTCCAGTTCCGCGGCGCCGAGCTGCCGGTCGACGCAGACGATTGCTGTCTGCCGATCGGCGGAAACACCGCATTCCAAATCCATCCTGGATCCTTCCGCCCAGCCCAATGCTGCCCTCGACAAGCAGCACTGTGGCGCAGAGGGATTCGGAGATGTTGGGTCACCCACACAATTGCGCGGGTCATTCACCCAAGAATTTGGGTCGCTGGCCCGAGGACAAGGGCATGACGCGAGCTGATGCCATCCGGTCAGAGATGGCGGAGATCGTCGAGGAGGCTGCAGAGCCTTACCTGACGCTCGGCGTGAAGGCGGCCATCGCGAAGGCTGCCCGACTTCTTGGCCTGACCACGCGTCGGGCCGAGGCTTATCGATGGGGCGAAGTCCGCATGGTCCCGGGCTGGGAGATGGAGGAATTGCGCCTCCGTCGCGAAGCCTTGCGCGAACAGCGGATCGCCCGGTTGGAATCCGACATTGCGGCGCTGAAGGCGTCGCGGAGATCGCACAATGCGCATTCTAGCGAGTGCCATGGAGAAGGTGGGTGACGCCTTCCTCCGTGCTGGCGCCTGGGCGCCTCCTATCGCCCGGGCCTGTTACCGCGCAGCCGACTGGCTCAGGGGCGGTCGCCGATGAGCGCCGCGAAGCGAGCCGCTGAGCTGACCGAACAGCAGGTGAGAGACCGGCTGCAGGAGATGTGCGACCTGGCTGGCGGCCAGCGTGCCTTCGCCAGGGTGCAGGGCATCGCTGAGACGGCGGTGTCCGACTG
This sequence comes from Teichococcus deserti, assembly GCF_001982615.1. Lineage (GTDB taxonomy): Bacteria > Pseudomonadota > Alphaproteobacteria > Acetobacterales > Acetobacteraceae > Pseudoroseomonas > Pseudoroseomonas deserti. The sequence continues at coordinate 761 of NZ_MLCO01000026.1, read as the reverse complement.
CCTCCACGTCCGGAGAGCGGGCATCAGTCCCGCAATCTTGCGCGCGCTCGGCTTGCGGAAAGTCACCCGCTTCGCGCTGGCGCGTAATTCCAACTCCAGCCAGATCGGCGGTGCCTGATGGCGCGTATCCGTAGCGTGCACCCTGGTCTGTTCACGGACGAGGCGATGATGCAGCTAACCATCAGCAGCCCGATCGCGATCCTCTTCTGGATCGGCTTGCTCATGGAGGCGGACGACCGCGGTGTGCTCGAGTACAAGCCGCTGACGCTCAAAGCGCGGATTGTACCGGCGGCTCCCGTCGAGATCGACGATCTGATGGGCCGCCTGGAAGCGCTCGATATGGTACGGCGCTTCTCCCAGGACGGTCGGCAGTACGTAGCGATACGCAACTTCCGCCGCTTCCAGCGCCCCCAGAAGCCGAAGCAGGTGCACCCTCTACCGGACGAGCTGGCTCTCTACGTCGGCAAGTACCGTGCCGGGGACAGCGCGGACCAGGGGAAGGACGATAGCGGTACGATACCGGTAGAGGACGAGTACGATACCGGTAAGAGAATCTCTCCGCAGATAGGAGGAGGGAGGAAGGAAGAAGAGATTTCTTCCCTTCGGTCAGAAATCTCCCCCCCTACCCCCCGCCAGCGGGGGGCGGGCGCTGAAGGGCTGTTCGAGCGGGCGCCGGTTGTGGCGGCTGTGGCAGGCCAACTGGCCGACGGCGGGGCACCACCGCGGCGCCGCGGTGGCTCGAAGCCCGACGAGGAAACCCT
>NZ_MLCO01000258.1 GCF_001982615.1 Teichococcus deserti | reverse complement strand
ACCTCGATGCCGACGACGTCGCCGCCGCGGTGACGCCGCGCAGCCGGGCGGTGATCTGCGTCCATTACGCCGGCGTCGGCTGCGACATGGCGGCCCTGCAGGCGGTCTGCCGCCGGCATGGCCTGGCCCTGGTCGAGGACGCCGCCCAGGCCGTCGGCGCCTTCTGGGCCGGGCAGCCGCTGGGCAGCTTCGGCACGCTCGGCGCCTTCAGCTACCATGCCAGCAAGAACGTCACCTGCGGCGAGGGCGGCGCCCTGACCGTCAATGATCCTGCCCTGCGCAGCCGCGCCGAGATCCTGTGGGAAAAGGGCACCGACCGGCTGCGCTTCCAGCGCGGCGAGGTCTCCCGCTATTCCTGGCAGGATCTGGGGTCTTCCTTCCTGCCGTCGGAGGTCACCGCCTCGCTGCTGGCGGTGCAGCTCGCCCGTGTCGAGGAAATCACGGAAAAGCGGCTGGCGGTCTGGCGGCGCTACGACACGCTGCTCGCCCCGCTGGCCGAGGATTGGGGCCTGCGCCGGCCGCAGATCCCGCAGGCGGCGGCGCATAACGGCCATATCTACCACCTGCGCTTCCCCAGCCGCGCCATGCGCGACCATGTGCTGGCGCGCCTGACCGCCGAGCGCATCGGCGCCTCCACCCATTACGAGCCGCTGCACCTGTCCGCCGCCGGGCGCCGCTTCGGCCAGGCCTTCGCGCCGCTGCCGGTGACCGAGGCCGCCGGCGCCACCCTGCTGCGCCTGCCGCTCTATGGCGACCTGCCGCATGGCGAGCAGGACCGCGTCGTCGAGCGGCTGGAGGCGGCGCTGGCCGCCATCCCGCATTGATGCTGCAGCCGGAAAGCTTCGACGCCGCCCTGGTCCCGGGCTTCCGCGCCGCCATGCGCGACCACTACCGCGCGCTGACCGCGGTGGAGCAGGCCAGCCTCGCCACCCTCCGCGGCGCCGATGTCTTCCAGCCGCGCGACTGCCCGGTCTGCGGCCATCCGGCCACTGGCGCGCAACGCCTGGACCGCTTCAGCCGCCCGGATTTTTCCCTGCTGCGCTGCCCTGGCTGCCGCCTGGTCTACAGCCGCGAGGTTTTCTGCCAGTCCACCGAACGCGACCGCTATGCCCGCGCCGAGGCCGATCCCGACAGCATCCCCCAGGCCTTCGCCGCGCTGAAAGGCAGCGCGCCCTATGCCCGGCTGGAAGAGGGCAAGATTCTCTACGTTCTGCAGCAGCTCGCCCCGCTGTTCCCGCAGCCGGCTGAGATGCTGGACATCGGCTGCGCCCAGGGCGCCGTGCTGGATGCCTTCGCCG
>NZ_MLCO01000257.1 GCF_001982615.1 Teichococcus deserti | reverse complement strand
GAAAGGTCATGGTCCGGGCCGGAGCAGGCGGGGCGAAGGCGCCTCAGCAGGCGCCGCGGCGGACCAGCACGGCGGGCACCGTCTTGGCCAGGATCACCAGGTCGAACCACAGCGAGAAACGCTCGACATAGCGCACGTCGAGGGCGATGCGCTCTGCATAGCTGGTGTCGCTGCGGCCGCTGATCTGCCACAGCCCGGTGATGCCCGGCCGCACCGCCAGGTAGTGCGAGGCATGCGGCCCGTAATGCTCGGTCAGCTCCGCCTGCACCACGGGGCGGGGGCCGACCAGGCTCATCTCGCCGCGCAGCACGTTGAACAGCTGCGGCAGCTCGTCCAGCGAGGTCGCGCGCAGCACCCGGCCCACGCGGGTGATGCGCGGATCGCGCTTCAGCTTGCGGCTGGTGCGCCAGAGCGCGGCGGCTTCCGGGTCCTCGGCCAGCAGCTTGGCCAGCGCGGCTTCCGCATCGGGCACCATGCTGCGGAATTTCAGGCAGCCGAAGCTGCGGCCGTCGCGGCCGACGCGGCGATGGCTGAAGAAGGCGCCCTTGCCGTCGCGCAGCACCAGCAGGGTGATGACCAGCATCACCGGCAGCAGCGCCAGCAGCAGGCCAGAGGCCAGCACGATATCGAGGCCACGCTTGCCGGCATGCTGCCAGGAGCGCGGCCTGGCCGCCTTGGGCGCCGCGGGGGCGGACATCCCTGCCAAGGGGAAATGGCCCTCGCCCCGGACGGGCGAGGTTTGAGCGGCCAGGCTGGCTTCCGTCATACGCTGAGCTCCCGGTCAGAGGCAGAGCCATCAAAAGCCGGCCGGGCTTCGGGGGAAGCCAGGCCGGCGCGGGAAATAATACTTGCGAAGACCCGAAGGCTGTCAATTGAAAACAAAGGACTTTTTGGTTCACACGAGAGGTAAACCACCGCCGAAACCGGGCTTACAAAGTATAAATTTTTACGCTCTGAGCAACAGAACCCGCAGGATTTGAATGCCGCGTGCTGCGCCGCAGCAGAGCGGTCGTTCTGAAGTTTGCGCGAGCAGGCCGAGCGTCGCCTTGGCCAGCCGGCGGCGCTGCCAGAATCGGCGCGGCCCGGCGCGCGGAATCGCCGTGCCGCACAGCGATCCAGCGAAAAGGGGATGCGTCGCCGCATCCCCTGGACCCGCGCGAGATTCGGACCGCCCGCCACGCTAGGCGGCCTGCAGCGGACGCGTCGCGGCGGCGAAGCGGCCGGCCAGCGCCTCCATGCCGGAAATGGCGGCCAGGCTGCCGGCCAGCGCCGCCAGCCGCGCCTGCAGCGCCGGCTCCTGCGCCGCGGCCGGGGCTTCCAGCGCCGGCAGCAGCGCCTCGGCGAACACGGTGATGATCGGCCGGAAGCGCAGCATCTGCGCCGTGTCCCCGGCCCATTCGGGGGCCGCGCCCCACCACAGGATCTCCAGCAGCCGGCGCGGGCAGAAGCCGGCCAGGCTGGCCGCCGCCACCTCGCGCACGGCCTCCAGCAGCGCGCGCTTGGCCAGGCAATCCTCCTGCGTCGTGGCCAGGCTCCCGCGCAGCCGGTCGAGCGCCGCCTGCAGCGCCGCCGGCGGGCAGGTGGCGACGCGGGCGCCGATCATGGTGCCGCTGCGGTCGGCGAATTGCGTCGGTGCCTCCAGCGCATTGATCAGCGGGTGGTAGTCGTGCCGCTCGCTCCAGTCGAACTGGCCGCGGAAGAAGCTTTCGTCATAGCCGCAGGGCACGCCCAGGAAGCGCAGCCCCACCGGCCTGCCGCTGGCGGCGATCTGGTGCAGGGCGAGCTCCAGCGTGTTCACCGGCCAGCCCAGGTCGACGGCGCTCCAGAAGCTGTCCGGCGCCTGCTGCCCGGCCAGCGCCAGCGCGTTCAGCAGCAGATGCGTCGCCTGCCGCAGGTTCTGCACGTTGAAGTGGCGGTCCGGCCCGTGCAGCCCGACCAGCCCGGTCGCGATGCCCTCGGCGATCTCCCTGGCCACGACGCCATTCTCGAGCACATGGGTGAAGCGGGTCATGGCGAAGAGCGTCGGCCCCTCGGCGCGGGCGGCGGCCATCCACTGCGCCTCGGCCAGCTTCTTCGACGCCGTGTAGACGTGGTCGGTCAGATAGGCATAGCACTTGCCGGTCGAGGAATAGACCGCCTGCGCCACCCCGGCGCGATGGCAGGCCTCGATGACGTTGCGGGTGCCGTAAACATTGGTCTCGATCGCCTCGCGCACCACGCGCTCGGCCATGCCGGGCTCGCGGATGCTGGCCAGGTGGAACACCACCTCGGGCCGGGTGGCGGCGAAGATGTCGGTCACCTCCTCCGGGTTGCGGATGTCGCCGCGCGCCCAGATGCCCTCGCCGCGATGCGGCACGCGGTCGAGATTGACCAGCGCCGCGGGCTCGAAGCCGGCGATCAGCCGCCGCAGCCGGGTGCCGACGCAGCCCGAGCCGCCGGTCACCAGCACGCGCCGGCCGCGCAGCCGCCGCGCCACCGCCTCGGCCTGCAGTTCGACGCTGCGCGACAGGGCGAGGGCCAGTGGATCCTCCTGCAGCCGGCCTTCGCCGCGCAGGGCGTCGGCCAGCGCGGCGGTGCCGGCCTGCAGCGCGGCGAGGGTGGCAGGGGGCAGAGGATCGGGG
>NZ_MLCO01000256.1 GCF_001982615.1 Teichococcus deserti | reverse complement strand
TTCGGCGGGGGGGCATATCGCGGCGGAGCTGGCGCTGTCCGGGGTCTCGCTGGCGGGGGTGGCGGCCTTTTCGGGCGTCTATGACCTGGTGCCGCTGCTGGGGACGCCGCTGAACGACAAGCTGCGGCTGGATGGGGAAGCGGCGCGGCGGTTGTCGCCATTGTTCCGGGTGGGCGGCGCGTTGCCGCGTGGCTTGTTCGGGGTGGGCGGGGCGGAGACGCCGGCTTTTGTCGCGCAGAATGCGGCGATGGCGGCCGCCTGGGGCGCTACGCCCGTGGTGGTGCCTGGGGCCGACCATTTCTCCTTGCTGGACGCGGTGCCTGGCCTGATCGAAGGCTGGCTCGACGCCTGAGCGGGATTGTCCCGCCGTTTAGCCCTGGGCGGAAGACTGACAAAAAGAAGATGGGGGTCTGGGGGAATTCATTCCCCCAGCCTTATAACCGCTGGCTATAGCCGACCGTCATCATAGCAATGGCGGGCGGCCTTTTTGCGTCCCACCTTGTCGCCCCGGTTATGGAGAGGGGTTGGGCATGGCCTGGCGCGTCGGCGTGGATATTGGCGGCACTTTCGCGGATTTCGCCGCGCTGGACCTGGAGAGCGGGCGGCTTTCGACGCTGAAGGTGCTCACCACGCCCACGGCCCCGGGCGAGGACGTGGCGGCGGGGCTGCGCCGGCTGGTGGCCGATGAGAAGCTGGTTCCCGCGGCGGTCGAGCGCTTCGTGCATGGCACGACGGTGGGGGTGAACACCATCATCCAGCGGCGCGGCACGCGGCTGGCGCTGTTCACCACGGCCGGCTTCACCGACATGCTGGAGCTGGCGCGGCTGCGCATGCCGGATCCGTACAGCCTGTTCTGCGAGCGCCCCGAGCCGCTGGTGCCGCGCGAGCATGTCTTCGGCATCGCCGAGCGGATGGATGCCGAGGGGCAGACGCTGACGGCGCCCGACGTCGAGTCCGTCAAGGCCGCGCTGGCGGCGGCGCGGGCCGCGGGCTGCGAGGGCATCGTCGTCTCCTTCCTGCATGCCTGGCGCAACGACGCGCATGAGCAGGCGGTCGCGACCCTGCTGGCCGAGCTGGCGCCGGAGCTCTTCGTCTTCCGCGGCAGCGAGGTGTGGCCGGCGATCCGCGAATATGAGCGCACCACCACGGGCGTGCTGAACGCCTATGTGCATCCGCGCATCGACGCCTATCTGGAGCGGGTCGAGGGCCAGCTGAAGGCGGCCGGCATCGCGGCGCCGCTGCTGCTGACGACCTCGGCGGGCGGGACGATGACGGCGCAGCGCGGCCGGCGGGACTGCGTCGGCATGCTGCTGTCGGGCACGGCGTCCGGCGTCGTCGGCGCCGGGGTGGTGGCCAAGGCGGCGGGGGTGCCGGCGGTGCTGACGCTCGACGTCGGCGGCACCAGCGCCGATGTCGCGCTGCTGATCGACGGCGTGCCGGCCTTCGGCAGCGGCCAGACCATCGGCGAGTTCCCGCTGGCCATCCCGACCGTCGCGGTCATCTCCAGCGGCCAGGGCGGCGGCTCGATCGCGCATCTCGATGCCCAGGGCGTGCTGCAGGTGGGGCCGGAGAGCGCGGGCTCGACCCCCGGCCCGGCCTGCTTCGGCCGCGGCGGCGCGCGCTGCACGGTAACCGATGCGGCGCTGCTCTGCGGCATCCTCGGCCAGGGCGAGCTCGGCTTCGGCGCCATCGCGCCCGACCGCAGCCTGTCGGAGCTGGCCATTGCGCCGATCGCGACCGCGCTCGGGGTGGATGCGGCCAGCGCTGCCGAGGGCGTGCTGAAGGTCGCCATCAGCGGCATGCTGGTGGAGATCGACAAGCTGCTGGCGCGCGCCGGCCTGCATGCCAGCGAGCTGGTGCTGATGCCCTTCGGCGGCGCCGGCCCGATGCTGGGCGCGCTGCTGGCCGAGACCGCCGGCATCCGCCGCGTGCTGGTGCCGCCGGTCCCCGGGACGCTCTGCGCCCTGGGGGCTCTCGCCGCCGATCTGCGCCGCGACACCATGCGCACCGTGCTGCTGCCGCTGGAGGATGCTTTCTGGTCGCCGATCGCGGAAGGCTTCGCGGCCATCGCCGGCGAGGCCGAGGCCGCGCTGGCCGAGATGGGCGGCGCCGGCGAGAGCAGCCTGCAGATGGCGGCCGACCTGCGCTATCGCGGCCAGTCCTTCGAGCTGGAGGTGCCGGTGGCGTCGGGCCTGCTGGAGAAGCCCTCGGCCGAGGCGCTGGCGTCCCTGTTCCACGCCGCGCATGAAGAGGCCTTCGGCCATAGCGACCCGGGCGCGCCGGTGGAGGTGGTCAGCCTGCGCGCCGCCGCCCGCCGCGCGGCGCCGCCGGTGCCGATGCCGCGCCGCCCGCTGGTCGATGCGGTGATCGCCCCGGAGAAGACCATCCAGCTGCGGCTGGAAGGCGGCTGGCGCGAGGCCGGGCTGTATCGCCGCGTCCAGCTGCATCCGGGCGGGCGCCTGTCGGGGCCTGCCATCGTCACCCAGTCCGACTGCACCGTGCTGATCCCCGCCGGCTGGAACGCCAGCACCGACGAGCTCGGCAACCTCGTGATGGAGCACATCTGATGCGCACCGATCCCGTCACCCTGCAGGTGCTGCGCAACCACTGCCGCGCCGCCGCCGAGAGCATGGCGACCACCCTCTACCGCACCGCGCATTCGACCTTCGTCAAAGAGACGGAAGATTTTACAATTCAGCTGCTGGATGCTCAGGGAAAAACCTGCGCCGTGCCGCTGGACCTGGGCGCCACCTGGTATCCGGGCGTCGACTACGAGGCGGCGATCGCGCTGGTCCCGGGCGGCTACCAGCCCGGCGACATCGCCATGACCAGCGATCCCTATTCCGGCTACCTTTCCACGCATTCGCCTGACACGAACATGTGGAAGCCGGTGTTCCACGAAGGAAAAATCATCGCCTTCGCCGGCGGCCATATCCACAATGTGGATGTCGGCGGCGCCGTGCCCGCCAGCCTGTCGCGGACATTGACAGAGGTGCATCAAGAAGGGCTGCGCATCCCGCCGAGCAAGCTCTACCATGCCGGCCGCCTGGACGAGACGCTGCTGCGCACCATCCAGACCAATGTGCGCGTGCCCGACCAGAACTGGGGCGACCTGAAGGCGCTGGTCGCCGCGGTGAACACCGGCGAGCGCCGCATCCTCGACCTGGTGCGCCGCTTCGGCGTCGCCACCCTGGTCGACGGCCTGGCCGATCTGCTCGACTACGGCGAGAAGCAGGCGCGCGCCGTGCTGGCCAGCCTGCCCGACGGCACCTATCGCTTCACCGACTATTGCGACGAGGACGGCGTCGGCGGCGATCCGCTGCGGCTGAACCTGACGCTCCGCATCCAGGGCGATTCCGCCGAGCTCGACTTCACCGGCACCGATCCGCAGACGCTGTGCTCGATGAACGTGCCGACGGGCGGGCATCCGCGGCATTCGCTGCTGCTGGTCGGCGTCTACTACGTGCTGTCGGCGCTGCATCCAGGCATCACCCTGAACTTCGGCACGACGCGGCCCTTCACCTGCATCACGCCGGAAGGCAGCGTGGTGAACCCGATCGCGCCGGCCGCCGTCGGCATGCGCAGCCTGACCTGCGCCCGCCTGCGCAGCCTGGTCTTCGGCGCCTTCGCCCAGGCCGCACCCGAGCGGCTGCCGGCGGCGCCCGCCGGTTCGTCGTCGATCCTCAACCTCGCCGCCGAGAACACCCGCACCGGCCGGCGCAGCATCGCCGCCATCGCACCCATCGTCGGCGGCGGCGGCGGCATGCCGCATCGCGACGGCACCGACGGCTCCGGCGCCGATGCGGCCTACCTCAAGAACAGCCCGATCGAGATCACCGAGGCCGAGGCCCCGGTGCGCATCCTGCGCTACGGGCTGATGCCCGACACCGGCGGCCCCGGCGCGCATCGCGGCGGGCTGGCCACCGTGCTGGAATTCACCACCGACGCGCCGGATGCGACGGTGACCGCCCGCAACCGCGACCGCTCGATCTTCCAGCCCTGGGGCATCCTCGGCGGCAAGCCCGGCGCGCCCAGCAGCTTCACCCTGAACCCCGGCACCCCCGGGGAGAAGGACCTGGGCAACACCGACCTGCTGAACCCGGCGCCGGGCGACGTGGTGCGCATCGTTTCGCCCGGCGGCGGCGGCCGCGGCGACCCGGCCACCCGGCCCGTCGAGGCGGTGCTGCGCGACCTCCGCGCCGGCCGCCTGAGCCCGGCGGCCGCCAAGGAAGACTACGGTGTGGTGGTCGACGCCACCGGCAGCCTGGACGAGGCCGCCACCACCGCCCGCCGCGCCGGCATGACGCAGCGGGACGGCTTCGACGGCGGCCGCACCCGCCGCGCCCATGAGGCGCGCTGGACCGAGGAAGCCTATGCCGCCTTCGGCAGGCTGATGGCCAGCCAGCCCCCGGCCTGGCGCGGCCGGCTGAAGCGCCAGGTCTTCGCCGCCGTGCGCGCCACCCCCGGCCGCAGCGCCGCCGAGGTGGTGGCCGAATTCGCCACCCCCAGGCCGCGCCGCGCCTGACCAGGATCCGGCCGCAGGATCACCCCCTGCGGCCGGCCCGGCTTCGGGTTATGCTATGGCGGTGAACGCCCGCGACATCGAGATCTTCCGCGCCGTCATGCAATGCGGCTCGCTCAGCGCGGCGGCGCAGGTGCTGCACGTTTCGCAGCCGGCGCTGTCCAAGGCGCTGCGCCATTGCGAGGACCGCCTGGGCTTCCAGCTGTTCCAGCGCCGCTCCGGCCGCCTGGTGCCCACCGCCGAAGCCCAGGCCCTGCTGCCCGAGGCCGAGCGCCTGTTCCAGGAGCTGCAGGGCTTCAAGAGCTTCGCCCGCGACCTGGGCAGCCATCGCGGCGGGCTGCTGCGCCTCGGCGCCACGTCCTCCCTGGCCGTCTCGGTGGTCCCCCAGGCCGTCGCCGCCCTGAAGCGCGAACGCCAGGAAGCGCGGCTGACCCTGCACCTGCTGCCCGTGCGCGAGCTCGGCGAGGCGCTGCTGGCCCGTCGCCTCGACATCGGCCTGGCGATGACGCCCATGCCCCTGCCCGGCCTGCGCACCACCACCCTCGGCAGCCTGTCCTGCGTGGTCCTGCTGCCCGAGGCGCATCCCCTGGCCCGCCACGCCAGCCTGACCCCCGCCGAGCTGCGCGGCGCGCCCGAGGTGGGCTTCGCCGGCTGGCAGGATTTCGGCCACAGCCTGGACCTGGCCTTCGCCCAGCACGACACCCTGCGCAACCTGGCGGTGGAAGTCGGCACGACCGTCAGCGCCGTGGCCCTGGTCCAGGAAGGCGTCGGCTTCGCCATCCTCGACGGGCTCGCGGCGCGGCACCTGCCGCCAGGTGTGGTGTCGCGGCCCTTCGTGCCTGAGGTGCGGCGGGATGTCTTGATGCTGCAGAGCGAGGCTCTCGGCGCGTCAGCCTTGGTGGACAGGCTGAAAGAACTTCTCGTAGAGAAGATCAGGGAAAGGCCAGGGGAATGAATTCCCCTGGACCCCATCTTTTTTCTGTTCACCGGCCGCTTCAAGACCAGCACCTCACCGGCACCGACACGCGGGCATAGCGGCGGGACGCCATCAGAAAAACAGCGCGACCTCAAAGGTCGCGCTGCCCACTGGCCATTTCACGTACCGTCGTCACGTGGACACGGCAGTCACCACAGAAAGAAGAAGGCGCAAACATATATGTTTGCGCGGGGGAATTCATTCCCCCGACCTACCTATCCCTAAACTTCAATCCGCCCGAGCACCCGAAGCCTTCACGATCGGCACCCAGTAGTCGATCTCCTCGCGCAGGAAGGCGGCGAAGCGGGCGGGGGTGTAGTCGTGGAAGGGCGGCAGGCCCATGTCCTTGTCCAGGCGCGCAATGACGTTGGGGTCGCGCAGCGCGGTGTCGACCGCCTTGGCCAGCTTGTCGATCACCGCCGGCGCGGTTGTCGGCGGCGCGAACAGGCCGAACCAGGAATAGGCCTTGTAGCCCGGCAGGCCGGCCTCGGCGCTGGTCGGCACCTGCGGCAGCACGGAGGAGCGCTGCTCCGTCGCCATCACCAGCGCCTTCAGCGCGCCGGTCTCGACATGCGGCTTCATCAGGCCGGGGACGTCGGCGGTGAAGTCGACATGGCCGGCGAGGAGGTCGTTGAACACCGGACCGCTGCCGCGATAGGGCACATGGATCGCCTGGGTGCCGGTCTTCTGCAGGAAGGCCACGCAGGAGATATGGCCCGAGCTGCCGTTGCCGGCGCTGCCATAGGTGAACTTGCCCGGATTGGCTTTCAGCAGGGCGATGAATTCCTGCAGCGTGTTGGCGCCGAGATCCTTGCGCACGGCGATGCCGATCGGGGCCAGCACCGCCGGCGCCACGGGGGCCAGGTCCTTGACCGGGTCGTAGGGCAGCTTGCTGTAGAGGCCGAGCGCCAGCGCCGTGGTCGAGACCGAGGTCATGATGAAGGTGTAGCCGTCGCCCGGGGCCTTCGCGACGTAGTCGGTGGCCGTGGTGCCGCCGGCGCCGGGGCGGTTCTCCACCACCACCGACTGGCCGAGCAGCTCGGTCAGCTTCTGCGACAGCACGCGGGTCGAGACGTCGCTGGCGCCGCCGGCGGCAAAGGGCACCACGATGCGGATCGGGCGGGTCGGCCAGGTCGCCGCATCCTGGGCGAGCGCGGGGGTCGCGAGCAGCGCCGGCGTCGCGGCCAGCAGGCAGCGGCGGCGCAGCGGGAGGGTGGTCATAGCAGGATCTCCGGCGGAAGGCGGGGCGGCTCAGCGCCCGGGATTGAAGCTGGCATGGGCTGCGGCGCTGGCCGTCAGCCCGGCCTCGATGGTGGCGACCTCCTGGCGGATGCGGTCCAGGAAGGCCTGGCGGCCGGCGGCGTCGTGCCGGCTGGCGATGAAGTTGGTGGCCAGCGCCGCGGTCACGGCATGGCCCTTGGGGCGGATCGGCACGCTGAGCACGGCCAGTCCCTTGATCAGCGAATCATCGCTGAGCAGCCAGCCCTCCTGCTGCACCTGCTGCACGCGGCGGCGCACCTGCGCCAGGCTGGTGCCGAATTGCGGATAGCGCGCGGCATTGGCGGCCAGCACCGCCTCGATCTCCGCCTCGGGCTGGGCGGCCAGGATGGCCGCGCTGCCGGCGCCGATGCCCAGCGGCATCATGCCGCCGATGCCCTGGGTCAGGCTCTCGATGACATAGGCGCCTTCCTGGCGGTCGACGACCAGCGCGTTCAGCCCGCTGCGCACGATCAGGTAGAAGGTCTCGCCGAACTCGCCCGACAGCTGCAGCAGCGCGGGACGGCAGAGGCGGCGCAGCCCGCTGCCGTCGGCCGCTTGGCCGGACAGGCCGAGCAGGGCGAGACCCAGGCGCAGGCGCTTGGAGCCGGCGACGCGCTCGACCCAGCCGTGGCGCTCAAGCGCGGTCAGCAGGCGATGGGTGGTGGACAGGCTCAGCCCCTGCTGCGCCGCCAGGCGCGACAGCTGCAGCCCGTTGTTGCCGGTCTGCCCCAGCGCCTGCAGCAGGCCGATGGCGCGGTCCAGCACCTGGATGCCGGATTCCGCGGGGCCCGGGGCCGTCGCCGCCGCAGCGCTGTCCCGGGTGGCGCCGGAAGCGGCCGGATGATCATCGATATTGCCATCGATGCTCTGCAGAGAAGGAAGGTTGTCCATCACGGCGGCAGCCTAGCCAGCCTTACAGCGCCGCATCAATTCCTTAATGTGGAAGTCCGTGTCTTTTTGCTTCCGCTATGTGGAAAGAATAAACCTGGCCGCGACAGTATCGCCAGGCACACTGAAGGTGAGACAATTGGTAATCATTTCGAGATGCGGCGCATTGTGGCCCTGGCGAGCCAGCGCGCTAGACTGGCGCGGCGCGCCGAGTCGGGGTTCGGCGAATCGGCCCAAGGGGGGCCAGGCAAGGGCATTGGCATGATCACCTCCGAATTGCAGCGGCTGACGACGGACCTGACGCGCGATCCCATGCTGCGGGCGCGGCTGGCCGCGGCCCTGGCGCCCGGCGCCTCGCCGGTGGAAGCGGCAGCCCTGCTGCAGGCCGCCGGCTACCGCATCGGGCCGGAGCATCTTCGCCAGGAAGAGACGGCGCTGGACGATGACGCGCTGGATGGCGTCTCGGGCGGGAACTACGTGTTCCAGAACCCCAAGAGTCCCTACCGGGACTGAGGCCTCAGGCGATGATCACCAGGTCGTCGAAGAGCACCGGCACCCCGGTGCGGGCGACCAGGATGAGGCCGCCGGGGGCGATGCCGTTCGCGTCATAGCTGAGCACCCCGCCGACCGAGAGGAACTGGCCATGCGCGGAAGCCGCCGCCGTGGCCCCGGGCAGGTAGTAGCCGCTCGCGCCCAGATCCATGCCCGCCACCAGCCCGCCGCCGAAGGCCGCGGCGGAGATCTCGATGACATCCTCGCCAGGCACGTAGGCCAGGGTGTCGTAGCCGTCATTCGGCGCCAGGATGCGGTAATGGTCGATGCCGGCGCCGCCATCGAGGATGTCATAGCCCGGGCCGCCGACCAGGATGTCGTCCCCCGCCCCGCCCCGCCTCTCTCTTATACACATC
>NZ_MLCO01000255.1 GCF_001982615.1 Teichococcus deserti | reverse complement strand
TCCAGCGGCCTCGCGGCTTGATCATGGGTTCGGCACGCGTGCCGAACCCATGATCAAGCCGCGAGGCCGCTGGATCAGGAAACCAATGCTGCGAATTGTCGATGGCGGGAATGGGGGGGCTTCCACCGACGAGCCTGGTGGCTTCCGGACTGGCTCCGAGACCTGATCGATAAGGCCTCAAGAGAACTTCTAATTTTCTGAAAAAATTGGCGGACCCGATACGATTCGAACGTACGACCTTTGCCTTCGGAGGGTAAAATGGTGCGTTTGTTGTGGGCTGATCTGGTTTGCTGTCGCTTGCTAGACCTATGAATTCCATCGATATCCGTTTGCGAAGCTTTGCGCGAGGTTGCGCCGATATGCGTCGCGCTGTTACCCCGGTGTTACCCCGCGGAGCCGGGGTAACAGCCGGAGCGCGAGGCCCAGGACGTGGCGGACAAGCGGAAGATCGGGCTGCGTGAGATCCGCGCCCTTCCCCAGAACACCGAGATTTTCGACGCTGGGCCAGGGGCTGTCCCAGGCTTCGGGGCCCGGCGGCGGGCGGGGGCGACCGTCTCCTACTTCGTCATGTTCCGGACTGCTGAGGGCCGGCAGCGGCGCCTGACCATCGGGCAGCATGGCGCTCCCTGGACCCCTGACCAGGCGCGGGAGAAGGCCTTGGCAATCCTGGCCGAGGTGAAGATCGAACAGCGCGACCCAGCAGCTGAGAAGCGCGAGCGGCGGGAGGCGGCCACCATCGCCGACCTCTGCGAGATGTACCTCGCCGACGCCGAAGCCGGCCGGCTGCTGACCCGCCGCGGCCAGTCGAAGAAATCCACCACCCTGGCGACCGACCGCAGCCGCATCAGCTCGCATGTGCTTCCGCTGCTTGGCCCTATGAAGCTATCAGCGCTGACGCGGGCGGACGTTGAGCGCTTCATGCACGCCGTGGCTGAAGGGCGGTCCCGCAAGCGGGAGAAGACTGGAAAGCCGCGAGGCCTGTCGAACGTCCGCGGCGGCAAGGGGAGCGCAGCACGCACGATTGGCATGCTGGGCGCCCTCTTCACCTACGCTGTCCGTAAAGGGCTTTGCGCAAGCAACCCGGTCACTGGCGTTGTCCGCTTCGCCGACAGCCAGCGCGAGCGCCGCCTCAGCGATCGGGAATATGCAGGCATCGGTGCTGGCCTGGCGGCATTGGCCGGACCAGCCCCCCGCGCCGAGGGGAAGGAGGGTAAGCAGCAGATCTGGCCCCCTGCCCTCTCGGCCATCCGCTTCCTGCTGGTTACCGGCTGGCGCTCCGGCGAAGTCATCGGTCTGCGGTGGAGCGAGGTGGATCTCGTCACCCGCACGGCCCGCCTGGCAGACACGAAGACCGGCCAGAGCATGCGACCGCTGTCCCATGCTGCCTGTGCCATCCTCAATGCCCAGCCTCGCGCTGACGCCGGCGACCTGGTGTTCCCCGCTTCCCGCGGTGCGGGGGTAATGTCCGGCTTCCCCAGCTACTTCGAGCGCGTCTGCGCTGCAGGCGGCGTTCCAAGCGATGTCACGCCGCATGTGCTACGGCATTCCTTCGCCAGCCTCGCCGCCGATGTCGGCTTCAGCGATGCCACCATTGGTCAGATGATCGGGCACAAGGGTGGCGGCATCACCCGGCGGTACATCCACCATGCGGATGCCGTCCTGCTCGCCGCTGCCGATCGGGTGGCGGAAGAGACTCTCACCCGCATCGGCAAGCAGCGCGTCGAAGGGGTGGTGGTCCCCTTCGCATCAGCCCCAGGCACCCCCTAGCTATACCCTTTCCCCTGGAGAGGGGGTCTCCAGACCGTCACACCGACACATCGTTGATATTGCTTAGAAATCGAAAATTCGTTCCGTCACACGAACACCGCTTGTGACGGGTCGAAATCGCGCGAAAACCCGCGGAAAAGCTGGGTTGTGACGGTGTGACGGAAAAATGCAGCAAGGCACGGCTTACCCTTAACCTGGTTGGGGGCGGCCCTTACCGAAGCGTGCCACGAGGGGGGATGTTCATAATCAGGCCCCCTTTTCAGCGGACATCTCGGATGCCGGTATTGGCAGCTCAGGAACATCTACGCCAAGCCATTGCCCAGGCAGAGGCGCTGCTATCGCTGCCGGTCTATCCCTGGATTGCTGCCCGTGACTTTCGCTTCGGCTTCGACGAGCGCCCGGAGAAAACACCCGCCAGCGCGCCACAGCTCCTTTAATCAGCCGCCGCCTCGTCGTTAGCGTCATGCGACACGATGGCATCGCCAGCCTTACGGATGATCTCGCGCTCTTCCTTGCGGCGCTTGATCTCCCGCAGCTTCTCGGCCTGCGCCTCGCTGTCCTTCTCGGCGGCGGCGGCCAGGAGGGCCGACTGGTTGTCGTCGAGGCCGACCTCTCGGGCGACGGCCTTGGCAGCGTCGGAGAGGCTGTCGACCTGAGCCGCGCGCCTTGCCGCGCGGTCGTCGACTCCGATCTCCCTCGCGGCAGCGCGTGCTCCGCCTTCGGGGCGGCCTGAAGCTTTTGCGGCAACTTGCCGCGAAACCTCTTCCTGCTTCTGCTCCGTCAGCCGCATCCACTCAGCGACATGCTCGGACCGCTCCAGGGCAGAAAGCTCCGCCCGGTGCAGGTTCTCGACGATCTCCCAGAGCTTGGCGTCGCGCTCGTCGCCTCCATAACCACAGCGGGGATGGTGCTGTAGCCGAGAGCGCGGCAAGCCTCGAGACGATGGTGGCCGGCGACCAGCAGCCAGCTGGCGTAATCCGACAGCGGAAACTTGGCCCGTTCCCGCATGACCTTGTCGAGGGGCCAGTTATGCGCCATCGCCAGGTGTCTGAAAGAGTTCGTCCAGCAGAGGCACCCGGAGACTGTTGCGCCCCATGTAGGGCGCGCCGTGTCCACCAACCGGGCGACCGCGCTGCATCTCCGCTGCGCGCGGCCGGCTGTGGCATTGGACGCAGCGCATCAGGTAAATCGCCGCCGGCAGAGGATACCAGTCGGGCAGGTTTTTCTGATCGGCCACTCCCTCCACCGGACGCACCTTCCGTCCGCAGTCGCAGGTGACCTGAACCCACCAGCCGCGCCAATCACCTATGCAGCCACCAGCAGGGGGCAAGGTGGTCGGCCGTTCATCGCTCGCCATGTCACCATCGTCCTCGATCTGCCCCCGCAGCGCCCCGAGGCACCCTAACCAGAGAGAACGAAAAGGGAACACGATTCTCCGCAGATTGCGTGCCTTAGAAGAAGGGCCACCACCAGGGGCTGGGCGCGGAATTGGGACTGCGATGATGGACATAGCCGCCGGCCACGTCGTCCAGGGCGGCATCTGACAACTGCTGGTCGGGCAGCTCAACGGCCTCGGCCTCGAGCTGGCGGATGATGATCTCGGCCTTCTCGGCCGCGGTGCGGTGCTGTTCCATGCCCAGAAGCTACGGTGGGCCGGTGGCCGTGGCTAACAGGCAGTATCTATTGGCGCGATAGACTGGCAGCGACGGTGCAAAAGCCCGCTCTCCAGGACGGGGGAGCGGTGGTGTCGCTGGTGCCGAAGGCTCGCAGCTGAATACTACTGCTCTGATCCCTCGACGGCCCGCGCTGCGGTTCTGACAATTGCCAGAACTTCTGGGCCGAACAGCTCCGCGGACGGGGGCACGACGCTGTCTGCAAGCTTAAAAACCTGCTCTGCGGTATCATCTGGGAGAGCGCCGGTATTTCGAAGGGCGCCAATAAGTACACCGCACAGCGCAGCCAAAGACGCGATCTGCTGCTGCTCTCTAGACCACTCGGTCATTTCGCTTCCTTGAACGGATGTTGTCACCATTACCGCGTTGGAGGCTGAGCCAGGCAGACTGCCCCTTTATGGCAGGCGACACTCCGGCCTCCAGCAGCCTCTTAACAATTGGTAAACCACACTGTTGTCTATTGGAAACGGTTTGTCGTGATGGGGTCCAAGTGGCGTTTTTAGACATATTCCGCGGGCGGCGCTTTAAGCGAGAAGCGGCAGAAGCTTCTGCTGCGGCAGAAGTGGAAGCGGAGAAAGCTGAGCAGCTTAGATCAGACCTTGAGCAAGCTCAGGCGGCTCTTGCCGTGGTCAAGGAAAAGCTAGGCGACGCTGCCGTGATGAGCGTTCTCGAGATCCAGGCCGCCGTTGACACGGCGCGTGCGGAAGCTGCACGCATCGAAGCAGAAGCTCAAACTCAGGCCGCAAAGTCTGCCTTACGCATTGCGCAGACCGAGGCTGAAATCCAAACCAAGGTTCGAGAGGCAACTGAAGCAGCGCGTGCCGCAGTTGAGAGAGCCGAATCTAAAGCACAGGCTCAGATCCGCGCTTTACGCGAGCTTGACGAGCAGATTGAAGCCCGAAAGGGCCAGATAATCGAAATGGATGATGCAATTTTATTGCAGGAGTCCGGCCTATTTGAGTCTAAGTATAACTTAACTTCAACGGCCGAATACAAGGCCCGTCTGGACGATATCCGCCGCAAACAATCCGCCATGATACGGGAACGTACAGCGTTCACGGCCGCGAACAACTGGGTCGTCAATGACAGCGCTGCAGAAGGGCGACGAATGATCAGGGAGTACTCCCGATTGATCATCCGAGCCTTCAACACCGAGTGCGAAGAGACGGTTGATCACGTCAAGGTTCATAACGCCGAATCAAGCCGCACTCGGATCCAGCGGTCTTACGAGGCAATGAATAAGCTAGGCGTGACTATGAAGATCAGGATTACCCCTGCCTTCCTCGAACTAAAACTTGAGGAGCTCCAGCTTGCGGTGGAATTTCAGTTGAAGCGGCAGGATGAGAAGGAAGCGCAACGGCAACTCCGCGAACAAGCCCGCGAGGAGGCCAAATTACAGAAGGAGATCGACGCCGCTCTGGAAGCCCTGGCGAAGGAAGAAAGGCATTTCCGCCGCGCACAGAAGGCGCTGGAAGCGCAGTTGGCCAAGGCCACTTCGACAAGTGAGATTGAAATGATCAACGCCGAATTGGCGTCGATCGCCCAAAATCTAGGCGAGGTTGAAGCGAAGCGGCAGGATGTCGACTATCGCGCGCAGCACGCTTCTGCTGGCTACGTGTACATTATATCCAACATCGGTGCTTTCGGTGAGGATGTATTCAAGATCGGCGTGACCAGGCGGCTGGAGCCGCTGGATCGCATCGACGAGTTAGGTGGAGCTTCTGTGCCCTTCGACTTTGATGTTCACGCACTAGTCTTCAGTGAAGATGCCTATGGCTTGGAAAATGACCTTCATAGGCATTTCGCCAGTCAGCGCTTGAACATGGTGAACGGTCGAAAGGAATTCTTCCGCGCTTCGCTGCCCGAGATTGAGGAAGTGCTGCGAAAGCATTTTGCGAAACCTGTGGAGTTCAATCACGCCGCTGAAGCATCCGCATATCGTCAGACGGTTCTCCTACGGCAAGCGGCGGATGCCGCCATGAAGATTCCCGCATAACGTTCCCGGAAGTTGTTGCTCAGCTCCAATTCCTCTGGAACGAGGCCGGAGGGTTCGGCGGCAGGCAATCTGACGCCAACCTCGCGCAGCGCTAAGCCGCTTATTCTTTGCCGGCCTTGCGTTCACCGCGGAAGTATCGGGTGCCCAAGCGCACGATGACCATCAGGAATAGCCCGACTGCAGTCGCAATCAGCGCCATCTTCCAAAGGCCTGCACCGCAGGCCATGCCGATTGCGCCGGTCAGTACGATGCTGCTCGCGCTGGTGAGGTTCCGGACCTCTTCGCGCCTAGCAAAGACCATCCCTGCTCCGATGAAACCCAGCGCCTGGAACAGCCCCTGAGCCACCCTCAGTGGGTCAGAATCACCCCCGCTCCTGATGACAGCCTCTCCAACCGAGATGGCGCACAGCATGAGCAGTGCGGCGCTCAGCGAGATAAGGGCATGTGTCCGGATCCCGGCATCGAAGCCCCGGCGCTCCCAGTCCAAGCCGAGGATCATGCCCAAGCCCGCGGCACCGCCAAGGCGAAGAAGCATGTCGTCGATGGAGGGATCGGCGATCATCGATTAGTCCTCGGCCACCTCGCGCCAGTCGGCAAACAGCCGCAGATGGATCAGGCCTCTTCAGCCGGCCAGAAGGCGAAGAGGACAGTTGCGAGAAGCGCTAGGAGGCCGAGCAGGACCCACGGCGACACCTCAGCACCCGACACTGCTGCCAGCCCTTCTAACCTCAAAATTAGTGACGATCAGAGGAAAAGGCATCAGGTGGTTCCGTGCTGAGGCCGCAACATTACACGGAGCGAGAAACGCGCTCAAGCCCGAGTCTCAGCAGCCAAATAAAAATGAAATTTCTCTGCAGTTCCAAAATAATTTGAGTGTTAACAACACCAAAGCCAGAACAATATTTTGTTGATATCAATGCTCCCCCGCTTTCTATAAGTTGTTCTGTATGAACCCAGAACATAGCGGCGCCTACGTCGATCGTCTTGCCAACGCGGCCAAGGCGAAGGTGGCAATGCTGGAGCGCTTCCGCAGCCGGCGGGGTGCAGATGACCCGGCTCTTTTGCAGCAGCAGGCCGAGCGCAAGGCCGTCAGTGACGCGCGTGACATCCGAGAAGCTGAGCGGCGGGTTGCCCGAGATGCTGAGGCGGCCAGGGTGATCGCCGAGAAGGCGGCCAAGAAGCAGGAGAAGGTCGCTCTTGCTGCAGCGCAGGCCGCTGAAGCTGCCGCAGCAGTTCGTCGGGCTGCTGCCCTGCCGGCCGAGCAGAAAGCAGCTCGGGATGCTCGCTATGCTGCTCGTAAGGCACGGCAGCGGTAAGCGATCCGCCGCAGCCAGATTCAGGCGTGGCAGGAGCAGTGGCTTAGCTACAAAGCACAGGGGCTTCTGTCATGAACTGGGCTATCCGTTATGATCTTGAAAGCATGCTCCGGAACGCAGCCAGGACGGCATTCGTGCACGGGCACAGCTTCGACGCTGTAGGCCGAGATGTCGCCGAAGGCTGGTTCATGGACCACTTCACAGACTATGCCTGCTGCCCCAGCGACGTCCTCGCTGAAATCCGGCAGGCCTTAGATAGCATCCCGGAAGGGCCACTGGGCAGCATATACGCTGACGCCTCCTGCGCTGAAGCTGTGCGCTGTGCGAGGCAGCAGATCATGGTGGAGATCAGGGGCTGATCTTCCTGACATGATCCGAAGAGGCTGAGGCCGCCTCGGCGACCTTCTGCAGTCCATTAAGCTTCGGACGCAGCGTCGATCGAAGGTTGGGCGGCAGCCCATCAATCGTCCGCTGAAGGACACTCAGCGCACCATCAGCACGCACGACACCCTTCGCAACAAGATCATCAACTTCCAAGACGAGCGCGTTCAGTGCGACAAGTACGGCCCGCTCTTCGTAGCTTGGGTCATCTTCAATCACGCGGCCTCCACGCTGCTCACTCAGCGCCTTCAGTTAAGCATTCTCGGCTCTTTCCCCCGAAGCTTCCACAAACGACAAGCTTCGTACCGGATCATGACCTGCGTTTCAGGCGGGAGCCCCTCGATCGCATAATCTAGGAGCTTGTGCGCAGATGATGCCGGCAAGCCAGCTTCATCGATCAAGCTCTCGATCGTTTCAGCCAGGGTGACAGCCAAATCATACATCAGCGTCGATTGGCTCAGATCAGGCTTATCGCACATGGTCTACGTGCCTTTGCAAAGCTGAAGGCACGACCACTGGAATGCGCAGCATGGAAGCTACTCAGCATTCCTTACTGGCAGAACATCCACCTGGTCACACAAATCTACCGCGCGATCAGGCCAAGCACGTCATCGACACCCTAACGCCTCGACGTAGCAACACCTTCAGATTCGAATCGCCCGAGAACCCGCGATCACTTGTCTGAGGTATCTTTGCTGCGGCGAAGTTCCTCCCTCACGTTCGCTTCCTTAACCTGCGCATCCTGCCTTTCCGGCATGGCATCCAGCGCATTGCCCATGGTCGCGGCGAAACCCGGATGGGCCTTCTGGCTGCTCAGCTGACTAGGCTGCCGCAGCCGCACGCCGGCGCCGCCGCCGTTTTCGGCGATGAACTCGACCCCGGCCCGTGCCAGCGCATCGACCACGCGTTCCATGGTGTCCAGCCGCCCTCGGACAGGTTCTGCTGCCCGAGCTTCCATGTTCCTGATGGTGTTGATGCTGACCCCGGAGGTCTCTGAGAGATCCTTCTGCTCAAGGCCGGCCAGCGCGCGGGCAGCCCGAAGTTGGTTCCCAGAAACAGCCATATGGTTTTCACACCCAAAATATGCTTGACGCTGGCCTAAAGTACCACTTAGATGGGTATCAGCACCAGAAGATTGAGTGTGGGAACTAGGATTCCGCAGCAGTCAGCTTGTGTGCTCAGAGCGGCCGAGCTCGGTGTTTGCACCACCCAGCCCGGCCTCACCACAACCCTGACGCTGGAGCATCAGGCCATGGCTACTGCTGCGCATAACGCGCCACCCCTTCGCTCGTCCAGAAGACGGGCCACCGCCGGCGCTGAGGCCGGATCGCCTGACATCGCGGCGGCGCCGAAGTCGAAGCCGAGAAGAAGAGTGAAAGATGCGCGGCCGTCGGCGATGCCGCCTGCCGGTGTCCCGGAAAGAGGAGAGGCCGCAGCCCTTCGAATGGGTGCGGCGGAAGCGGTTCTGATCGTCGACGCCCTTTGGCAGAAGCACCATGCTCTGGTCGACGCTGAGGATGCTGCACGTCGGGCAGGCCTGATATCGGATGCCGTGGTTCATCGGAACAACTCCGATCGGGTCTTCAAACAGATCTGTGCCATCGAGGAGTTGGGGGCCAGCAGCATCCCCGAGACTGCGATCGACGCGACTGCTCACATCCTGCTGCTGCGCGACATGCTCGACAATCTGGGCGGCGAGCATCTGACCCACGCCGGCGAGAGAAGAATCGGCTTCATCCTGGCGCACATGGTCTGGGCTCTGAAGACGCTGTCGGAGGCGCATGGTCTGCCGCTCGC
This sequence comes from Teichococcus deserti, assembly GCF_001982615.1. Classification (GTDB taxonomy): domain Bacteria; phylum Pseudomonadota; class Alphaproteobacteria; order Acetobacterales; family Acetobacteraceae; genus Pseudoroseomonas; species Pseudoroseomonas deserti. Next base: position 8,702 of record NZ_MLCO01000255.1, on the reverse strand, counting down.
CAGGATGGCGGGGACCTACTTCAACGCGGAAGAACAGCGAATCGTCCGCGGCGAGGTGTCGGCATGAGCACCCCCACCCTCAACGAGGCCCTGAACGAGATCGACTACGTTCTCGGCCGGCTCGAGCAGGGCTCCGAGCTTCTGCGGAGCATCCTGGTGGACGCTCCCGACGCGGCCGAGGATGGCCTGCGCTATCTGGTCGAGGCCCAGGATCTGTTCCGGGTCGAGGCGGTCAAGGCCATGGAGCAGGTGTGGGCAGCTGTCCGCGCCGAAGCTGGGAGGGCGCAGGCATGACCCGCCCGTTCCGCGCCCCGGGCGAGCCTCTCCCCACCAAGCCCGCCGAGACGATCAAGGTCGTCGTCACACGGCGAGAGGCTGCTCGCGCCTACCTGCGCGCCGGCCACCTTCCGCCCCTCTCGCTGCTTAGCCTGGCCTGGTTCAGCTGGACGCTCGCCAGCGCCGCCGCCGGCCTGCTGATCGGGCTGCTGCTGGAGGGCACCGCGCTATGAAGCGAGCCATCTCCCGCCGCTCACTGCCGATGGTCGCTGTCTCGGCCGGCATTGCCATCCCCGTCCTGATGGAAGGATCGGCCCTCGACGCCGAGCTCCTCAGCCTGCTCGCCGAAGCGGAGCGGCTTTGGCACGCCGACGGCTGGGCACCCGCTGGCCAAACCCTCGCCGAACTGCTTGCGCCGCGGCCCTGGGAAGCCGTCCTGTGCCGTGCCGCCAAGATCCCGGCAACGACACCTGCAGGTCTCCGCGCGAAGGCTCGAGCGGTGACTATGCTGCTCACCCTGCCGAGCGGCGAAGTGCCGCAGTGGGCCGGGCCCTGCGAGCACCTAATGCTCGGACTGCAGCGCGATCTCGATCGGCTGGAGCCGAGCGCATGAGCCGCCACGTCCTTCCTGCCAGCCACCGCTGCCTATGGTGCCAGCGCAGCTTCGACACCGTGGCCGAGCGGGCGACGCATGAGCATCTGCTGCACTCCGGCAACCTGGCGCGAAGCCAGGAGGCCGAGGCGGCGGCCAAGCTGCAACATCTGCACCAGGACCGCCGGCTGATCGAGCTCGGCGGGCCAGTGCCGGAGACCCCCGCGGACCTCGGGCGCCAGCTCGCCACCCGGATGAGGGGCCTCGACACCCCATCCTTCTGGCGTGAGGCCGACCTAGTCCTCGACGCCATGCGCGACCTCATGCTCGAGGGCGGGCAGCAGGCACCGGCGGCCTATGCCGTCTGCCGCGATATCCGGCTGGCGGCGAGAAGAGAGTGGGACCGGCTCGACGGGCAGGAGCGCCCGGCCAATGAGCCCTGACCGATTCCCCATTGCTTGGCTTTCGGCGCGAGGGTTACCCCTTGCGCCGCGCTTGGCCTGGCCGATCATGGGGCCGCCAGATCGCGAAGGAGCGTCAGATGGAACCGTTGCACCAGGCGCGTGTGGCACCGCACGACGGTTTTGCACCCATGCGACGGGAAGAAGCGGCCAGTATCCTCACCGCCGCGGCTGGGAGAACTCTTGCTGTCCAGGGCGATCCCGCCCGGGTCGAAGCCGTACTGCGGTCGGTGAAGTCCCTCATCGGGCAGATCGTCTTCGCCTCCCAGGAAACCGACCAACTGTCGCGCAAGGATGCGCGCCAGATCTTCGACGCCTATCAGAAGCTGGCCCGCCTAATGGCGGAAGTGCCTGCGCTTTGTACTGCGGCGCCGCCGAACCTTCCCTCGCACTGGCGCGACAGCATGGAGAAGTGGGCAACCCATGCCTGTGCTCCCGCACAGGCTGGGGCGCCCGTCGATTGGTTGGCCCAATTCGCCTACCCGAAGATTCTGGGATTGTATGTGGCTGCCTTCGGGAAGGAGCCAGGCGTGACCATGGACGGGCCAGCTGTTCGACTGGTCTCTGCCGTATTCGATCATGCCTTGCGCCTGGCCAAGCAGAATCCGTCCGGCATTCCCGACGTCGACAAGCGTTCCGGCGAGGCTCTTCGGGCTCGCGCCGGCGCCACTTGGCTGAAGGCCGTTGCCAGTACTACGCCCGATCCCCTCTGGGCCGAGGACATGATCCTGCGGCACGCGGAGAACCTCGAGCGCTACCTGCCGTGGCTTCCGGGAGAAGAAATCAGCTAGTTCTTTCCGAATGCAACCAGTGGAGAAGATCGCCGGATCTCTCTTCATTGTTGCGTTCTGACGCAAGCGTTTGTTCGCGACCATTCTCGCAACATCTCAATTGCGAGGTGTTGCGCTGATGCACATTCTTCCCGATCGCCCTGATGCGCTGCTGACCCGCGAAGCTGTGGCCGGCGCGCTGACCGCCGCCGGCTATCCCGTGTCGCCGCGGACGCTCGCCACCAAGGCCACGCGCGGCGGTGGGCCGCCGTACAGCCTGTTCTCCGCCCGCGCGCTGTATCGCTGGGAAGACGCGCTCTCCTGGGCCCGCAGCTGCACCAGCGCCCCGCGCCGGAGCACGTCCGAGGTTGACGCGCGCCACGCTGCCTAAAAGCAAAACCCCGCCACGGTCCAAAGGACCTGACGGGGCTGCGAGAGGATACGCGTACTCAGCGGGCACTACCTGACACCCGCAATTTAGTCCGTCCCTCGCCGCTTTGCCAGTCCTTCCGTGGCCATCCCTAAAGGGGCAGGTCATGAAATCTTCTGTCAATTACGCGCGCCAGTCCGATCCGGACTTCAATCGCCAGTTCGCGCGCCGCTGGTCCGAGCCGACCAAGCCCGTCGCGCGCCCGCGTGCCGAGGCGATCAAGCTGATCGAGATCCCGCTCGCCGCCGGCGCCGATGGCAGCCCGCGCGCGGCGCTGCTCGTCCCGCCGATGCCGGCCGCTCTGGACCGCCGCCCGGTGCGCAGGATCTTCGACAGCATCGGTGATGCCATCGCCGCTAAGCGCATGCTGGAGGCAGCCCGATGAGCCGCCGCCACGTGGCAGACGCCGTGGCTGGCACCAGCGCGCAGCTCTCCGAGCTGATCATGCGCTCGCAGCAAGTGGGGGAGGGATTCCGTATCCCGCTCCTGCGCGCCGCGGCGGATGGCAGCCTGGCGCTGGTGATCACCGCCCGCGGCGGCATCATCCCCTCGCGGATCCTCAACAACACGCGCCCGACCGCCATTGTCCTCGCTGACGACACGCCGGCAGCGATTGGCCCGCAGGCATGGCCACAGGCTCAGCGCCTGCTGCGCTGGGCGAAGCATGTCGTCCTGCACGCGACGGGCGGGAAGCCAGAGCACTACGCGCTGATCGCCGCCGCCGCCCTTGCTCAGGGGCGGGCGCTGGTGATCGAGATGGAAGCGCGCCGTCACCCGGCGTGGCTCGCCGAGGTGGGCCGGCATCTCCCCCGCCTGCGCGTCCTGTCGATCATGCCGCCCAACGGTGGCTCGCATCCTGTTGCCGGCCTGCCGGCTGGGGAGGTGCTCCAGTGACCGCCGACACCATCACCGTCATCACCTCCTATGGCCCGCGCCTGGCCAAGCGCGTGCGCGCCGACGGCGTGGTCGAGGGCTACGACTCGGCCAAGCACTACGACCTGCACAGCGAGCCGCTGACCGGCATGGGCGACTTGCTGCAGCTGCTGGGCAAGCTGCTCAGCCGCCCCTGCTGTGCCGTGGTGCGCGGCGCCATCGCTGACCCCGCCCGGACGCAGCATGTGCGTCGCCTGGTGCACACCGATCCCGAGACCGGCGAGCTGCCGACGCTGCGCGACGTGCCGCGGCGCTGGCTGGCGCTGGACCTCGACGGCGTGCCGCTGCCGGAGGGGATCGACCGCACCGACCTGCTGGCCTGCGCTGCGGCCGTCCTGCCCATGCTGCCGCAGCCGCTGCAGCAGGCGGACCTGGTGGTGCAGGCCACGGGCAGCCACGGCCTCAAGCCTGGTGCGCGCCTCCGGCTCTGGGGCTGGTGCGACCGCCCGCTCTCCGGCGCCGAGGGCCAGCGCTGGTTCCGCGGGCTGCCGGTCGACGCCTCGCTGTTCCGGCCGGCCCAGGTGAACTACACCGCCGCGCCCGTCTTCGCCGATGGCGCGCAAGATCCGCTCGACGGTCGCCTTGCCTGGCTGCGGGGCGAGCACCGCTATATCGCGGCGCCCTCGGCCAGCGAGCTGGCACCGCCGCCGAAGCCGCCGGTCGACCAGTACCGCGCTGCCGCCGTCACCAGCACGGGGAACGGCAGCCGCTACGCCATGGCGGCGCTCGCCAAGGCCTGCAGTCTGATCCGGCAGCAGTCCGAAGGCACCCGCCACCCGACCGCCGTCGCCGAAGCTTGGGGCCTGGCTCGCTTGGTCCGGGCGAAGCTGCTGACCAAGGATGAGGTGGTCCGCGCCATCGGCCTGGCGCTGCTCGACGTGGGCAAGCCTGAGGCCGAGGGGAAGGCCATCGCGGAATGGGCCATCGCCCAGCGCACCGACACCGGCACCTTGCCGGCGGGGGTGTCGGCATGACGGAGGACAACACCACCAACCGAGACCGCGCGGCCGAAGCCAACGAGATCGCGCGCCTCGCTGCCCTGGATCCACTGGACTACGACCGCGAGCGCCAGGCCGCGGCCGATCGGCTCGGGTGTCGCGTCAGCACCCTGGACGAGATGGTCCGCGGTGTGCGGCCGGCGGAGGACGCTGCAACCGGGCGAGGTGTCGCGCTGGCCGTGGTCGAGCCCTGGCCCGAGCCTGTCGAAACCGAAGCCCTGCTCTCGGCGCTCTCGGCGGCCATCCGTGCCCACGTCATCCTGCCGATGGCCATGGCCGATGCTGTGGCGCTCTGGTGCGCACACAGCTGGGTCTACAGCCGGTTCCAGCACACGCCGCGCCTCAGCGTCACCAGCCCGGCTAAGCGCTGCGGAAAGAGCACGTTGCTGGACATCCTGCGGGCGCTCTGCTGCCGCCCGCTGAAGGCCGACAGCATTTCCGCATCGGGCGTGTTCCGCACCGTCGAGGCCCTGTCGCCGCTGACGTTGCTAATCGATGAAGCCGACAGCTTTCTCGGCGAGAACGAGGAACTGCGCGGCATTCTCAACAGCGGCTTCGAGGCCAGCGGTCAGGTCATCCGCGTTGTCGAGGTGAAGGACGAGCATCAGCCGATCTGCTTCGCCACCTTCGCCCCGGTCGCCCTGGCTGGCATTGGCGAGTTGCCCGGCACCCTCGAGGACCGCGCGCTGCCGATCGTGCTGCAGCGCAAGGCCGCCAGCGAAACCGTCACCCGCCTGCGCAGCCCCGGCGCCCGCGGCCGCCTGCACGACTTGGCTCGTAAGCTGGTGCGGTGGGCGCAGGACCGCGGCCCGCATCTGAATGCCGATCCCGCCATACCGGAGGAGCTCGGCGACCGCGAGGCCGACGTCAGCGTACCGCTCGTCAGCATCGCCGACGATGCCGGCCCCGTTTGGGCGGCGCGCGGCCGGAAGGCGCTGCGCGAGGTGTTCGGCCGGCGCGCGAAGGAGGAAGGCACCCTCGAGGCCGGCGCCCTCCTGCTCGCCGACATCAAGGCGACGTTCGCCGCGACGCGCACCGACCGCCTGGCCAGCGACGACCTCTGCCGGGCCCTGGCCGACATGGAGGACCGTCCCTGGCCTGAGTGGAAGAACGGCAAGCCCATGTCCGCGCCGCAACTTGCGCGTGCATTGAAGCCGTTCGGGCCACGGCCGGGCACCATCCGTCTGGCAGCCGGCGCGACCGCCAAGGGCTATTACGCGGACGCCTTCAAGCTCGCTTGGGAGCGCTATTTGCCGCCCGAAACGGCCAAGGCCGACGAAACCGTCACAGCAAACCGTCACACCGACACAACCGAGGAAAACTGCGGGTTTGCGGCCGAAAATGACCCGTCACATGGCAAAACCTGTGACGGATTGAAATCGGGAAATCCCCAGCAAAAACAGTCTTGTGACGGTGTGACGGCTCAGAACCCCCCTCACAGGGGGAAAGGGTATCCCCAGAGTGGCAACGGGGTGTGGGAGGGGACGCTTTGACCCCCTCCGACCTTCTCAACCTTTGCGCGCAGTCTGGCATCACCCTCTGGCTCCAGGATGGTCGCGTGAAGCTGCAGGCAGAGGCGCCCCCGCCGGCTGACCTGCTGCAAGAACTGCGCACCCGCCGGGCCGAGATCACCGCCTTCCTGGAGCACTGCGACGCGGTCGACGCCGCCGAGGCCGAAGCAATCCGGGAGCACTTCGCCGCTCCGAGTGGCCCAGGGCCGCCGTCATCCGATCCGCTCAAGGACGGCCTGCGGAAGGGCTTCTGGGCCCACCGACACATCCACCGGAATTAGGGAATCACCATGGCCATCGACACCACAGACATGCCGGTGCTGCTGCAGATGAGGCCCGTCCACATGGCGGGCTCTGGCGGCACCTCCACCTTCCACGGAACCCGAATGGTCGAAAGCGAAAGCGCGCTGGTCCAGGAGATCCGCCACCAGATCACCGCCGGCGCAGGCTTCCGCGAACCCCTGCTCATGTTCGCCGCATCCCGCCGCCGGACGGTGGGGCTGCTCAAGGCAGGCGCCGACTTCCCGCTCCACAAGATCAGCCTCTTCGCGAATGTCTGCCTGGTGCTGCCTGGTGCGGATGGTCCGGTTGCCTGGGGGCAGCTCCCCCAGCTCCTCCGCTGGGCTCATCGCGTCGTCCTGTACGACCGCAAGCCTGATCCCGAGCACTACCGCCAGTTCGCCGAGATCACCGGCAGGGTGAGCAAGCTCTTGCTGATCGAGACCACGCCGCGCCACCGCGCCGACTGGCTGGCCGCCGCCGCCGGCCACACCGCCGAACCCGTCAACGAGCTCGGCCCTCTGCCGGCGCAGCTGATCGCTGCCGCCGTCCCCGCCATCGCCTGACACACAAACGGAGAAGACCCATGGAACTGAGCAAGATTCTCGGCCTGCGCCCGAAGCTGCAGAACGCCGAGTCCATCGCCGCCGCCATCAGCCAGGCCGAGGCCTTGCAGGCACAGGCCATCAGCCGCGAAGCCGAACTGAAGGCCAGCCGTGGCGCGCTGCTGATCAGCGGCAACGCCAAGGAGGTTGAGGCCGGCGAGCGCGAGCTGGCCGAGGTTCGCGCCGAGGCGGAGCGGCTGGGCGTGATGGTCGAGGCTCTGAAGCCGAAGCTGCTGCAAGCACAGAAGGAGGAGAAGTCCGCCGCCTTCAGAAAAAAACTGGCCGAAGCTGACAGGCTTGCAGCTGAGTTCGTGGAGCTGTGGACGACGCGTTATCCCGGGCTGGAAGCTGAAATCCAAGCTATGCGCACCAAAGCGCGAGAGACGAACGAAATGCTGCGAGACCTCTCGGAAGAATTTAACGCGAGTATGGATCTCCAGATTGAGCATGGCGACATCGGGAAGAAGCTGATGCCCTGCTTCCAGCGCTTGGATCCGAACAAGTACAGCCCCGTCTGGCAGTAACCGGATCAATGTGGGGCCTGTTCGAAGGCACAGGTCCCACACCGCTTGCTTAAGGACGAACACGCCACATCGAAGGCGCTCAACCCGATGAACCAATCAGTCACGGCAATCCAGATGGAGCTCGACACGGTGCGCCGCGCCGAAAGCAGCCATCGCCAGTTCCTCGACAACCCGCCCGCTTGGACCCCCGCGAAGAAGATGCGCGCCCATCGGGAAGCACTGAGAGAACTCGGGGAGAGGCGGGTTGAACTGTCACGCAGCCTGGCGGCGGCCGGGCGGCAGGAACATGGCAGGTAGGCGTCGAGCCTGCCTGTCTCACCCACCCAATTGCATGACGAAAAGGGGCACCAGATGCCGACCGAAAGTGTGCCGGGCGATGGCTCGGTGAAGGCTATCTACGCAGTCCTCCAGGCCATCAGCGCTGAGCGATTTAGGTTCGGGAAGATCAGGGCCGAGGCGGTCTTGGCCGGCGATCAGAGGCAGCTGGACCGCTGCAACAAGGTGGAAAAAGGAATGACCGCGGCCGTCCCCACTTTGCTCTCCCAACTTATGGCAGCGCTCCAGCGGGAGCACCCCTCTCGATGAGCACGACCATGGAAGCCCTGGCGCCTGAGCCGCTGGACATCGATGAGGGCCATACTGAGGTGGCCAGTGTCGAAGGCATTGCCGCGCTGCATGAGGCTGATCAGAGCGGCAGCCGGGCGCTGCTGTGCTTCGCGAGCCATGACGTGATCCGCCGCTCTCGGGTTGGTCGACCCTTCCGGCTGTCCATGGAAGGCGGCGACCTGTCGCTACTGAACAGCGGGCGTGCGCCGCTGCTGGCGAACCACGAACACCACCTCGACGCCATCCTCGGGGTGGTGGAGATGGCGTGGATTGATGCCTCTCTTGGCAGCGCTTTCGCCATCGCCCGGTTTGCTCCTACGCGGCGCGGCCTGGACGCGCAGGCGATGGTCGGTGCTGGCGTGCTGAACAATTGCTCGATGGGCTTCACGATGAGCGCGGATGACGGAGAGGACCCGGCGTCGGTTCAGGCCATCCCGTGGTGGCGGCCATACGAGATCACCCTCTGCGCGTTGCCAGCCAATTGGCATGGGCATGTGAAGGCCGCAGCGCCCAAGACGCTCGATCGCTTGGCCGCCGAGGAAAGCGCCAGGAAAGCCAAGGCCATGCGAGATGCCATCGCTGCCGACCGCCTGCGGGATGCTCAGGACATCGGCAGGGCCGTGGCCCCCGACCTGGCCCAGCGCCTCGGCATCGAACCGGGGGTGGCTGGGGCGGCCCTGGAGGCGGCTATCGGGGCGCACCCCGGCAGGTGACCCC
>NZ_MLCO01000254.1 GCF_001982615.1 Teichococcus deserti | reverse complement strand
CACCTCCCCCATCGCCGCATCCGGCAGGCCGCGGCGGAAGCCTTCGGCGAAGCCGGAATGGTCGGTGTTGTGGCCGATGCGGCGGCCATCCTTCAGCACGACGGTGTTCACCGCGCCGAGCGCCCGGGCGTCATCGGAGACCTCGTCCAGCAGCGGCAGCACGGCCTGCTTGCAGGGATGGGTGACGTTGACTCCGGCGAAGCCCAGCGCCTCGGCCATGGCGAGCAGCTCGGGCAGCGCCTCCGGCCCGCGCTTCAGCACTTCGAGATCGAACAGGCGGTAGAGATAGCGCAGCCCCTGCGCCGCCCCTTCCCGCTCATGCAGCGCGGGGGAGCGCGAGGCCTGGATGCCGCTGCCGATCAGCCCGACCAGGAAGGCCGGCGGCAGCGGGGCCAGCGGCGATGAATCATTGGCGGGGATGGGCTGCGCGGTCATGCTGGCTTCCTCGTTTTCCCGAGCCGGGGGCACCGGCTTTGGGCTTGCGAGGCTAATGTACTATCTGGTACGTACGCTTCCAACAGCAATTCGTCCAAGCAAGTGCCGAAGCACCGGAGGAAAGCATGACCTTCACCCGTCGTGGCCTGACGCAGGGCCTGGCCGCCTCGCTCGGCCTGGTGGCCGCCGGCGGCGCGCTGATGCCGCGCGCGGCCCGGGCCCAGGGGAATTTCCCGACCCGTCCGATCACGCTGGTCGTCGCCTGGGCGCCCGGCGGCTCGACCGATTTCGTGGCCCGCGTCCTGGCGCAGCAGCTGAGCAAGGAGCTCGGCCAGCAGGTGGTGGTGGAGAACCGCCCCGGCGCCAGCGGCACGATCGGCCATGCCTCGGTGGCCCGCGCCCGGGCCGACGGCTACACGCTGCTGCTCGGCGTCAACAGCACCTTCGCCATGGCGCGGCACCTGTTCCCGACCCGCGGCTATGACGACGACAAGGGTTTCGTGGGGATCGGCAAGGTTGCGACGACGCCGATCTTCCTGTGCATCAACAACAATCTCGGCGTGAAGGACATCCCGGGCTTCGTGGCGCTCGCCAAGTCGCGGCCGGGCAAGATGAGCTATGCCTCCTCCGGCGCGGGCTCGTCCGCCCACCTGGCGACCGAGCTGTTCCTGCGCGAGACCGGCATCGAGGTGCAGAACATCAGCTATCGCGGCGGCGCGCCCGCGGTGCAGGCGCTGATCGCCGGCGAGGTCGAGATGGCCTTCGTCGATGCGGTGACCGCGCTGCCGCTGATCGCCGCCAAGCAGGTCACCGTGCTGGGCGTGTCCAGCCGCGCGCGCAACCCGCTGGTGCCGGATGTGCCCACCATCGCCGAGGCGGGGCTGCCCGGCTATGAATGCGCCTCGGAGTTCGCCATCCTGGCGCCCACCGGCACGCCAGCCGAGGTGATCGCGCGGCTGTCCGCTGCAACCGAGGCGACGATGAAGGCGTCTGAGGTGACGGAGCGGCTGAAGCAGAATTCCATCTTCCCGGAATTCGGCAGCTCCGCGGCCTGGCCCGCCTATCTGACGGCCGAGAGCGCCAAGTGGGGCGAGGTGATCCGCTCGCGCGGGATCACCTTGGAGTAGGGCGCGGCACCGCCATCGGCGGTGACGTCCTGACAGAAATAGAAGGGGGTCCGGGGGGATACTTCCCCCCGGCCTTGCTTTGCTTTTAGGAGGTTTTTGTCGATGGCCCGGTCCCGCTGCATTGCCACGGTTTGCCTGAGCGGCGATTTGCCGGACAAGCTGGAGGCGGCGGCGGCGGTCGGCTTCGACGGCGTCGAGATCTTCGAGAATGACCTTCTGACCTTCAACGGCTCGCCCGCGGAAATCCGGCGGCTGGCGGCCGATCTCGGGCTGAGCATCCCGATCTTCCAGCCCTTCCGCGACTTCGAGGCGATGCCGGAGCCGCAGCGCGCCCGCAACCTCGACCGCGCCGAGCGCAAGTTCGACGTGATGCAGGCGCTGGGCACCGACCTGGTCCTCGTCTGCAGCAATGTGCAGCCGGCCGCGATCGACGATCCGGCGCGGGCGGCGGCCGACCTGCACGAGATGGCGGAGCGCGCGCATCGCCGCGGCCTGCGCGTCGGCTTCGAGGCGCTGGCCTGGGGCCGGCACATCAACCGCTGGCGGCAGGCCTGGGACGTGGTGCAGCGGGCCGACCACCCGGCGCTTGGGCTGATCGTCGATTCCTTCCACACGCTGTCGATCAACGACGACCCTGCCGGCATCGCCGATCTGCCGGGTGAAAAAATCTTCTTCGTGCAGCTGGCGGATGCGCCGCGGCTGGACATGGACGTGCTGAACTGGAGCCGGCATTTCCGCAACTTCCCCGGCCAGGGCCAGCTGGACGTGGCGGGCTTCACCCGCGCCGTGCTGGACAGCGGCTATGCCGGGCCGCTGTCGCTGGAGATCTTCAACGACGAGTTCCGCGCCGCCCCAGTGCGGCAGACGGCGCGGGACGGGCTGCGCTCGCTGATCCTGGTGGAGAGCGAGGCGCGGCCGACGGTGGCCGCCTCCGCTTTGCCCCCGGTCTCGCCCTGCAGCGGCGTCGAGTTTCTGGAATTTGCCGTCAACGAGCCGGTGCGCGGCGAGCTGGCGCAGTTTCTCGGCACGCTGGGTTTTCGCCTCGCGGGCAAGCACCGCTCCAAGGCCGTCGAGCTGTATCGCCAGGGCGGCGTCAGCCTGGTGCTGAACGCCGAGCCGGACAGCGCCGCCGCCGGGCATTTCGAGATGCATGGCGCTTCGGTCTGCGCCATGGCGCTGACGGTGGCCGATGCCGAGGCGACGCTGGCCCGGGCCGATGCGCTGCGCTGCTCCACCTGGTACGAGCCGCGCGGCGAGGGCGAGCGGCCGATCCCGTCGCTGCGCGCCCCCGACGGCTCGCTGGTCTGCCTGGTGGAGAACCGCCCCGGCGAGCGCTCCTTCTGGGAGGATGATTTTTTCTTGATTCCCGGCGTCGATGCGGCCGGACCCGGGCTGCTCTCCATCGATCATGTGGCGCAGGCGCTGACGCCGGGGCAGATGGACGGCTTCGTGCTGTTCTACCGCGCGCTCTTCGGGATGGAGCCGGAAGGGCTGTGGGAGCTGCCGGATCCGCGCGGCCTGGTCCGCTCCCGCGCCATGGTCACGCCGGATCGCGCCCTGCGCCTGCCGCTGAACGTCTCCGAGGCGCGGGAGACGGCGACGGGGCGCTTCGTCTCGGCCGTCGCCGGCGCCGGCGTCCACCACATCGCCTTCCTGACCGAGGATGCGGCGGCCACCGCCCGGCAGCTGGCCGCCCGCGGCGCGCCGCTGCTGCCGATCCCGGAGAACTACTACGACGACCTCGAGGCCCGCTTCGGCCTGGAGCCCACGCGCCTCGACGAGCTGAAGTCGCTGAACCTGCTGCACGACCAGGATGCCGAGGGCGGGGTCTTCACCCATGCCTATACCGCCAGCTTCGCCGACCGCTTCTTCTTCGAGATCGTCGAGCGGCGCGGCGGCTACCGGCAGTTCGGCGCCCCCAATGCGGGCGTGCGCATGGCGGCCCAGGCGCGCTACCAGGCGCGGCGCCAGAAAGTCTGAGGACGGGGCTGAACAGCGGGCCGGCGGCCTCAGGCTAAACCTCCGCCGTCGCGGCGCGTTGGAAGCGGCATCCCGCCGGAAGGCAAGCGATGGAACAGCCTGCGCCCGGCCGCCTGCCGGAAGGCCTCAGGGTCTATGCGATCGGCGACGTGCATGGCTGCGCGGGGCGGCTGCTCGCGCTGCACGCCGCCATCGCGGAGGACTGGGAGGCGCGTCCCGCCGCGCGCTGCGCCCTGGTGCATCTGGGCGACTACGTCGATCGCGGCCCGGACAGCGCGGCTGTCATCGAGGCGCTCTGCGGCCCGGGCCCGCTGCCGCGCGCCGAGCGCATCGACCTGCTGGGCAACCATGAGGCCATGATGATGGCCGCGCTGAAGGACGGCCCCGGCTCGGTCGCCGAGGATCTCTGGCTGTGGAATGCCGGCGACGCGACGCTGGCCAGCTACGGGCCGAAGGACGGCCCTCTTCCCGCCGGTCACCCTGCCCTGCCCGCGCGCCACCGCGCCTTCCTGGACGGGCTGCGGCTGAGCTGGACGGCCGGCGACTATCTTTTCGTCCATGCCGGAATCGACCCGCGCAAGCCGCTGGCCGCCCAGCGCGCCCAGGACCTGCTCTGGATCCGCGAGCCTTTTCTGTCCTGGCCGCGGCCGCTGCCCGCGGTGGTCGTCCATGGCCACACCCCCTGCCGGGCGCCGGAGCTGCGGCCGAATCGTATCGGCATCGATACCGGGGCCGTGGCGGGCGGGCCGCTGACCTGCCTGGTGCTGGAAGCGGCGCGCCTCCGTTTCCTCTCCGCATAGAGGCGGCGCCTTGCGCGTGGCCGCTCCGCTGCGCTAGGCACCATGCCAATGCAAGGCCCCGTGCCCCCCTCCGGCCCCACGGCCGCCCTTCCGG
>NZ_MLCO01000253.1 GCF_001982615.1 Teichococcus deserti | reverse complement strand
GGGGGGTAGAGGCTGGGGAAAGGGAGTGAGGCAGGGGGCGAATAGGTATTTCATTCAAAATAGAATTTCATCACATGAATTAATCATTTAATATTTAAACTATTAAATGATAGTCTAGCTTCGATTGGAATTTTTACATCATTCGACGTCATTGCCGCATATTTCGATAAACATAGTGCAATTTTAGAATGATTCGGTTACGATCTTTGGGTGTCTTGATGAGGCGGTCTGCCGCGATGGCTCTTTACTATTTTGGCCTTGGGTTCTTGGGGATTCGATGGGCGTCGTCACTATTGTCGGAGCGGATAGCGGCTCGTGCGGCGGCAGAGCCGATAAAGGAAATTCTTAGTGAAATTAAGAAATCAATCCGAGATATTCTATTATCTCAAAATTTAATTTTACTGACAACAATCTTCATTGGATTATTCCGGCCTAATCTGGGGTTAATATTGTATTGGGCGTGTTATTTTGGAATATTTGTTTTTGGGATTTATAAATTAAGTAAAATTTGGCTTATAATAGAATTATGCTGGAGATACGGAAGCATAGAAGCTGGGATTGCAGCTGAAGTCAGAAATAGAATTTACATGGACTCACCAGCAAAATTTCTTGCCCTTGCTGTTATTGTTGATATCGAGAAAATATGCAATGACGTATCAAAAATAATATGGAAGTCGTGCAAGAGGGCTATATATGCTCTAATTTCTGTTTCTGTTTTGAATTGGATTATCGTGAGATTTATTATTTTTCCTATATTTGATTTTGAGGCGTATCTTGCTGATTTATAATTTACTTTTTTTGAGATTTACTGTGCGTATTGTCTTTGAGATGAGTTTGCAGGGGTAGGTATTGATAAGAAGTTCAGCCCAGAAATAAGGATATGGGGGAGAATTCATTCCCCCCCCCAGCCTTCAAGCCAAAGCTTCTCTAAACAGTCCTAAGCTAATTGAACCCGAAACGCCTCAAACGCTCGCCAACAACCCCGCGAACATCCGCGCCCGCGGCACCAGGCTGTCGATCAGCAGGTGTTCCTGCAGGGTGTGGATGCCGGCGCCCTGGACGCCCAACCCGTCGAGCGTCGGGATCCCCATCGCCCCCGTGAAGTTCCCGTCCGACCCGCCGCCGGCGCTGGCATGCGGCAGGCCGAGGCCGAGCCTGCCCGCCAGCGCCTTGGCCGTGCCGTAGAGGCGCATCGTCCCGGCATCGGGTTCCCAGACGGGGCGGGTGACGCCGCGCTTCACCTCCAGGCCGACATCGGATTGCGTCCCCAGGCCCAGCATCTGCTCGACGGCGCGGTCCAGGTCGTCCTGGCGCTTGGCCATCGACAGGGCTTCGGCGTCGCAATGGGTGGCGACGCAGTTGACCCATTGGCCGCCATGGATGACGCCGACGGAGAAGGTGCAGGCGTCCGTCGTCATCGCCTCGATGGCGACGATCTGCTTGCACATCTCGCGGATGGCGCTGCGGCCGTCGGCAAGGGCGGAGCCCGCGTGGCTCGGGCGCCCGGTGGTGCGCAGGTTGAAGCGGGCGATGGCGTAGCGGCCGGTGACGACGCCGCCGTCGGGG
>NZ_MLCO01000252.1 GCF_001982615.1 Teichococcus deserti | reverse complement strand
CCCCCGCGCCGCCGCCGAAGATCGCCGCCGCCGAGCCCGACGCCCCTGCGGAAAAGCCGGCCGCCGCGGCCGCGACCCTGGCGCCGCGCGCCGCGGATCCGGGGCTGACGCCGCCGGTGCTGGCCGCCCCCGCCCCGGGTACCACGCCGGCCCAGCCGGTGCTGGTGCCGCAGGCCGCCGCCGCCGCGCATCCGCGCCTGGCCGCCGAGGCCGCGCCGCAGATCGCCCTGCACCTCGCCCGCGCCGCCGAGGACGGTAAGGAGACCGTCTCGGTCGAGCTGCGCCCGCCGGAGCTCGGCCGCGTCGAGCTGCGGCTGACCTTCCGCGACGGCCAGGTGCAGCAGGTGGTCATGGCCGCCGAGCGGGTCGAGACCTTCGAGGCGCTGCGCCAGGACCGCAGCCTGCTGCTGCAGCAGATGGAGCAGGCCGGGCTGCAGCTCGGCCAGTCCGGGCTTGACCTGCAGCATGGCCGCTCGCCGCAGCAGCAGGCGGCCGAGGGCGAGGCCCGCCCCTATCGCCTGGCCGACACGGCGGAGGAGGCGGCCGGCGAGGCTGCTGCCGCCGGGACGGCTGGCCGGCGGCCGCCTTCCGACAGCCTGATCGACATCATCGCCTGAGGCAGGACCTGCACCCATGGCCACCAGCACCACCGCCATCAACACCACGCCGGCGATCGCGGCGACTTCCGCGCCCACCGCGCAGCTCAGCAACACCAGCAATGCCGATTTCGACCGCTTCCTGAAGCTGCTGACGGCGCAGATGAAATACCAGGATCCGATGGATCCGACCGATCCGACGCAGTTCGTGGCGCAGCTGGCGCAATTCTCCCAGGTCGAGCAGCAGACCAAGACCAACGCGCTGCTGCAGGGCATCGCCGATGCGCTGGCCGGCAACGGCAAGCTGTCGGAGAATGCGGCGCTGCTGGGCAAGTCGGTGAAGACCGAGGCCTCGACGCTGACCGTGCCGGAGGGTGGCGGCAGCGTGCCGATCACGGTGGATGTGTCGGCGACGGGGCTGAAGAATCTGCGGCTCGAGGTGCTGGACGCGCGCAGCGACGTGCTGCGGCGGATCAACCTCAATGCCGGCACGACCGACCTGTCCTTCGATGGCAAGGACGGCAACGGCAACCCGCTGGCGGCCGGGCAGTACACGGTGCGCGTCGTCGGCGAGGATGATGCCAACAAGCGCACCACCGCCGGCACCGTGACCGTCGCCGGCAAGGTCACCGAGGTGCGCCGCGACAGCAGCGGCGGCTACAACCTGGTGCTGGACACCGGCGCCGTGGTCAGCGCCGCGGATGTCACCCGCCTCGGCAGCTGAGGCGGCGGGGCGCCGGGCCACCGCAGGGGCCCGGCGTCGTTCTCTCCCCGGCTCAGCTATGGATGAGCCGGGTGATCACCACATCCTTCAGACCCTCTTCCTGCACCTGGGAGAGGCTGTCGAACAGGCTGTCGCGCAGCAGGGCCGGGTCGACCCGGCCGGGGCGCAGCTCCTGCCGCTCGGACATGGCCATCAGCCGGCGCAGCACCGCCTGTTTCAGACGAGGCGAGAGGTCGCGGAAGGCCTGCAGCTTCGGCGCCTCGGTCTCCAGTGTCACCGAGACCACGACATAGGCCATGCGGCGGTTGGCCGAGGGCAGGTTCACCGTGAAGTCGCCGAGCGGGAAGAACTCGGTCTCCTTCTTGGGCGCGGCGGATTCGGCGGCATAGGCCGCAGGCGCCAGGGGCGTCGCGACCAGGCTGGTGCCCAGCGTGGCGGCGGCGAGGAGACCCATGAGGAAGCGGCGCGTCTGGATGACCATGTCCTTGACCCCTGCGGTGGTGGCGCCCTTCTTTCGCATTTGTGATTTTCGCAGACAAGCAAAACAGATCAATTTTGTGTCATGCCGCAAAGGATCCCTGGCCAGCGTTTCTGGCATGGCCCCCAGGAGGCGTGTCGGTCCTGGCCTTCTGCCGCGCCCAGACGATGCCGATCAGCCGGGCCACCGCCTCGAAATGGACGGCCGGGATGGTGTCGCCGATTTCGACACCGGCGTGCAGGGCGCGGGCCAGGGCCTTGTCCTCCATCACCGCGACGCCGGATTGGGTGGCGATCTCGCGGATCCGCCGGGCCATGCGGTCCACCCCCTTGGCGACGCAGACCGGCGCCGCGTCCTTGCCGCGCTCGTAGCGGAGCGCGACGGCGAAATGCGTCGGGTTGGTGATCACCACGGTCGCCTTGGGCACGTCGGCCAGCATCTTGCGCGAGGAAAGCTGCCGCCGTTTCTTGCGCAGCGCCGCCTTCATGTGCGGGTCGCCGTCGGTTGCCCGCATCTCCTCGCGCAGCTCCTGATGGGTCATGCGCTGGCGGCGGTGGTATTCGAAGCGCTGGAAGCTGATGTCGATGATGGCGACCAGGGCGGCGACCAGGGTGATGGCGCCCAGCATGGTGCAGAGCGCGCGCACCACGAGATGCGGGAAGGCCACCGGGTCGAGCGCGGCCAGATAGGGGCTCTGCTCGTAGAGCGGCCGGGCCACCGCCCAGCAGGCGGTGGCGACGGTCAGCGCCTTCAGCAGGTTCTTGCCGAACTCGAAGATGCCCTTCAGCCCGAACAGCCGCTTGAAGCCGGCGATCAGCGACAGATGCGACAGCTTGGGCTCCAGCCGCTCCGGCGCCATCACCACATTGTTCTGCAGCATGTGCGGCACCAGGCTGCCGGCCATCAGCAGGCCGAAGACCGGCAGCAGCACGATGGTCAGCGCCTCCAGCACGGCCGAGCCGGCGCGCTCGAAGCCGCGCTCGTTGACGTCGAGGAAGGCCTCGGGCTGCTCCAGCATCGGCAGCAGCACGGCGGCGAAGCGGCCGCCCAGCGTACCGCCGGCCAGCCCCAGCAGCAGCAGCACCATGGCATAGAGGCCGAAGCTCGACCCTTCGCGCGACATCGGCAGGTCGCCGCGCTCGCGCGCCTGCTGCAGCTTGCGCGGCGAGGCGTCGAGGGATTTCTCCTGGCCGGTTTCCTCCGCCATCGGATCAGCGGCTGATCACGAAGGCGGCCGAATAGGCGCCGAGCACCTCCGACAGCAGGGTCGGCGCGGCGACGCCCAGCAAATAGAGCCCGGTCATCAGGATGGCCGGCGCGCCGATCATGAAGACCGGCATGGCCGGCAGCGCGCGGTTGATGCCGGCCAGCGCCGCGTTGAACAGCACCGAGAGGATCAGGAAGGGCATGCTGAGCTGCATGGCCAGGCGGAAGGCGGTGGCCGCGGCCTCGGTCAGGGCGCGGGCGGCGGGCGCTGCCGCCGGCGCCTCGCCCAGCGGCACCAGCCGGTAGCTGTCGAGGATGGCGCGCAGCCCCGGGTGATGCCCGTCGACGGCGAAGAAGGCGGCCAGCACCGCGGCATAGAGCACCGAGCCCAGGATGGCGGCGTTGTCGGCGCCGATGCCGAAGGCGAAGGCGTTGCTGAGGCCGATGCTCTGGCCGATGATCTGCCCAGCGATATGCACGGCCGAGAGCAGCATGCGCGACAGGGCGCCGAGGAAGCTGCCGGCCAGCACCTCGACCGCGATGGCGCCGGCCATGCCGATGGCGCCCGGCACCGGCTGCAGGGGACCTGCCAGCGGCGCCAGGCAGAAGGCCACGACGAGGGCCGCGATCACCCGGATGCGGCCGGGCAGCTGGGTCTCGCCGAAGCCCGGCAGCAGCATCAGCGCGCTGGCGGCCCGGCAGAAGACCAGGAACCAGCGGTAGAGCTCGGCCGAGAGCCAGGGCTCGAGGGCGAGCGAGGCGTGCATGTCAGATCCGCCCGTCAGATCTGGCCCACGGTGCGCAGCTTGGCCCGCTGATGCACCTCGGCATGGGAGATGACGGCGATGGTCGGGTTGATGCGCTCGACCAGGTGGCGGATGAAGGGCCGCGCGACCGCCGAGGTCAGCACCGCCGGCCAGTCGCCGCGGGCGGCGGCCTCGGCGATGCGAGCGCGGGTGGCGCTGACCAGCTCCTGGATCTTGGACGGCGCCATGGCGAAGCTGCGCTGGTCGCCTTCCTCGATGATGGCGGTCCCGACCTCCTTCTCCCATTCCGGGGAGAGCAGGAGCGCGGTGATATAGCCATCCTCCTGGGTCAGGCCGCGGCAGATCTGCAGGCTCAGGCGCTGGCGCACATGCTCGGTCAGCATCGAGACGTTGCGGGTGAAGGCGGCGCCTTCATGCAGCGCTTCCAGGATCAGCGGCAGGTTGCGGATCGAGATGCGCTCGGCCAGCAGCGTCGCCAGCACCTTCTGCACGGTGGCCATCGGCAGCACGCCGGGGATCAGGTCGCCGAGCAGCCGCTGATGCTCCTTCTCCATCCCGTCCAGCAGCTTCTGGGTGGCGGCATAGCCCTGCAGCTGCGCCATGTAGCCCTTCAGCACCTCGGACATGTGGGTGGTCAGCACGGTCTCGACATCGACGACGGTCAGGCCTTGCGCCATCGCCATCTCGCGCAGCGCCGGCTCGATCCAGCGCGCCTTGATGTGGAAGGAGGGCTCCTGGGTGTCGATGCCGGGCACGCCGATCTCCTGCCCGCCGGGGGCGAAAGCCAGCAGCCGGCCGAGCATCAGCGTCTCCCGCGCCACCTCCACCCCCTGCACCTGGATGGAATACTCGCCAGAGCCCAGATCCATGTTGTCCTTGATGCGCACGGCCGGCAGGACGAAGCCGAATTCCAGCCCGAAGGCGCGCCTGAGCTTCTTGATCTTTTCCGACAATCCGCCCTGGCGTCCTGCCGTGAGGGACACCAGGCCCATGCCGAGCTCCAATCGCACGTCGTCGACGCGGATCAGCTCGGCCATGGTCTCCTCGCGCGGCGCGCTGGTGTCGGCGATGGACAGGCCCGCCTCGGCATCGGCCGCGGCGCGCTGCACCGCGCGCTGCGCCAGCCAGCCGCCGCCGCCCGCGACCAGGCCCAGCGCCATGAAGGGCAGGAAAGGCAGGCCCGGCAGCACGGCGAAGAGCCCAGAGAGGCCCGCCGCAAAGTAGAGCGGCTTCGGCTGCGCGCCGAGCTGACTGATGAAAGCCTTGTCGGTGGAGCCGCGGACATTGCCCTTGGAGACCAGCATGCCGGCGCCGACCGAGACGATCAGCCCGGGGATCTGGCTGACGATGCCGTCGCCGACCGCCAGCGTCACGTAGTTGCCGGCGGCCGCCGAGAGCGGCATGCCGTGCCGCAGCGTGCCGACGACGATGCCGCCCAGGATGTTGACGATGGTGACGATGATCGCCGCGATGGCATCGCCACGGACGAATTTCGAGGCGCCGTCCATCGCGCCGAAGAAGGAATTCTCGTCCTCGAGCTCCTTGCGGCGGCGCTTGGCCTCGGCATCGTCGATGGTGCCGGCGGCGAGATCCGCGTCGATCGCCATCTGCTTGCCCGGCATGGCGTCCAGGCTGAAGCGGGCGGCGACCTCGGCGATGCGGCCGGCGCCCTTGGTGACGACGATGAAGTTGACGATGATCAGGATGGCGAAGACGATCACGCCGATGATGAAGTCGCCGCCGACGACGAAGACGGCGAAGCCATGGATGACGCTGCCCGCCGCATCCAGCCCGCGATGCCCGTCGGCCAGGATCAGCCGCGTCGTCGCCAGGTTCAGCGCCAGGCGCAGCAGGGTCGCCACGAGCAGGACCGTGGGAAAGACGGAAAAGTCCAGCGGCCGCTCGATCCAGATGGCGACCATCAGGATCAGCACCGACAGGGTGATGGAGGTGGCGAGGCCCAGATCGACCAGCCAGCGCGGCATCGGCAGGACGAGGACCGCCAGCAGCACCACCATGGCGGCGGCGAAGAGCAGATCCTGGTGGCGGAGCCCGAGGCTGAGGCGGCGGAAGAACTCCATTCCCCTCAAAGCCCCACGATGAGCTGCGCGATCTCCTCGGTATAGGAGCGGAGCGCGGCGAAGCCGAAGGGCAGCGACAGCATGGTGGCGACCAGCGTCACCACGATCTTCGGCACGTAGGAGAGGGTCATCTCCTGGATCTGGGTCAGCGCCTGCAGCACGGAGACGGCGACGCCGGTCACCAGCGCGGCGAGCAGCGGCGGCCCGGCCACCATCATGGTGGTGTAGAAGCCGGTGCGCAGCACCTCGATCACGTCGCCTTCGTTCATCGCGTCAGTTCTCCGCGCGGTGAGGTGCCGATCTTCTCAGACCGCCATGCGGAGCACGTCCATATAGGCGCCGACGACCTTGTCGCGCAGCTGGGTCAGGGTCTGCACGGTCAGCTCGGCATTGGCGGCGGCCTGCACCACCTCCTGGATGTCGGCGGTGCCGGCGACGCCACGGGCGGCCATCATCTCGGCGCTGCGCAGCGTCTGCAGCGAGGCGCGGGCGGCGTCCTGCAGCATGGTCGGGAAATCCCCGGTCGGCGTCTGGGTCACGCCATAGGCGCGGATGGCGGCGCTGGCCGGGGTAACGGCGTTGAGCGCGGCATTGGGCTGGACGGGCATGCGGGTCAGGACCTCAGGATGTCGAGCGTCTTGCCGTAGAGCGCCCGGGCCTGCTGCAGCACCGTGATGGACGCCTCGTAGCTGCGTCCGGCGGCACGCATGTCGGCCTGTTCGATCAGCGGATCGACATTCGGGAATTTGACATAGCCGCGCTCGTCGGCGGCGGGATGGGCGGGGTCGAACTGGGTGCGGAAGGCGCGCTGGTCGGGACGCAGCCCGTCGAAGCGCACCAGCTGCGCGCCCGTCGCGCGGTCAACCGCGCGGTCGAAGGTGATCAGCTTGCGGCGATAGGGGTCGCCGCCGGGCACCGCCGCGGTGGAGCTGGCATTGACGATGTTCTCGGCCGCGACCCGCATGCGGATCGCCTGGGTGCTCATGCCGGAGGCGGCAGTGGCCATGGCCTGGGTCAGCGGGCCCACGCCGGTGATCGGACCGATGCGGATCATCAGCGGGCGCCCACGGCCGTGCGCAGCATGGCGGCGCCGCGCTTGTAGACGAGGGTCGCGAGGTCATAGGCCTTCATCAGGTCGGCCTGCTTCACCATCTGCTCCTCGAGGTTGACGGTGTTGCCGTCCGGATCCTCGCTGTAGGCATTCGCACGGTCGGCCGCGATGGTGACGCCGTCGCGCCCGCCGCCGAGATGGCCGGGCCGCGAATTGGCGAGCGTCAGCGCCGGCAGGCCGCCCTGGCTGCGCAGCAGGGCGCTGTCGAACTGGAAGGCCTTCACGTCGCGCGCGCGGTAGAGCGGCGTGTCCGCATTGGCGATGTTCTGGGCCAGGATGTTCTGCCGTTCCGCCAGGTGCCGCATGCGCGCGCCGGTGATGCGGAAGACGTCGATGCCTTCGAGCATGGAACGCAGGGCCCTCCTGGCTGGTCCGGGCTGAGCATTAGCGCCGCGCCTCTGTCCTGTCGAGATTTTTCGCATGGACCGCAACCCCCGCTTCGCGCCAGGATGGGTCCGGCCCTTCCGGAGGCGTTTCGCATGACCGATCCCTTCCTGCTGGCGACGCCGCTGGGCGACAGCGCGGCGCAGCTGACCCGGCTGCGGGCGCGGGCGCGCTACGGCACGCTGGCGGCGGTGCGCGGCGCCGCGCTGTCGCCCAGCGGCGTCGCCAGCAGGAAGGGATCG
>NZ_MLCO01000251.1 GCF_001982615.1 Teichococcus deserti | reverse complement strand
ATCCCCCTCCGCCCCACCCCGCCCGAGCGGCCCGGCCTGCGCCGTGCCGCTTTCCTCCTGGTCTGCCTGGCGATCGGGCTGGGGCTGGCGGCCCTGGCCTGGCAGGTGCTGGCCCCCGGCGGCTGGACCGGCTGGGAGGTGGCGCTGATGGCGGCCTGGCTGGGCACCCTGCCCTGGACCTGCCTCTGCGCCGGCAACGCGCTCTTCGGCTTCGTGCTGGGGATGGTCAGTCGCGACCCGGTGGCCCGCGTGGTGCCAGGCTGGCAGCGCCACCCGGTGCTGCCGCCGCGCGCCCGCACGGCGCTGGCCGTCTGCCTGCGCAACGAGAGCATGGCCGCCGTCCTGCCGCCGCTCGCCCGCCTGCTGGACGGGCTGGAGGCCACGCTGGGCCCCGCGGCGGCCGGGCGCGGCTTCACCCTCTGGCTGCTCTCGGACACCCAGGATCCGGCGGCCGCCGCGGCCGAGGACGCCGCCATCGCCCGCTTCACGGCCGCCCGCGCCGGCCAGGGAATTGCCATCCGCCACCGCCGCCGCGCCGAGAACACCGGCTTCAAGGCCGGCAACGTGATGGAGTTCCTCGACGGCCCAGGTGGCGGCTTCGACTTCTTTCTCTGCCTCGACGCCGATTCGGAGATGTCGGCCGCCGCCGTGCTGCGCCTGGTCGCCACCATGCAGGCCGACCCCAGGCTCGCCATCCTGCAGCAGCTGATCACCGGCCGCCCGGCCGACAGCGCCTTCACCCGCCTGTTCCAGTTCGGCATGCGCGCCGGCATGCGCAGCTGGGCCACCGGCCAGGCCTGGTGGCAACTCGACCAGGGCCCTTACTGGGGCCACAACGCGCTGATCCGGGTCGCCCCCTTCCGCGAGCACGCCCGGCTGGAGCCCCTGCCCGACGGCCGCGCCATCCTCAGCCACGACCAGATCGAGGCCGTCCGCCTGCACGCCGCCGGCTGGAAGGTGCGCTGCGTCCCGGAAGAGGAAGGCAGCCAGGAAGGCAACCCGCCCAGCCTGCCCGACTTCCTGCTGCGCGACCGCCGCTGGGGCGCCGGCAACATGCAGTATTTTGCCCTGCTCCGCCTGCCGGGGCTCACGGCGATGGGCCGCTGGCAGCTGGTCCAGGCGATTCTGCTTTTCCTGTCGGCGCCGCTCTGGCTGCTGGTGCTGCTGGCCGGCATCGGCAATGCGGTCACCGGCGGCGGCGAGGCGACCCCGGCCGCAGCTCTGGCCGCGCTGCTGCTGGCCAACTGGGCCGCGATCCACGCGCCCAAGCTGCTGAGCTACCTGGCCCTGCTGCTGCAGCCGCGCCGCAGCGCGCCTTACGGCGGCCCCATGGCCGTCGCCCGCGGCGCCGCGGCCGAGATCCTGTTCACCACCCTGCTGGACCCGATCAGCCTGGCCAGCAAGGCGATCTTCCTGGCCGGCCTCGCCTGCGGCCGTCGCATCGGCTGGGCGCCGCAGAACCGCGACGCCCACGGCCTGGCCTGGCGCGACGCCGCCCGCCTGCTCTGGCCCGAGACCCTGCTGGGCGCCGCCGGCCTCGCGGCCCTGGCGGCGGCCGGCGGCACCGCCTGGGCCTGGGGCCTGCCCTTCCTGGCGCCGCTCCTGCTCGCCGCGCCCTTCGCCGTGCTGACCGCCTCGCCTGGGTTTTCCCGCTGGATGCAGTCCGCCCGTCTCTGCGCGACGCCGGAAGAGCTGGCTCCGACGGAGGTGCCGACGGCAGTCAGGGAAGCGGCTTTGGCAGCAGGGTAAGGCAGGGAAGCATCGGGCAGGCTGGGGGAATGAATTCCCCCAGACCCCCATCTTCTTTCTGATCACCGGCCGTGGCGAAACCTGCGCCTCATCGGCACCCACACCAGGGCATTACGGCGAGGCACCCTCATACGAAAACAGCGCGACCTCGAAGGTCGCGCTGCTGCTGGGCCGTTTCACGTACTGTCGCCACGTGGACACGGCAGTCCGAAAGAAAAATCCAGGGGAGTTCATTCCCCTGGCCTGCCAAGCGCTTCTCTTCAATCGTCGTCGCTGCGCCGGGCAAGAACTTCCCGCTTGCCGACATGGTTGGCCGGTCCGACCACCCCTTCCTTCTCCATCTGCTCGATCAGCTTCGCCGCGCGGTTGTAGCCGATCGACAGGTGGCGCTGGATGAAGGAGGTCGAGGCCTTGCCCTCGCGGGTCACCAGGGCGACGGCCTGGTCGAACAGGCCCTTCTCGCCCTCCGAGGCACCGGCGATGCCGGACAGGCCACTGTCGCCCTCGTCCTCGCTTTCGGTGACTTCCTCGATATAGGCGGGCTCGCCCTGCTCGCGCAGCCATTCGACCACGCGCTCGACCTCGTTGTCGGAGACGAAGGGGCCGTGCACGCGGCTGACGCGGCCGCCGCCGGCCATGTGCAGCATGTCGCCCTGGCCCAGCAGCTGCTCGGCGCCCATCTCGCCCAGGATGGTGCGGCTGTCGATCTTCGACGTCACCTGGAAGGAGATGCGGGTCGGGAAGTTCGCCTTGATGGTGCCGGTGATGACGTCGACCGAGGGGCGCTGCGTCGCCATGATCACATGGATGCCGGCGGCGCGGGCCATCTGCGCCAGGCGCTGGACGGCGGCCTCGATCTCCTTGCCGGCGACGATCATCAGGTCGGCCATCTCGTCGATGACGACGACGATCATCGGCAGCGGGGCGAGGGCCAGCGGCTGGTCCTCGAAGACCGGCTTGCCGGTGTCGGGGTCGAAGCCGGTCTGCACGCGGCGCGTCAGCACCTCGCCGCGGGCCAGGGCCGCCTGCACCTTCTCGTTGTAGCCGCCGATGTTGCGGACGCCGAGCTGGGACATGGCGCGGTAGCGGCGCTCCATCTCCTTCACCGTCCATTTCAGCGCGCCGATCGCCTTGGGCGGCTCGGTGACCACGGGCGCCAGGAGGTGCGGGATCCGGTCATAGACCGAGAGCTCCAGCATCTTCGGGTCGATCATGATGAAGCGGCATTCATCCGGGGTGAACCGGTAGAGCAGCGACAGGATCATGGTGTTGATGCCGACCGACTTGCCCGAGCCGGTGGTGCCGGCGATCAGCAGGTGCGGCATGCGGGCGAGGTCGGCGATCACCGGGGCGCCGCCGATGTCCTTGCCGAGCACCAGCGGCAGCTTGCCGCTCTGGCGGCTCCAGTCGTCGGTGACCAGCAGCTCGCTGAAGATCACCATCTCCCGCTTGGTGTTGGGCAGCTCGATGCCGATGACGTTGCGCCCCGGGACGGTGGCGATGCGCACCGCCATGACCGACATGCTGCGGGCGATGTCGTCGGCCAGGCCGATGACGCGGGCCGACTTGGTGCCCGGCGCCGGCTCGAGCTCGTAGAGGGTGACGACCGGGCCCGGGCGGATCTCGACGATGCGGCCGCGCACGCCGTAATCCTCGAGCACGGATTCGAGCTGGCGGGCATTGGCCTGCAGCGTGTCCTCGGAGGGGCCGCTGGCGCGGCGCGCCGGCGGCGGCTCCAGCAGGTCG
>NZ_MLCO01000250.1 GCF_001982615.1 Teichococcus deserti | reverse complement strand
CGCTGCCGCGGCAGCGTCGGGCGAGGGCCGCGAATCCTCCGGGTTGAGCTGCCCCAGCAAGGCGAGCAGGCCGGGAAGATCGGCCTCGACGGCCGGGCGGATCGCCGGATCAGGTCCAAGAGGGCCAAGTCCAAGAGGGCCAAGTCCAAGAGGGCCAGGTCCAAGAGGGCCAGGCGAAGCGGGGCGCGGCGCCGCGGGTCTTCCGGCGCCGCCTGGCATCAGGCCGGCTCGCCGGCGCTGATCGCCCCCAGGGTGAACCCGAAACTCTCCTCGAAATGCGTCTCCAGCGAGGCGATGGCGACGTCGTTGGCCCCGCCGCGGTTGAAGTTCAGGTAGAGGCTGCTCTCGTAGTCGGTCTCGACGAAGGTGCTGCTGCGATAGTCCATGTTGAGGATGAAGGTCTGCACGCCACTGGCCGCCAGGTGCCAGCGGAACCACAGGTCGTCGGCGGTCGGCGCCAGCTTCAGCGCCTCCTCGATGTTCAGCACGCCGATCGGGAAGAAGGCGGTGTTGTAGAGGATGCCGTCCTTGCCGGTGGGCAGGATGAAGTGGCTCGGATTCTCGTCGATCCGCGTGCCCATCCAGCTGCGATAGGGCGCGATCTTGTTGTCCTTGACGATGATCCGGTGCCCGCGCGAGGCGATGACGCAGCCATAGGTCAGGTAGGCGTCGACCAGACCGCGCAGCCAGTCGGCCGGGTAGATGGTGTCGTCGTCGGCCGTGACCACCAGCTTGGACAGGCCCCAGTTGCGGTGCAGATAGGGCAGCAGCTTCCGGTAGGGGCCGAAATTCGGGCCTTCATGGATCTGCAGCCGCTCGCCCGCGCGGCGCTTCAGCGCCTGCAGCGCGCGCGGCAGGGTCGGCACGCCGGCATCCAGCAGATAGGGCTCGGGCGACAGATGCAGATGCAGCTGCAGCTCGCCGTCATAGTCCTGGTCGAGGATCGACTGTAGGGTCTCGCAGATGGTGCCCATCCGCGAGCTGATCGAAGTGAGCGAGACGTCGATCTTAGGACGCGGCATGGGCGTCATCCTCCTGGAAGGCACGCAGCGGGAAAGGCAGGATGGTCCGGTGGCCAGCGTCGATGCCGAGGCCGTCGCGGCGCAGGTTGCGCAGCGAGCGGCGGCGGCTGATCTGCGTGCGGAACAGCTGCAGATATTCGGCGTTCTCCGTTTTGGTCTTCTGCGACAGCGTCGTCGAGGCGGCGAAGCACAGCATCGGTGGCGCCTGCAGCAGCTGGATCGCCTGGCCGCCGAAATAGCTCTGGATGCGGTCGCGCATCTCGACGTCGCCGCGCGAGCGCACCTCGGCGAAGACGCCGAGCCGCTCGAAGGCGCTTCTGCGGAACATCGAGGTCATCGGCCCATCGCCGAAGATGGCGAAGTCCATCTCCATCTGCACCGCGCCGTAGCGGTCGATGCGGATATGCGGGGTCGAGACCAGCTGCGCCGTCGGATGGGCCGCGAAGGCCGCGACCTGCAGCGCGAAGCGCTCCGGATGCGACCAGTCGTCGGCGTCCTGGATGGCGATGAACGCGCCGGCGGCTTCGGCGATCGCCAGATTGCGCCCGACATAGGGGCCGCGGTTGGCGTCGAGGCGACGGTACTTCACCTCCGGGAATTCGCTCTGCAGCAGCGCCTGGATGGCGGCACTGGACTCGGCGGCGCTGGCATCGTCGACCAGGAAGATCTCGACCGCCGCATGGGTCTGGTCGCGCAGCGACTGCAGCGAGCGGCGCAGCAGGGCGATGTCGGGGTTGAAGGCCGACACGACGACCGAGACCAGCGGCCCCGGCGTCTTCGCCAGCCCGGCGCCGCCGAGCTGGCGCGAGGCATTGGCGAAGACCTCCTCGGCGCTGTCGCCCTCGATGGCGAAGGGACGCGCCGTGGTGCCGGCGAAGCGCTCGGCGACGATCTCGTTCAGCATGGCATTGTCACCCAGGATGGTGTGGGCGACGGCGTTGATGTCGGAGCGGGCGGAAAGGAAGTCGGCCGCCTTCAGCTCCAGCAGGGTGGCGCGGTCGGACAGCACGACGGCGGCCAGCTTGCGGTGGTGCAGGCCGCGCTGGCCGGGAATGGTGATGGCCTCCAGCGCGAGGGCGCGCAGCTCGTTGCTCAGGCTGCGCATGCCGTCCATCAGCTTGACGAACTCGATGCTGGAGACGTCCAGCGCCTCGGCGGCCAGCTGGTAGACGGCGCGGCGGTCGCCGGCGACCACCGCCTGGCGGAAGCGGGTCGGGAAATCCACCGTCGCCGCGATATCGGCCAGCAGCCGCGCATGCGTCACCGCCGCCAGCGCCGGCGCCAGCTCGGAGCCGAGCAGCGCGTGGAAGCAGCGCAGGATGGCCCTCTCCTGCAGCGCCGCGGGATCGTTGCGCTGGAGCATGCCGAGGCACAGCAGCATCACCGACTCATCGCCGTAGCGGCGCAGGCATTCGGCGATGCGGAACAGGAACTTGCGGTTGCCGGAGCGGCCGCTGATGACGAAGGCCAGCACCACCAGCAGGCGGTGCCGCGGCAGGCAGCAGGCCAGCAGCTCGAAGAAGGGGACGATGTAGGAGACGTCCTTGACGCAGATCTCCTGCGCATAGACCGCCAGGTTGGCGGCGATGCGGTCGGCCTGCCGCGCCTGGCGCGCCAGGGTGAAATAGGTCATCAGCTGGTCGGCGGGCAGGGCCAGGATGATGTCGGGCCGCTCCGACAGACGGCAGGCGAAGTCGTCGGCCTCCTGCGCCAGGGCCAGCGCATCCGGCGAGGCGACGTCGAGGCTGCGCAGCGCGGCGGAAGCGCCCTTCGCCGTCGGATCCTCGACGAAGCTGAGCATGGCGTGGCGCAGCGCGGCGTGGTGGCGCAGGATCGGCGCGGCGAGCCTCTCCAGCGGCCAGTGCACCGCCAGGTCGAAGCCTGCCACGTATTTCTGGTCGATGCTGCCGAGCAGGAAGATGTCGTCATGCGTTCCGGCGGGCAGCGGCAGTCCGGCGACATGCCGGCGCATCCGCGGCAGCGCGGTCTCGGTCAGGGCGAGCCGGCTGGCATAGGCGATGCCCGGCGGGCCGAGCGGCGTCACCAGAAGCCCGGCGAAGCGCGCGGCGGCGGCGGCCGGGTCGGCCAGGATCGCCGCCATCGGCACCACGCAGGCGCTGCGCAGGGCCAGCAGCGCCAGGCCGTCGCGCTGCGGCAGGTTGACCGCGAGGGTCCCGGCACTGCTGTCATGCGCCAGGGCAAAGCAGGAGGTCAGGTACCGGCCGCCATAGGACCAGAACTTCTGCACCGCCTCGACCAGGTAGTCGGGATCGCTGGGCGTCCAGCGGTCGACGAACAGCACCGGCTTGGGCAGCAGCCGCGCCTCCGGCGCCGCCAGCCCTTCCACCAGCGCCGCCAGGCCGCGGAAGACCAGGCATTTGTCGATATTGACATAGGCCGCCAAATCGACGGCCGGATCCTCGCAGACGACCAGGGCGAAGGCCTCGGCCGGGGTGACCGACGGCGCCGCCGCGCCGGCGCGCGAGGGCATCAGCAGCTGCAGGGCAAAGAGCTCTTCCGTCGTCTCGTCGCCCGGCGCCGCGGTGAGGCCCAGCAGGCGCCCGGCCTGCTCGGCGCCCGACATGTCCTCGGGATAGCCGACGACGTGCTTGGCCCAGCCGCCGCGCGACAGGCGGGACTTGCTGGTGATGCCGATCGCGGCGCCGTCGTCGAGCTGCAGGCTGCCCATGAGGGCGGCGATCAGCGGCGAGGCCGGGACCTCGCGGCACAGCACCAGCTTGCGGCTGGCCGGCGCGCCCGGCGCCTGCTGCGCCCACGGCAGCACGTCGGCGACGAGGTGCAAGGCCTTCAGCGCCTCCCACCCCGCCGCCGGGATGCCGCTCTCCAGCAGGACCAGCAGCGGCTGCGGCGGGGTCAGGGCGCGGGCGAAGCCGTGCGACTGGCTGCGGGCGATGGCGCGGAGGAAGTCTTCCTCATCGGCGGTCAGCCCGTGCCTGGCATCGAAGGGCTTCAGCAGATGCTGGGCCAGGCCGGCCGCCTCGGCCTCCAGGGCCGGCTCGCCGGCGACTGGGAAATGGGTGGGCAGCTTCGCCGCCGCCAGCACCCCGTTCAGCGCCGGCAGCACGCCGGGCTGCTCCGCCGTCGCGACCAGGCCGGCGATGACCTCGCCCACCGTCTGCGCCGCGGACCCCTTGATCAGGCGGTAGACGTCGATGAGGCGGAGCAGCTTGCGCAGCACCGCGCCGAGCTCGGAGTCCGGCTCGGCCACCGACGCCTCGAGGAACTTGTAGCAATAGGGCTGCTCAAGGTCGGCGAAGCGCGCGAGGATGGTGTCGACCGCCTCGCTCACCGGGATCTCGCTCTCGCCGCCGCCGCTGCGCAGCGCCTTGAAGATCTGGTCGGCATGGCGCAGGAAATGCCGCGATCCGATCAGCCGGGCCAGCAGCGCATCGGCCAGCATGCCGTCGGCCTCGGCGGCGCCGCCGCTGCGGCTGGGCGCCGCGCCACGCAGCAGGACAAAATACTCGGTGATCAAAGCATCGGTGACAGGCTGCTGCAGCAGCGACTGGACCCCAGGAGGATAGCCGGCAATGCGCTGAAGAAAACGCATCGAGACGGGTTTGTTCATAGAGGCTTCTCTATCCTTCCACGAGGCCGCGCCACAGCTCCCTGCCCGGCAGCCCGCAGGTTTCCAGGCCGGAAAGCCGAGCCTTGACCGGTCGGCGCAACTCTTAGCGCAGTTTTACCCTGG
Organism: Teichococcus deserti; assembly: GCF_001982615.1. Lineage (GTDB taxonomy): Bacteria > Pseudomonadota > Alphaproteobacteria > Acetobacterales > Acetobacteraceae > Pseudoroseomonas > Pseudoroseomonas deserti. The sequence goes on along the minus strand of NZ_MLCO01000250.1, from coordinate 22,051 downwards.
GCACACCCGGCTTGTGCAAGAGCGTTCACCCGTTAAAGATTTGTTTATCGGGGCGCATGCGGAAGTGATGGATGACAGAACCACATCTATTCTTTGATCAAAAGAGTAGTTGTTGAAATTCTGCCTCTGTTTTGGAAGATTTGATCTTGGAAAGTGGCAAGTTAATATTTTTGCTATAGAGATGAATTTACTTCGCAGCCGACATCATCGGATACTTGATTTTTCTCTCCACGCAACCCGCCGTCCGGCGCTGTGACCGGGTTCCGTCCCTCACACTCTCTCAAGCAAAGAAGACGTCCTGCGCCGTCAGCGCCGCGTGCTCCAGGCGCAGGGTCGAGGCGCCGAGCGCCAGCAGCGTCCCGTCGCCCTCGGTGCGCAGATAGGGCTGCAGCGCCTCCCAGCTCTGGACGGCGAAGCCGCGCAGCAGCAGGCGGTCCCCCTCGCCCGCGTCGAAGTCGGTGATGCGGTCCGCGCCGCTGCCGGCCGAGAAGACAAAGGTGTCGGCGCCGTCGCCGCCGGTCAGCACGTCGTTGCCAGCCGCCCCGTCGATCCGGTTGTCCCCGGCATTGCCGATGATGACATTGGCCAGGGCATTGCCGCGGGCGTCGAGGTCAGCGCCGCCCTGCAGCTCCAGCCGCTCCACCGCCGCGGTCAGGCTGTAGCTGATCCAGGCGCGCACCGTGTCGATGCCCTGCCCGGCCAGTTCCACCACCTGGTCGCCGGCATCGTCGACGATATAGATGTCGTCGCCGAGACCGCCGGCCATGCGGTCGGCGCCGCTGCCGCCCTCCAGCAGGTCGCGCCCCTCGCCACCCCAGAGGCGGTCGTCGCCGGCGCCGCCGAACAGCCGGTCGTTGCCGGCGAAGCCCCAGAGCCGGTTCGCCGCCGCATTGCCGCTGATGTCGTTGGCCGAGGCATTGCCCCGCCCCTCCAGCGCCGCGGCGCCCTGCAGCTCCAGATGCTCGACATTCACCGGCAGGGCGTAGCTGATCCAGGACTGCACCCGGTCGAAGCCGCCGAAGCGCAGCTCGACCACCCGGTCGCCGGGATCGTCGACCAGATAGACGTCGTTGCCGCCGCCGCCCAGCATCCGGTCGGCGCCGGCGCCGCCGAACAGCAGGTCGGCTCCCGCGCCGCCGGAGAGCTGGTCGTCGCCGGCGCCGCCCTCGAGCCGGTCGTCGCCGCCGAGGCCGCGCAGGATATTGGCCAGATCGTTGCCGAGGATCGTGTTGGCGGTGGCGTTGCCGGTGCCGGCACGCGCCTGGCCTTGCAGCAGCAGCTGCTCGACCGCCTCGGACAGGCGGTGGTTGACCCAGGCATGCACGGTGTCATAGCCCTCGCCGGCCAGCTCCACCACGCGATCGCCGGCATGGTCGACGACATAGCTGTCATCGCCGGGCCCGCCCTCCATGCGGTCGGCGCCGGTGCCGCCATCCAGCCAGTCCTGCCCGGGGCCGCCGACCAGCCGGTCGTTGCCGGCGCCGCCCCAGAGCACGTCGTCGCCGGCGCGGCCATACAGGGTGTCGAAGCCGCGGCCGCCCTGCAGCCGGTTCGGCCCGTCGGTGCCCAGCAGCACGTCGGCGCCGTCGCCGCCGATGGCATGCTCGATCACCGTGCCGGCGGCGAGCGTCACCCCCTGCCCTGCGATGCGGCTGACCATGCCCGGCGCCAGGTCGATCCAGGAGCCGCTGCTGACCGCCGCCGTGTTGAGCGTGTCCTCGCCGCCGGCGTCATGCAGCACGGCGCGGGACGGATCCTGCGCCGCCAGCAGGGTGAACTCGTCGGTGAAGACCAGCTGGGTGTCGGCGCTGGCGGCGCCGCCCAGCAGGGTCAGCTGCCAGCCCAGCAGCTGGCCCTGGCCGCCGCCGGCGGCGTCGTCGATGCGCAGCACCCAGCCGCCGCCGGCCGCCTCGCCCAGGAAATGCGTGCTGGCCAGGGTGAAGGTCAGCCGGTCGGTCGGGGAATCGTATTGTCCCTGGTGCAGCCGGTCGAGCAGCACGCTGGACGTGCCCGAGGGCGAGAACAGCAGGATGCGCAGGTCGCCGATCAGCGCATGGGCGAGGTCGATGGTGAGCTCCGCCCGCTCGACCCGCAGCGGCGCGTCGACGAAGGCGGTGGCATAGCTGCTGCCGCCATCCGCCAGCGCCATGCCAGCCCCGCCGGCGCTGGCCTGCCGCAGGTTGTAGACGTGGTTCTGCAGCGTCCAGGATTCCGCCAGCCGCACCGCGGCGCGGGCGTCGATCAGCCCGAAGCCGGCGCTGCGGGCGACATGCATGCCGCCGCCATTCCAGTCGTCGGCGGCGTTGAAGCTCCAGTTGGCCCGGGCCGCGTCGGTGATGCGCGCGGTCATGGCGATGATCGCCTGCACGTCGCGATAGCCGAGATTGGCATTGGCCTCGAGCATCAGCGCCGCGGTCGCGCTGGCCAGCGGCGCTGCCCAGGAGGTGACGGCCGCCGGGGCCACCGCCAGCAGCGCGGCGCCCGGGTTGGAGAAGCCCTGCACCTGGCCCGCCCCGTCGGTCGCGCCGATGGTCATGGTGTAGCGGTTGTTGGAATAGCTGTGGGTGTTGACGTCGTCGCCATAGGCGCCGTCATTGCCGGCCGAGCGGACGATCACCGTGCCCAGCCCCCAGCGCCCGCGCGCCGCCGCATCGGCGATCGCGGCGGCGGCGCCGGCATAGGCGGGGTCGCCGAAATTGTCGCGGAAATGCTCGCCCGAGCGGCTCCAGGAATTGTTGGAGACATCGACCTGCCATTGCAGGGCGAGCATCTCTGTTTCCTGCGCGACGGTCCGGTAGGAGCGGCTGTCGAAGGCGAAGGCGACCAGGCTGGCTCCGAAGGCGGCGCCCACGCGCTCATAGCCGTTGTTGGCGCGCGCGCCGAGCACCAGCGCCACCTGGCTGCCGTGCTGCGAGCCTTCGGTGCCGTCGTCCAGCGTGGTCTGGCCCGAGGCCCAGCCGGTGCGCGTCAGGTCGAAGCGGTTGGCAAGCTCGGGGTTGGACAGGTCGGGGAAGGTGTCGACCAGGCCGATGCGGATGCCGGCGCCGGAATACTGGCCGTAGAGCGGCGACAGGTTGATGCCCGTGCCGCCGCGCAGCTGCCACTGCAGGCCGTAGCCCGGGTCGTTGAAGCTGGCCATCCGGGGGGCGATTCCTGCGCAGCGACGAGGTTGTCGTTGAGGGGCCGCACTGGATCACGCGGTGGTGACCGGAATATGAAGATCCGGCCGCCACTCCAAGATTCTTTTGCAGAAACCGCGCTTTTACATCTGTTTTTTAATGGCTTTCCCGCGGAGGTTGCGAATCGCCGACGCGGCAATTCGCAACCCCCCCCGTCAAGCTTCAGGCTATCTTCATGTTCCAGAAGACCAGCACCTGCTCGGCCACCACGTCGCGCAGGCTGGCGACATGGCCGGTGATCACCTTGTAGGAGCCCAGCGGGATGGCGAAGACCTCGTCGAAGGCGATGCGCTGCATCTGCTCGACCAGCTGCATCTGCTTGGCCTGGTCCGGCTCGAGCGCGAAGGCGTCGCGCAGCCGCTCCATCTCGGCGCTCTCGGCCCAGCCGATATAGCCGCGGCGGCCGCGGCCATCGACATTCAGGTTGATGATCGGGCTCATCAGGTCGAGGTCGCTCCAGATCCCCCAGGCGATGCTCCAGCCGCCCTGCTCGACGGGATCGGGCTTGTTGCGCCGGGCCAGCAGGCTGTTCCAGTCCATGCTGTCGACCTGGACGTTCATCCCCAGCTTCTTCAGCAGCTGCTCGGTCACCGGCGCCAGCGCGCTGCCAGAGGCCAGGTCCGCCGGATGCAGGATGACGACCTTCTCGTTGTTGTAGCCGCTCTCCTTCAGCAGGCGCTGCGCCGCGGCGAAGTCGGGCTTCAGCACCGCGCCGACCTCGGTGGCATAGGGGGAATCGCAGGTGAAGAAGGCGTGGCACTCGCGGCTGAGGCTGTCGTCGCCGATCTGCGCCGCCAGGTAGTCGGCCTGGTTCACCGCCATCATGACGGCCTGGCGCACCTTCTTGTTGTTGAACGGCGCCTGCGCCCAGTTCAGCCGCATCAGCAGGGAGTTGCCGATGCCGCGCGGCCGCATCACCACCTGGCGGTTGCGGCGCAGCAGCAGCATCTGGTCGGGGCCGACATTCTCCATCACCTGGACCTCGCCGGTGGCCAGCGCATTGGCGGCCGTCTGCTGGTCGGCGATCTCCAGCCATTCGACGCGGTCGAAATGCACCACCTTGCCGCCGGCGAGGCCGCTGGCCGGCTCGCTGCGCGGGCGGTAGTCAGAAAAACGCTCATAGACCACGCGGTCGCCGGAGCGGTATTCGCTGGCGACGAAGCGGAAGGGTCCCGACCCCACCACCTCGGTGATCCGCTGGTCGGCCGGGATGTCGACCAGGCGCTTGGGCAGGATGAAGGGGACGGGACCACCGGGCTTGCCCAGCGTCTCCAGCACCAGCCCATAGGGGTGCTTCAGGACGAGACGGAAGCTGCGGTCGTCCACCGGCTCCAGCGAGGCCGTGGCGTTCATCAGCCGCGTGCCCATCAGGTCGCGCCGCCACCAGCGGCTTAGCGAGGCGACGCAATCGGCCGAGGTCACCGGCGCGCCGTCATGAAACTTCAGCCCCTCGCGCAGGCGGAAGGTGTAGGTCAGCCCGTCCTCGGAGCGGGTCCAGTCCTGCACCATCTGCGGCTGCGGCCGCATCTGCGCATCCATGGCGAAGAGCGTGTCATAGACCAGATAGCCATGGTTGCGGGTGATATAGGCCGTGGTCGCATAGGGATCGACCACGCCCAGCGTCGCATGCATCACCGCCTTCAGCACCCGCCGGTTGCCGCCCGCGCCCTGCGCCAGGGCCGGCGCCGCCAGCGGCAGGCCGGCGGCGAGGGCGGCGCCCCCTCCCAGTCCGGCCTGCATCAGGCCGCGTCGCGTGGTGAGCAAAGCCATGGTTCGGTTCTCCGGCAGAGAGAGGGAAGCGGGAAGGCTGCGACCCGAGGCCGCGGCCGGCAAGCGCGTCAGTTGGCGCGGCGGCGCGGGTCGGGCCAGAAGGAGGTGCCGGCGCGCGCCAGCCCGCCGCCCATGCCCATGGCCACGCCGTCGGCGCGCCAGCAGGCGGCGCCGGTCATGGCCGCGCCCGCGAAGCCGATGGCGCCCATGCCGCCCGCCACATGGTCGACCGGGGTGACCTGGTGGCCGAGAGCCGCGAGCCCCGCATGCACCTCGGCCGGAAAGCCGCGCTCGACCTCGGCATCCTGGCCATGGGTGAAGACGCGGGGGGCCTCCACCGCCTCCTGCCAGGACATGCCGTGGTCGACGACGTTCAGCACGAACTGGAACACCGCCGAGGGGATGCGATGCGCCCCCGGCAGGCCGACGGCGAACAATGGCCGCCCGTCGCGATGCCCGAGCATGGCCGAGATGCCGCTGGTGATCCGCTTGCCCGGCTGCAGCGACAGCGCGTTCCCCGGATGCGGGTCGAAGAGATACATGTAGTTGTTGGGGATGATGCCGGTGCCCGGGATCATCACCCGCGCGCCGAACAGGCTGTTGATCGTCTGGGTCGAGGTGACGATGTTGCCCGCCGCATCGGCGATGGTGACATGCGTCGTGTTGGCCGATTCATTGCTCAGGATGCGGGCACCGAAATTCCCGGCGCGGTCGAGGGCGATCTCGGGCCGCCGCAGCTCGGCATAGGCTTTCGAGGTCAGCTTCTCGACGGGGACGTCGACGAAGGCGGGGTCGGCGGTGGCGGCCCGGCGGTCGGCGGCGGCGATCTTCAGCGCCTCGATCACCAGATGCAGCGTCTCCACCGTGCCGAAGCCGGAGGCGCGCAGGTCGAAGCCCTCCATCAGGTTCAGCATCTGCAGCACATGCACGCCCCCCGAGCAGGGCGGCGGCGGGCCGACCAGCTCGACGCCGCGATAGGTGCCGCGGACGGGCGCGCGCTCCACCGTGCGATAGGCCTCGAGATCGGCCAGGCGCATCGGCGAGCCCTGCTGCTCCAGCCAGGCCGCGACCTTCTTGCCCAACGCGCCGCCATAGAGCCAGCCTGGCCCTTCGGCGGCCAGGCCCTCCAGCGTCGCGGCGTAATCCGGCATGGTGATGCGGCTGCCGGCCTTCAGCGGCTCGCCATTGGGAAGGAACATCGCCGCCATGGCCGGGTCGAGGGCCAGGTCGATGGCGCTCTCCACGATGCAGGCGGCCAGATACGGCGTCACCTCAAAGCCGCGGCGGGCATGGCGGATGGCGGGTTCCAGCACGGCGGCCAGCGGCAGGGTGCCGAAGCGCTCGAGCGCCTCGCACCAGCCCTTCAGCGTCCCCGGCACGGCGATGGCCAGCGGGCCGCGGCGGTTGGCGCGGTTCTCCGTCTCCATATAGTCCGGCCAGGTGTCGGAAACCGGGGTGTACTGGTCCGGCCGCGACAGCGCCGGCGCGGTGGAGAGGCTGTCGATCACCACCTCGCGCCCATCGGCCAGGCGGATGACGGCGACGCCGCCGCCGAAGAAGCCGACCATCATCGGCTCGACCACGGTCAGGGTGAACAGCGAGGCCACCGTCGCGTCGATGGCATTGCCGCCCATCGCCATCATCTCCATGGCGGCGGCGGAGGCCAGCGGGTGGTTGGTGACCGCCATGCCGCGCTCGGCGGTGACCGGCGTCTTCTCGCAGGCGAAGGGGGTGCCGGCGCGGGCGCGCCAATTCTCGGTCATGGGGCGGCGATCCTGGTCAACGATCCGACCGAGTATCGCGACGCTTTTCCGGATCAGTCCAATACGTGGCTGGACGAGATTCGATAAGTCCGACGTCTCAGAGCTGCGCCCGGGCATGGCGGACGAAATTGCGGGCAGCCGGCGACCCTTCGGTCCGGCGATGCGCCAGCGCCAGCTCGGCCAGCACCGGCGGCCCGGCGAGCGGGCGATAGGCCAAGCCCGGCACCTGGACGCAGCGCAGTGATCGCGGCACCAGCGCGACGCCCAGCCCCACCGCCACCATGCTGACGATGGTGACGAAATCCCGCCCCTGCGGCCCCATGCGCGGGGTGAAACCGGCGGCCCGCGCCGCCTCCAGCGTGTGGCGGTGGAAGCTGACCGAGGGGCCATGCTGCGGGGTGATGAAGCTCTCACCCGCCAGATCCGCGAGATCGATGGCGCTGTCCTGCCCGGCGAGCGGATGGCGGTCCGGCAGGGCCAGCAGCACCGGCTCCTGCAGCAGCGCCAGGCTGGCGACGCCCAGCGGCAGGGCCACCGGCGGGCGGATGAAGCCGATGTCCAGCCGGTCCTCGGCGATGGCGTCCAGCTGGCGCTGCATCTCCATCTCGGTGATCTGCAGCTCGACCTCCGGATGCGCCTCCCGGAAGCTGCCGACCAGCGAGGTCAGCACGCCGGTATAGGCGGCCGAGGCCGTGTAGCCGATGGCGATGCGCCCGACCTCGCCCCGCCCGGCCCGCCGCGCTGCCACCAGCGCCGCCTCGGCCTGGGCCAGCGTCTTCCTGGCCTCGCCCAGCAGCAGCTCGCCGGCGAGCGTCAGCTGCACCGCGCGGCGGGAACGGTCGAACAGCGCGGCGCCGACGATGTCTTCCAGCGCCCGGATCTGCTGGCTGAGGCCGGGCTGGGCGATCTTCAGCCGCTCGGCGGCGCGGCCGTAATGCAGCTCCTCGGCGACGGCCAGGAAATAGCGCAGGTGGCGCAGCTCCAGCCGCGCCCGTGTCGGACGGCGTCCCGCAGGCATCTTTTTTCTGAGAACTCCGGCTTATGGCGAATGCGCTGCCGGCATATTGGACCAATGGCGTCGGAGGCCGCAATCTGGGCGTCACGTCGCCAGTCAAAACGGGAAGAACAATGGGACCGCTTGCGGGAATCCGGATCCTGGACCTGACCACGGTGGTGATGGGGCCCTATGCCACCTCGGTCCTGGGCGACATGGGCGCCGAGGTGATCAAGGTGGAAAGCCCCGAGGGCGACATCCTGCGCCAGGTGGGCCCCAGCCGCAGCGGCGAGATGGGTGGCCTCTTCCTGCATGCCAACCGCAGCAAGCGCAGCATCGTCCTTGACCTGAAGCGCCCCGAGGCGCGCGCCGCGCTGCTGAAGCTGGCCGAAAGCGCCGATGTGCTGATCCACAACCTGCGGCCCCAGGCCATGGCGCGGCTCGGGCTGGATTATGCGGCACTGGCGGCGGTCAACCCGGCGATCATCCATGCCGGGGCCTTCGGCTTCGGCCAGGACGGGCCCTATGCGGCGCGGCCGGCCTATGACGACCTGATGCAGGGCATCGCCGGCATCCCGTCGCTGATGGCGCAAAGCGGCGGCGGCACCCCGCGCTACGTGCCGGTCAATATCGCCGACCGGATCGTCGGGCTGCATGCCGCCATCGCCGTGCTGGGCGCGCTGCAGCACCGCAGCCGCACCGGCGAGGGCCAGAGCATCGAGATCCCGATGTTCGAGACCATGGCCAGCTTCGTGCTGGGCGACCATCTGGGCGGCATGACGCATCGCCCGGCATTGGACCAGGGCGGCTATGCCAGGCTGCTGACGCCGAACCGCCGGCCCTATGCCACCGCCGACGGGCATCTCTGCGTGCTGATCTACAACGACAAGCATTGGCGCAGTTTTTTCGGCGCCATCGACCGGCCGGACCTGGCGGCCGATCCGCGCTTCGCCAGTCACGCCAGCCGGATCCGCCACACCGACGCGATCTGCGCCGAGCTCGCGGCGATCCTGGCCACCCGGCCGACCGCCGAATGGGAAGTGCTGCTGGACGCCGCCGGCATCCCGCACACGCCGCTGCACACGCTGGACAGCCTGGTGGAGGACCCGCATCTGGCGGCCGTCGGCTTCTTCACCGAGGAAGACCACCCGGCCGAAGGCCCGGTGCGCGGCATGAAGGTCGCCAGCCGCTGGAGCGCCAGCCAGCCCGAGCCCTCCCGCCTCGCCCCGCGCCTCGGCGAGCACACCGCGGAAATCCTGCGCGAGGCCGGCCTGTCCGAGGCCGAGATCGCCGCCGCCACGGCGCCGCCCGGCTGAGGCTTGCCCCGCGGGCGCGGCCGGGTCGATAGTCGGCGCCGACATCCCGAAGGGAGACATGGCGATGACGACCATCCTGGCCATCTCCGGCAGCCTGCGCCGGCAATCGACCAACACCGCTTTGCTGCGCGCCGCCGGCCAGCTGCTGCCGGCCGGCGCCAGCCTGATCCTGCACGGCCTGGCCGATATCCCCATGTATGACGACGACGTGCGGCAGCAGGGCTATCCAGCCCCGGTCGAGGCGCTGCGCCGGGCGGTCGCCGCCGCCGATGCCGTGCTGATCGCGACGCCGGAATACAACCGCTCCTTCTCCGGCGTGCTGAAGAACGCGCTGGACTGGGTGTCGCGGCCGCCCGCGGCACCGCTGGCGGGCAAGGCCGTGGGGGTGGTCGGCGTCAGCCCGGGCGCGCTCGGCACCGGGGTCGCGCACTACCAGCTGAAGCATGTGCTGACGGCGATGGGCGCCTTCGTCGTCCCCGGCGCCGAGGTCATGGTCGGCCATTCCGCCCAGAAATTCGACACCGAGGGCCGGCTGACCGACGAGGCCACCCAGAAGTTCCTGGCTGCCCATCTGGAGCGGCTGATCGACCTGGCGCGGCGGCTGCGCTGAGCCGCCGCGGTTCCGTCCTTATCCCAGGCTGATCCCCGACAGGGCGGAGAGCTCTTCCGCGATCGATGGCGCCGCCGCCAGGATGGGCGCGCCACCGGCGGCGTCCGCCTGGGCGATGAAGGGGCTGACCCGCGCGCCGGCCTCGGCCAGCACCACCAGCGCGGCGGCGACGTCCCACAGGTTGATGTGCAGCTCGACATAGGCGTCCTGGGTGCCGGCCGCGACATCGGCCAGGCCCAGCGTGCCCGAACCGCCGGCGCGCAGCATGGCGCCCTGCCCCATCACCTTCTGCACCATCGCCTGGAAGAGCGCGTCCGGCCGCCGCGGCGACCAGCCGCATTCGACCATGGCGCGGTCCAGCCGGGCCGTGGCGGCGGCGCGGATCGGCGCCCCGTTCAGCGTGGCGCCCTGCCCCTTCCGGGCCAGGAACAGCTGGTCCAGCTGCGGCGCGCAGATGGCGCCGAGCAGCGCCTCGCCATCCCCCACCAGCCCGATCGAGACGCACCAGCGCTGCCCGCCATGCGCGAAGTTCGAGGTGCCGTCGATCGGATCGACCACCCAGCGCAGCGTGCCTTCCCGGTGCAGCCCGGCTTCCTCGCCCTGGAAGCCGTCTTCCGGGAAGGCTTTCAGCAGTTCTTCGGACAGGAAGCGTTCGACGGCGCCGTCGGCCTCGGTCAGCCAGTCCTGGCCGAGACCCTCGGATTTCAGCACGGCGTCGCCGGCCTTGGGGCGGAGGCGCAGCGCCATGGCGGCGGCCTCCTGCGCCAGGCGGCCAGCGACGGACAGGCGGTCACTCAATTCGGTCATGCGGATTCCTGCAGCGCGCGACGCGCCTCGAGGGCGGTCACGGGATCATCGGTGGTGAAGACGTCGACGCCAAGCGCCAGGATGCGGCGGATGGTGGCCGGCCCGTTCACCGCCCAGGCGCCGACGCCGAGATTCTCGCAGCGCAGCGCGTCCAGGCTGTTGGCATCGCAGACGCTCTGGTGCAGCCCGACCGCGGTGACGCCGGCGCCCCGCACCGCGCCGGCGACGCCCGCCGCGCCCAGATCCTTCCAGCACGCCAGCGACACCAGCCAGATCGACGGCCGGGCGAAGCGCCTGCTGGCCGCCGCGGCCGCCGCCTGGGCCAGGTCGAAGGAGGTGATCACCGTCCGACCCAGCAGCCCGCGCGCCTCCAGCGCCGCGACGACGCGCGGCAGCAGGCCGGGATAGGCGCGGCCCTCGGCGTCGCGCTTCAGCTCGATGCGCGGCACCAGCGGCGTCGGCGCGAAGAGGTCCAGCACTTCTTCCAGTGTCGGGATGGTCTCGCCATCCGTGCCCTTCAGCCGGATGGCTGTCAGCGCGGCGGCGGTCTGCGCGCGGAGCGGCCCCTGCCCCTCCGTGGTGCGCTCCAGCGTCGCGTCATGCAGCACCATCACGGCGTCGTCGGCCGAGAGATGCACGTCGAACTCGACCTGCTCCACGGGCAAGGCCGAAGCCCTGCGGAAGGCGTTCCGCGAATTCTCAGTCCAAAGAATGGCTCCACCCCGATGGGCGGCGATCTGCGTGGTCATCAGGCTTTCCAGTTGCTCGCCCGAAAGTCCATGCCGAAGGACTGGCCGGGCTTCCAGGGCAGGTCGCGGCGCTTGGCGGTGAAGTTCACCGTCTGGTGCAGCACGCTATAGGCGGGATCCTCGCGCTCGGCGATCTCCAGCATGCGGCGGAAGGCGCGGCGGCGCTCGGCCTGGTCGACCGAGCCGTCCAGCACCGCGCACAGTTTTCCGAACTCCTCGTTGCGCCAGGCGCCGACCTGCCATTGCTGGCCCTCGGGACCATGGGCACGCGGCATGGAGGCGGTGGGGTCGTTGAAGGCGGCGCTGTTCGACCAGTCCCAGATGCCGCGCGCGCCTTCCTTCGACAAGACCTGAGAAAAATTCTCCCGCGTCTCGATCTGCACGTTCAGCCCGACCGCGCGCCAGCCCTCGACCAGGATCTGCGCCGTGGTGACCTGGCCGGTATAGTAGTTGTTCAACAGGCGGTAGGGGATCGGGTCGCCCTTGTAGCCGCTTTCCTTCAAAAGCCGCTTGGCCTCGTCCGGGTTGAAGGCGGGGACGTTCCAGTCGGACTGGTACATCTCGCCATAGAATTCGAACTGTTCCCCGCGCGGGATGCTGGTGCGGCCGCCCCAGAGCGCGTCGACGATGCTCTGCCGGTCGATGCTGTGGGTCAGGGCGCGGCGGATGCGGGCATCGGCCAGCACCGGATTGGTCTTGTCGAAGACCGACAGCCGCATGTTCATGATCAGCCCGCCGACGACATGCTGGCGCGGGCGGCGCTCCACCTCCTCGATCAGGTCGGGCGGCACGTCGCAGGCGAAGTCGGCCTCGCCCGAGGCCAGCATGTTGAGGCGGGAGGACACCTCCGGCACCTCGACGAAGCGGATTTCCTTCAGCGGCGGCCGGCCGCCCCAATAGGCGTCGTGCGCCACCAGGCGCAGCAGCTGGTCGGGGCGGAACTCGGCGATGGCATAGGGGCCGGTGCCGACCGGGCGGCGGGCCCAGTCCAGCCAGGTGGGGGCGGCCTCGAAGGCGGCCCGGCTGACGATCATGGCGGCGAGCTGAGCGAAGCGCCCCTCGATCGCGGGCGTCGGCCGGTCATGCACCAGGCGGACCGTCTGGGCGTCGCGGATCTCCACCGCGACCAGCCCGGGGAAGGACCGGCGGGCGATGGCGGCCGTCTCCGGCGGCGGCGCCTTGCCGGCGGTGCGGCCGGGGACGCTGCCGAACAGGTTGCCCCCCGACGCGGCGACGCCCGACCCCATCCGCTCCGCGCCGAAAGAGAAAGCGACGTCTTCGGCCGTCATCTCGCGGCCGTCATGGAAGCGCACGCCGGGGCGCAGCGTCACCTCCAGCACCCGGTCGTCGATGCGGCGCCAGGCGGTGGCCAGGCCCGGCTGCAAGGTCAGGTCGCCCAGCCAGTCCTGCGCCATCAGCGTCTCGGCATAGGAGGCCATCAGCCGGGTCCCGACATTGGAGCTCTCGCGCAGCGGCTCCAGCGTGTTGGAATTGGCCAGCTTCTGGACAGCGACGGTGATGGTGGGCCGGCTGTCGGCGGCGCTCTGCGACAGCGCAGGGCGGGACAGCGGCAGCAGCGCGGCGGGCGCCAGCAGCAGGGAACGGCGGGAGAAGGTCATCGGGCGCCTCCGCGACACGGGGGGAAGAAAGACGCGCTGCCTTAGACGCTGGCTTTGACAGGGCCGTGACGGTTGCGCGTCGGATCGATGACAGCGCCGCGCGCAAGCGTGATCGCGCCACCTGTCCGGCTGGCGCGATGCTGATTTGCCCGGGGTCACCGGCCCTGCCCAGGCTGGTGGCCCCGAAGCCCAGGACAGGAGCCTAAGGTGCCGCGCCGCCTCCCGACACGAAAATTCCTGCCGATGCTGGCGGTCCTCGCCCTTTGCGCCGCGACGCCGGCGCCGGCCGCGACGCCGCAGGAATTCGGCGGCATGCGCTTCGAGATCGCCGAAGGCTGGACCCGCCGTGACGCCCGCGACGGGGTGATCCTGCAGCGCAGCTACGTCACCACCGATTCCCGCGGCCGCCGCAAGACCGGCACGGCGCTGATCCAGCTGTCGGTCGCCAAGCCCGCGCAGGGCGCCCCCCTGCCCGCCGCCTTCGCCCAGTTCATCGCCGCCGGCCTGCCCGAGCTCACGCGCGAGCGGCCGCTGATCAAGGGCCAGGGCATCACCACCAACGGCCACGCGATCATCTTCGAGGAGCGCTGCTGCGGCCGGCGCAACGATGTCAGCCTCAGCGGCAATTTCGTCGGCATCGGCACCCCGGCCGGCTACCACTTCTCGCAACTGGTGATGATGAACATGGAGCGCGACCAGCGCCGCGAGGCGGAGGCGCAGTACGAGGCGATGATCCGCAGCTTGCTGCTGGCGCCCGACGACGAGCCCTTCCGGCTGACGCCGCCGCGCGGCGCCGGCGGGCTGGACGGCATCTACAGCTATCTCGACACCGGCATCCGCCCCAATGCCTTCGGCGGCACCGATTTCTACGCCGACAACAACATCACCGTCTTCGATCCTTCCGGCCTCTACAGCACCGAGATCCCGAAGGACGGCATGACGCTCCAGGCGCATTGCGCGGCGACGCCCTCGGATTGCGGCTTCTACCGGCTGGCGGGCAGCCAGATCGAGCGGCTGGAGGTGCGCCGCGGCTATGGCGTGCTGGAGCGCGACAGCGACGACTTCGCCCGCAACGGCGACGACCTGAAGATCGGCAGCCGCGACTATCGCCGCATTCCGCCGATTCCGGCCGGGACCCGGCTGTCCGGCACCTGGCGCTACTTCTTCGCCTCCGTCGGCACCGGCGCCTTCAGCTCGGGCTCGGTCGCGGTCGAGCGCCATCTGCAGCTGACCCCGGACGGGCGCTTCACCCGCAGCGGCTTCTCCGGCGCCAGCATGACCAACAGCATCGGCGGCAGCACCACCGGGGTCACCACCGGCAGCGACCGCCCGGTCACCGCCGGGCGCTACGAGATCGACGGCTATCGCCTGACGCTGATCGGCGACGACGGCGCGCGCGAGGTGCAGAGCATCTTCATGGCCGATCGCGGCTCGGACGGGCTGCTGGTCATCAACGGCAACAACTACCTGAAGCAGGAGCCGGAAGGGCAGCGCAGCAGCCGGCGCCGCTAGGGTCCATAGCCTGGGGAAGGCTTGGGGCAGCCCGCTCCCGCCGTTTCCTGGATCGGGTGATCGGCGATGCCACCCCCCGGCCAAGGGCCTGCTAGGCGGCCTGCAAGGCCCCCGCCAGCGCCACCCGGTCGCGCCCCTGCCGCTTGGCGGCATAGAGCGCGGCATCGGCCGCCTCCACCAGGCAGGCCGCCGCCCCCGGCGCCCTGGCGCCGGGCGGCAGGGCGGCGACGCCGATGCTGATGGTCACCCGCCCGGCCGGGGCATCGGCATGCGGCAGGTCCAGCGCATGCACCCGGCGGCGCAGCGCCTCGGCGACGTGGGCCGCGGCCTCGGGTCCTGTCGCCGGCAGGAGGACCGCGAATTCCTCGCCACCATAGCGCGCCGCGACGTCGCCGGCGCGCTTGGCGGTGACACCGATCGCGGCGGCGATGGCGCGCAGGATCCGGTCGCCCTCCTGGTGGCCATAGCGGTCGTTATAGGCCTTGAAGCAGTCGGCATCGACCAGCAGCAGCGCCAGCCCCTGTCCCGCCTCGGCGCGGCGCCAGGCTTCGGCCAGGGCCTCGTCGAACTGCCGGCGGTTGGCCAGCCCTGTCAGCCCGTCGGTCGCGGCCAGCGTCGCCAGCCGCTGCGCGAGCCCCGCCAGCGCCCGCTCGGCCGCCAGCCGCCGCAGCATCTCGCGGCGGAACACCAGGCCGAGGCCGGCGACCGCGGCGCAGAGCAGCGCCAGCAGCGGCCCGAAGATCAGCGCGCGGCGCCACCAGGCGGCATAGATCTGCTCGACCGAGAAGGCGACGCTGACCACCAGCGGCAGCTCCCCCACCTGGCGGAAGGCGTAGAGCCGGCGGATGCCGTCGGTCACCGCGGTGCCGACGAAGCTGCCGGACTGGCGGGCCGCCATGTACTGCACGGTCGGCGCCTGCGACAGGTCGCGGCCGAGATCGTCCTCCCGCGCCGGGTGGCGGACGATCATCCGCCCGTCGGTGCCGAAGAAGGAGACGGCGCTGTCGCGGCCGAGGTCGAGCCGGCTGAACATGTCGTGGAAATAGGCCAGCCGCAGCGCCCCCATGACCACCCCGTCGAAGCGGCCGTCGGGGGTGTCCAGCCGGCGGCTGAGCGCGATGCTGGCGTCGCCCTGGCGCAGCCGGCTGCGATAGGGGCGGCTGACATAGAGGCCGAGATCGGGCTCGGCGCGGTGCGCGGCGAAATAGTCGCGGTCGGCCAGCTGCAGCGGCGGCACCGGCAGCTGCACCGAGGCCTCCCGCACCTGGCCCAGCGTGTCCAGCACCAGGATCGAGCCCAGATACTGCGCGGTGACGGCGCGGTCGAACAGCGCCATCTGGCGCACCTCGGGCTCCGCGTCGTTCAGCCCGGGCTGGGCCAGGGCGGCGGCGGCGCCCTGCAGCGACAGGTCCAGGTAGTGGAAGTTGCGGGCGATGTCGCGCTCCAGCGCGAAGGCCAGGTTGCCGGCCTCACGCTCGGCGCGGCGCCAGGCGTCCTGCCGCTCCTGCCAGAGGGTGGCGGCGCCGGCGGCCAGGATCGCCGCCATCACCACCATGCTGACGGCGGTCAGCCAGCCGACGCGCCGGGTCAGCCGGGCGGCCTGGCGCGCCACGGCATCGTCCGAGGGCGGAGGCACGCCTTCGGCGGCGGGGGCGGGATTTCTCGCGACGTCCTGCATCCTGAGGTTCTTAAGCCGCATCGGGCGAGAAAGTTCACCCTGCCCCGGCGCGTCTTCACGCAAGCTTGCCCGGCGCCGGCCATCATCGCCTGCGCAACGGCCGAGCCGACGGGCTGGACCCTGCGCGGCGCCGGTGGCAAGGCTGGATCCGCCCACAGGATGGCGCAGGAGGGTTCATGGCTGGTTACCTCGACCGCGGCGAATGGCGGAGCGGCTGGGGCCATGCCAGCCGCCAGGGCCGCTTCGACCGCGCGGCCGCCCAGCGCCGCAACTGGATCACGGCCGATGGCAGCCCTGGCCCCTCCGGCCGGGGCGGCTTCCGCGCCGAGCCCGGCCGATATTTCCTCTACGTCGCCCGCGCCTGCCCCTGGGCGCATCGGACGGTGATCTTCCGCCGCCTCAAGGGGCTGGAGGGGATGGTGGGCCTGGCCGTCACCCACTGGCTGATGGCCGACCAGGGCTGGACCTTCGAAGCCGCCCCCGGCGTCATCCCCGACCCCGAGGGGGCGCGGGCGGTGCATGAGATCTACACCCGCGACGACCCTGGATACTCCGGCACGGCGACCGTGCCGGTGCTGTGGGACCGCGCGCAGCGCTGCATCGTCAGCAACGAGAGCTCCGAGATCATCCGGATGTTCAACAGCGCCTTCGACGGGGTCGGCGCAACGCCTGGCGACTACTACCCGGAGGCGCTGCGGCCCCGCATCGACGCGCTGAACGCCCGCATCTACGACACGGTGAACAACGGCGTCTACAAGGCCGGCTTCGCCACCAGCCAGGAGGCCTATGCCGAGGCGCTGCATCCGCTTTTCGCCAGCCTGGACTGGCTGGAGGACATGCTGTCGCGGCAGCGCTTCCTCTGCGGCGAGGTGCTGACCGAGGCCGACTGGCGGCTGTTCACCACGCTGCTGCGCTTCGACGCCGTCTATGTCGGCCACTTCAAGTGCAACCTGCGGCGACTGGTCGACTATCCGGCGCTGTGGTCCTACACGCGCGAGCTCTACCAGATGCCCGGCATCCGCGAGACCACCGATTTCGACCACATCAAGCGCCACTACTACATGAGCCACGACCGCATCAATCCGACCGGCATTGTTCCCGAAGGCCCGCTGCTGGACTTCGAGGCGCTGCCCAGCCGCGGCTTTCCGCCCGCATGAAGCCGGCCCTGTTCCTGGCGGCAGGCCTGGCGCTGGCCGGCTGCGCGGCGCAGCCCGCCTGGGACGGCCGCCGCGGCTATGGCGGCAGCGGCGACTATGGCTACGACCTGAATGCCAACCGCAGCGAGGCCCGGCAGTACCGCGCCCAGGCGGCCGGCGCCTATCCGGTCCCGGGCCCGCCGGACGATCCTTGGGGCCCCTATATCCGCGAGGCGGCCGCCCGCTTCGCCTTCCCGGAGAACTGGATCCGCGAGGTGATGCGCCAGGAATCCGGCGGCCGGCTCTATGCCGCGGACGGGTCGCTGATCACCTCGCCCGCCGGCGCCATGGGGCTGATGCAGGTGATGCCGCAGACCTATGACCTGCTGCGCCCGCGGCTTGGCCTGGGGATGGACGCCTATGCGCCGCGCGACAACATCCTGGCCGGCACCGCCTATCTGCGCGAAATGTATGACCGCTTCGGCTCGCCGCTGTTCCTGGCGGCCTATAATGCCGGCCCGGACCGCGTCGCCTTCTATCTGAGCGGCGCCAAGATCCTGCCCGACGAGACCGAGACCTACGTCGCCCGCATCGCGCCGCGGCTCGGGCCGGCGACGGTGGAGATGGCGGCGGCGCCTGGCGTCCCTTATGCCGCCCCGGCGCCCGATCCGGCGGCAGCGCCCGGCGCCCTGGCCCCGGGCAGCGTGGTGGCCACGGCGCCCGCCGCCTCTGCCGCCGCCGGAGGCTGGGGCCTGCAGCTCGGCGCCTTCGCCGATCCCGACAGCGCCCGCCAGACCGCCGAGGCTGCGGGGGCCGAGCTGCCCGGCACCCGCCCCGAGGTTTCCGCCGGCCCCGGCGGGCTGTACCGCGCCCGCGTCATCGGCCTCTCGGCCGACGACGCCCAGGCCGCCTGCCAGGATCTGGCGCAGCGCGGCCGTCCCTGCCTGCCGGTGCCCGGCATCTGAAGCCGAGCCATGGCGGGGCTGTGATCGGCCCTCGGCTTGACTTGGCGGCGCTCAGCCGGCTCCTTTCGCCTCGTGCAAAAGAGCAACGAAAGCGGCGCATGGGGCTGGTGACGCCTGGGCAGACGGCGGCCGCCATCCGGCGCCTGGCCCTGCCGCGCGACGACGCCTTCCCGCACCGGGCCGAGGCGCTGGGCTTCGGCTTCCACACGCCGGAGGGCCGCGAATACTGGGTGCGCGACGCCTGCTATGCGCTGACGCCCGAGACCGTCGACGCGCTGGAAGCCGCCGCCAATGTCCTGGAAGGCATGATCGCCGAGGCGTCGGACCGCGTCGTCCGGCGCGGCGACTATCGCGGCTTCGGCTTCTCCGACCGGCTGGCGGCGCTGGTCGAGCGCTCGCATCACGCGGGCGAGCCGACGCTCTACGGCCGCTTCGACTTCCGCCTCGACCGCCGCGGCGGCATCAAGCTCTACGAGTACAATGCGGAGACCCCGGCCGCCCTGCTGGAAGCCGCGGTGGTGCAGCTCGCCTGGTTCGAGGAGCTGGCAGAAAGGCCGGGAAGCGACCAGTGGAACGGCATCGACGACGCGCTGGTGGCGCGCTGGCCCGCGATGGGGCTCTCGGGCCGCGTGCATTTCGCCGCCGAGGCCGCGCGCGAGGACGAGGTCGCCCAGGTCGCCTATCTGATGGCGACGGCCCGGGCCGCGGGGCTCGATGGCGCCTTCATCGATATCGAGAAGATCTCCCGCGACGCCGAGGGCCAGCTGGTCGAGCCTTCCGGCGATCCGATCGAAAGCTGCTTCAAGCTCTATCCCTGGGACTGGATGGAGGCAGAGGAAGGCGGCGCCCTGCTGCCCGGCAGCCGCAGCCGCTTCATCGAGCCCGCCCGCCGCATGCTGGCCGCCAACAAGGCGATGCTGGCGGAGCTCTGGTCGCTGTTCCCCGGGCATCCGCTGCTGCTGCCGGCCTCGCTCGACCGCGGGGCCGTCGAGGGGCCGGCGATCGGCAAGCCGGCGCTGGGCCTCGAGGGCCATGGCATGCGCATCGAAGGTCCGGGCGCCGCCGCCTCCACCCCGCTGCCCGAGGCGCTGCCGGCGAGCCCCACCATCTGGCAGCAATGGGCGCCGCTGCCCGCGCATCCGACGCCGGACGGCCCGGGCTATCCGGTGATGGGCGTCTGGATGGTGGGCGGCCGCGCGGCGGGCCTCGGCATCCGCGAGGGCCGGGCGCTGGTGACGACGCTGGAGGATCATTTCGTGCCGCATACCGTGCTGTGAGCGCCGCCATGCCGCCTTTCACCCGCATCCCGCTCGCGACACCGGCGCCATTCCGCCGGCGTCTCGACCAGCTCGGCCTGCTGGTCGCCAATGATGAAGGCCTGCCCTATTGGGAAAGCCAGGCGGCCTATCAGATCGGCGCCCAGCCGGCGGCCGCGCTGCTGAAGGCGGCGGAGACGCTGCAGGCGCTGTGCCGCCGCGCCGTCGCCACCATCGTCGACACCCAGGATTTTTCCCCCTTCGCCATCGAAAGTGCTGCGATGCAGGCGGCGATCACCGCCTCCTGGAAGGCCAGCGAGGCGCCGCTCTACGGGCGGATGGATTTTTCCTTCGCGCCCGACGGCACGCCGAAGCTTCTGGACTACGAGGCCGACGGGCCGCTCGGCCTGCCCGAGGCCTCCTATCTGCAGTGGGAATGGTTCGAGGCGTTTCCGGCGGCCGAGCAGAACGGCGCCTCGCAGGAGAACCTGATCTACGAGAAGCTGCTGACGCAGTGGCCGCGGCTGGAGCTGCTGCCGCGCGCCGCCATCGCCTGCGGCGGCGCGACCACGGCCGATGGCCGCCCGGGCGATACCGCCGAACGCTTCACCGCCGAGTACCTCGCCGAGACTGCGCGCGAGGCCGGGGTGGCGCTCGGCCTCTGCAGCATCGAGGCGGTGGGCTGGGACGGCGATGCCCGCGCCTTCACCGACGAGCAGGACCAGCCGCTGGCCGCCCTGTTGAAGCTCTATCCCTGGCACTGGATGGAGCAGGAGCCGAATGTCGAGACGCTGGGCGTCAACCGCACCCGGCTGCTGCCCGCCGCCTGGACCCGGCTGCTCGCCGACAAGGCCTTTCTGGCCGTTCTGTGGACGATGTTTCCGGACTGCCCCTATCTGCTGCCGTCCAGCCTGGACGCGGCGGCGATCGCCGGCGACCGCGTGGCGAAACCCTGTCGCGGCGGCGATGGCGAGGGCATCAGCCTGCCGAACCAGAGCCACGAATCCGGCGCGCCGCTGCTGTTCCAGCAGCATTGCCGCCTGCCCTTCTTCCATGCGCATGAGGGCCGCGCCGCCTATGCGGCGCTCAGCGTCTGGATGGTGGGCGACGCCGCCGCCGGCCTCGGCTTCCGCGAGAGCACCGGCCCCATCACCGATGCCGGCCACCGCTTCGTGCCCCACATCCTCCGCCCCGCCTGACAGAGAGTCGAAACGACATGGCCGCCGCCGACCTGCTGACGCTCTTCCCCGCCACGCTGCTCGACTTCGCCGTCGCCTTCGGGCTGGGTGCCGCCTTCTGGCTGGGCGGGCTGATGCTGGTCGGCGCGGCGACGCCACAGAAGGAGCTGGCGCTGCTGCGCGAAGGCAACCTGCCCACCGCCATCGCCTTCGGCGGCAAGGCGGTCGGCATGGTGCTGCCGATCGCGGCGGTGGCGCGCGCCGCCGGCGGGCCGCTCGACCAGGCGATCTGGTGCGCCGTCGCCGTCGCCGTGCAGCTGCTGGTCCACCTGCTGCTGTCGATCCTGCTGCAGGGCCGGCTGAGGCGCGAGATCGAGCGCGACGAGGTCGGCGGCGGCGCCGTCTTCATCGCCTTCATCCAGATCGGCGCCGGCATCCTGAACAATGCCTGCATGGCGGGCTGACGCCGTGACCACGCGCCGCCGCTCGACCACCATCCGCGCCGCGGCGCTGGTCGGGCTCGGCCTTGGCGTCGCCGCCTGCGACGAGGCGCCGGTGCCGGCCGACACGCCGCAGGACGCCGCGCGGCGCGAGGCCGAATGCAGGGCCGCGCATCAGCGGCTGGGCGCGGACCCTGCCGGCTGCGCGGCGCTGGAGCGGCTGGCGCGCAGCGAGCAGGAAGCCGCCCGGCCGCATTTCGAGACCCGGCTGCGTTGCGAGATGCAGTTCGGCCCCGGCGCCTGCGAAGGCGATGCCGGCACGCAAGGCGCCGGGGCGCTGTGGCGCCCGGTGCTGGCCGGCGGCGCCGCCGGCTACCCCCAGGATGGCGATCCCGGCCCGGTGGTGACCGACCGGCGCGGCCAGTCCTGGGCGCTGCGCGGCGTGCTGCCGCCGGCCATGGTGGCGACGCCGACCAGCGACGGGCTGGCACCCTCGATCCGCCAGCGCCGCGCCTATGCCCGGCTGGCGCCGACCTATGGCGACCAGGCCGCCTGCGAGGCCGACTGGCAGCGCTGCGAGGGCGGCGCCCTGGTGGTGGCCAACCGCTTCGCCGACGACGAGAGCTGCCGCGCCGTCTGGGGGCAATGCACCGAGGCGCGCATCGACCTGCCGGCGACGGCGCAGACGGCGGAAGGCGGGTCCGGCGGCTACAGCGGCAGCGGTGGAGGTGGAGGTGGAGGTGGCGGCGGCGGACGCAGCACCATCTTCTGGTGGAGCAGCTACAACGAGGGCTGGCAGCGCCGCTATGCCGGCAGCTACGCGCCGCGCTACCAGGGCTGGTCCTGGAGCGGCGACCGCCAGCCCGTCGCCGTCTACCGCCGCCCGGGCGTGCATGGCGCGGCCGCCCAGGCCTGGGACAGCGGCAGCCGCAGCCTGGGGCCGGCCGGGCGGATGGTGGCCTCCTCCGAGACCACAGCCAGCGGGCGCAGCAGCGGCACGGTCGCGCGCGCCGGCTTCGGCTCGACCGGCCGCTCGCTCTCGGCGGGGGGCTGAGGCCATGGCCGCCCGCCCTCAGCCC
>NZ_MLCO01000249.1 GCF_001982615.1 Teichococcus deserti | reverse complement strand
CGGCAACGACTACCTCTATGGCGACATCGGCCGCGACACGCTGCGCGGCGGCGCCGGCAACGACCGCCTCGACGGTGCGGCGGGCGCCGACCTGATGGACGGCGGCGCCGGCAACGACACCTATCTGATCGACGATGTCGCCGACCGCGTCGCCGAGCTCGCCGACGAAGGCATCGACATCCTCTCGGTGAAGCTGATCACCGCCTACACCATGGCCGCCAACACCGAGACCATGATCTTCACCGGCGCCACCGCCTTCGCCGCCACCGGCAACGACACCGACAACAGCATCACCGGCGGCGCCGGCGACGACACCCTCTCCGGCCGCGGCGGCGACGACCTGCTCCGCGGCGGCGCCGGCCAGGACAGGCTGATCGGCGGCGATGGCCAGGACCGCCTGCTGGGCGAGGCCGGCGACGACGGGCTGCAGGGCGGCGACGCGGCCGACATCCTCTCCGGCGGCGAAGGCAACGACCGGCTGGACGGCGGGGCAGGGGACGACATCCTGCAGGGCGGCCGCGGCGACGACCTGGCCTATGGCGGCGCGGGGAAGGATACCTTCACCTTCCTGCGGCAAGGCGGCGGGCCGAACCTGCACACCTACCACCTGACCATCGCCGACTTCGCCGCCGGCGAGGACACCATCCTGCTGCCCCTGCCGGCCAACCGTCAGAAGGAGCTCAGGATCACCGAGGATGACAAAGGCACCACCATCACCTGGCCCGATGCCGACGGCGGGGCCTGGATCATCACGGTGCTCGACCACACCGCCGCGGAACTGAAATTCGGGGTGGATCTGATCTGGAAGTAAGCGAAGGCCGGGGGCATTAAATGCCCCCGGACCCCGACGTCAGAAAGCAAGCAGGACCGTCTCGCCCAAAGCGGGGGCGCGGAACGCTTCTTCAGGCACCCCGGCCGCAGCGCGCGCACGCGCCAGCTCGACCACCGGCGCGTCGATCCCCTCCTGCGTCAGCTTGAAGGTGCCGAAATGCATCGCCAGCGCACGCTCGACCCGCGCGGCGAGAAACGCCTCCACCGCCTCGGCCGGGTTCACATGCACCTTGCTCATGAACCAGCGCGGCTCATAGGCGCCGATCGGCAGCAGCCCCAGGGCGAAAGGCCCCAGCCGCGCGCCGATCTCGGCGAAATGCGGCCCTGCGGCGGTGTCGCCGGCAAAGTAGATGCGGGCCCCGCTGCGCCCCTCCAGCACGAAGCCGCCCCACAGCGCCTGCGCCCGGTCGCCCATGCTGCGCGCCGAGGCATGCTGCGCCGGCACGTAATGCACCGGCAGGCTGCCCGGCAGCATCGCCGGCTGCCACCAATCCAGCTCCAGCACGTCGTCCATGCCGTGCTTGGCCAGCAGCGCGGCATTGCCCAGCCCGGTGATGATCCGCGGGCGGAACCGCTCCTGCAGCCGCTTCAGCGTCGGGATGTCGCAATGGTCGTAATGGTTGTGGCTGACCAGCACCGCGTCGATCCGTGGCAGCAGGTCGAAAGCCAGCCCCGGCGCCCGCACCCGCTTCGGCCCGGCGAAGCCGAAGGGGCTGCAGCGATCGCTCCAGATCGGGTCGATCAGCAGGTTCGGCCCCCCCGCCACCTGAATCAGGAAGCTGGAATGGCCGAGGAAGGTGATCGAGGCATGCCCGGGCGGCGGCGCCATCGGCACCGGCTGCGGCGGATCGTCGACCCAGGCGGGCCAGGGCGCGCCGCCGCCCTCCCGCATCATCCGCCAGACCGCGGCCAGTTCATGGCCGGCCGGGCTCCCGTCGGGATTGAGAAAAACGCGCCCCTGGCGCTGCGCCCCCTTGGGGGGCGTCAGCGCCGGCTGGCGCGGTTGCGGCGCAGCATCATCCTTCATCCGGGCATGGCTACGCCGAGCCGGCCCGCCAGGTCCAGGATGAACTGCCACGCCACCCGCCCCGACCGCCCGCCGCGCGTCACCGACCATTCCACCGCGCCGCGATGCAGCTCCTCGGCCGAGACCGGCAGCTTCAGGCTGGCCGCATAGGCCTCGACCATGGCGAAATAGGTCGCCTGGTCGGCATTGTGGAAGCCGATCCACAGCCCGAAGCGGTCGCTGAGGGAGACCTTCTCCTCCACCGCCTCGCCGGGATTGATCGCGGTGCTGCGCTCGTTCTCGATCATGTCGCGCGCCATCAGGTGGCGCCGGTTGCTGGTGGCATAGAACAGCACATTGGCCGGCCGGCCCTCGATGCCGCCGTCCAGCACCGATTTCAGCGCCTTGTAGTCCTGGTCCTCGCGCTCGAAGGACAGGTCGTCGCAGAAGACCAGGCTGCGCCGCGGGCTGTCGCGCAGGATGTTCAGCAGGTCCGGCAGGCTCCGGATATCCTCCCGCTGGATTTCTATGAGAGCCAGGCTGCCGGGGACCTCGCCATTGGCCGCCGCGTGGGTCGCCTTCACCAGCGAGGACTTGCCCATTCCCCGCGCCCCCCAGAGCATCGCGTTGTTCGCCGGCAGCCCGCGGGCAAACCGGAGAGTGTTCTCCAGCAGCAGCGCCTTGGCCCGCTCCACCCCCTGCAGCAGGCTGATCTCCACCGCCGCCACCCGCGGCACCGGCGCCAGGCGGGCGGGCTGGCCGGCCGCCGCCGGATGCCAGACGAAGGCATCGGCGCCCTTCAGATCGGGGCGCGGCGGCGGCGGCGGGGCCATGCGCTCCAGCGCGGCCGCGATTCGCGCCAGGGTGGGCAGCAGCGGGTGGTCGGCGTGTGACAAACTGTTCGCTCCCTTGGGGCCTCGCCGCGAAGTGTTGACGGCAGGGGCGCGGAGGCTAGTTTCGCCCGCCAACCCCGGCAAGACGGAAGCCAAACGATGTTCATCTCCCCCGCCTATGCCCAGGACGCCGCCGGCGGCGCGGTCGGCATGGTCATGCAGCTCGCGCCCCTCATCCTGATCTTCGTGGTCTTCTACTTCCTGCTGATCCGCCCGCAGCAGAAGCGCGCCAAGGACCACCGCAACATGCTGGGCCAGCTGAAGCGCGGCGACCGTATCATCACCGCGGGCGGCATGATCGCCACCGTCGCGCGCGTGAAGGAAGGCTCGGAGGAGATCGAGATCGACCTGGCGCCGAACAACACCCGCGTCACCGTGGTCCGCAGCACGATCAGCACCCTGATCCAGCCGCCGTCCACCGCCGCCAACGACGCCAAGCCGGGCTGATTCTTCCGGCCGCCAGGCAAAAAGAAACCCGGGTGCCGCGTGGCGCCCGGGTTTTTTTACGACCCCCGGGCGCCAGCGGCGCCCGGAAAGCGAAAGAATCAGGCCGACTGGCCGGACTTCAGGCCGCCCGAGGTCAGCAGGCTCTCGACCACTTCCCAATTGACGAGCTTGTTCAGGAAGTTGTCCAGGTAGTTCGGGCGGACGTTGCGGAAGTCGAGGTAGTAGGCGTGCTCCCACACGTCGGCGCCGAGGATCGGCGTGCCTTCGCCGGTCGAGATCGGGTTGGCGCCGTTCGCCGTCTTGGTGACCTTCAGCTTGCCGCTGGCATCGACGATCAGCCAGGCCCAGCCCGAGCCGAACTGCGTCACGCCGGCCTGCTTGAAGGCCTCCTTGAACTGCGCCAGGCCGCCGAAATCCTCGTTGATCTTGGCGCCGATCTTGGCCGGCAGGCTGTCGCCGCCGCCGTTCGGCTTCATCACCTGCCAGAACAGCAGGTGGTTCCAGTGCTGGCCGGCCTGGTTCAGCACCGGCAGCCCGTCGGCGCCCGCCTTGCCGGCTTCGGCGACGATCTGCTCCAGCGACTTGCCGGCCAGGCCCTTGCTCTCGACCAGGCCGTTCAGCGCCGTGACATAGGCATTGTGGTGCTTGCCGTGATGCAGCTCCAGCGTCTCCTGGCACATGCCGGAGGCGGCGAGGGCGGAGACGTCATAGGGCAGGGGCGGAAGGCTGAAGGCCATGGGGCGTTCTCCCGAAGGAATGTCCGAATCGGACGAGGCAGGCTGTCGAGGGCATCGCGGATGCGGTGCCCGGCCACCGAAGAGCTAGGCGTGCCCCCTGCATGCGTCAAGCAAGCCAGACGCCTGTTGCGCGCCACGGAACTGTGTTCATAACCCTGCAATGGCCGACCCTGCTGCGCTCTCCCCGCTCGCCGAGCTTGCCCGGCGCAACGATCCCGACCGTTTCCTCTGCGCCCTCTTCGCGCCGCCGGCGCAGCGCGAGGTGCTGTTCCTGCTGATCGCCTTCAACCACGAGCTCGCCCGGGCCCGGCAGGCGGCCAGCAACAGCATGACCGCGCTGATCCGCCTGCAATGGTGGCGCGACGCGGTGGAGGAGGCGGCGACCTCCGCCGCCCCGCGCCGGCACGAGGTCGCGACCCCGCTGGCCGCCGCCCTGCGCGAGGGCCGCCTCGATGCCGCCACCCTGCAGGGCATGATCGATGCCCGCGAGGTGGAGATGGAGGAAGACATCCCGAGCCTGCCGGCGCTGCTGGCCTATCTGCGCGGCTCGGCGGGCGGCTTCGCGGTGGCCGCCGGCCGCACGCTGGGGGCGGGGCCCGAGCATCTGGCCGGGCTGCAGGCGCTGGGCGCGGCCTTCGGCATGGCCGCCCTGCTGCGCGGCATCCCGGCCCAGGCCATGCAGGGCCGCAGCCTGCTGCCGGCCGACCTTCTGGCCGAGCGCAACCTGACCCCCTCGGATGCCGCCCGCGACCCGCGCCAGCCCGGCACCGCCGAGGTGGTGCGCCAGCTCGCCGGCGAGGGCCAGCGCCTGCTGGCCGAGGGCCGCGCCCGCGCCAAGGGCCTGCCCCGTGCGGCGCTGGCCGCGGCCCTGCCGGCCCGGCTGGCGGCGCGCGACCTGGCCCGGCTGGCCTCCACGGCCAACGACCCGGCCCAGCCGCCGCCGCCGCGGGGCCTCGGCGACCGGGTGGCGGTGATCTGGGGCGGCCTGGTGGGGCGCGGCTGAATCATCATTCAGAATGATGGTTGCTATCCACGATCCGCGTTTCCAAATGATCGGTCGAGGGGTCATCTTCCTCTCAGACGGCGGGGCACCCCCGCCACCGAGAGTGAAGGACCACCACCATGACCCGTATTTCCGCCATGCCCGCCCTGATGCTTGCCGCCGGCCTGGCCCTGGCCCCCAGCCTGTCGCAGGCGCGGGACCTGCTGGCGAACACCAACAACGCCTCGGCGACCGGCAGCCCCTTCGCCTATTCGATGCAGGTGACCCAGTCGCGTGACCAGGACCTGCCGCTGAAGATCGGCCATTCGGCCAGCGCCAGCGAGCAGCCCGCCAGCGTCGCCGGCACCACCACCCGCCATGCCCCCCTGTCGCTGATCGTCGGCAACAGCGCCGGCGCCAGCAGCTTTAACACCAGCAGCTTCGGCGGCTGAACTTCCGGACGGCCTTCAAAAAAGCCGGCCCCTCTCGGGCCGGCTTTTTTCATTCTGCGCCGCCCGCCCAGCTTTGCCCGCGCACCACGGTGCGGATGGCGAAGGCCGACTGGATCCGCGCGACGCCCGGCATGCGCGACAGCTGCTCCTTGTGGATGCGCTCGTAATCGGCGGCATCCCGCGCCTCGACCCGCAGCTGGTAATCCGCCGAGCCCGTCATCAGGTAGCATTCGCAGACCTCGGGACAGGCGCGCACCGCCGCCTCGAAGCGGTTGAAGGCATCCTCGGTCTGCCGCTCCAGCGTGATCTGCACGATCACCGTGGACTTCGCCTGCGGCAGGGAATCCTCGATGATCGCGGTATAGCCGCGGATGATGCCGCTGCCCTCCAGGAGCCGCAGCCGCCGGAGGCAGGCTGAGGCCGACAGGCCGATCGCTTCGGCCAGCGCGGCATTGCTCATCCGCCCGTCGGCGCGCAGCAGGCGCAACAATTTCCGGTCCAGAGCGTCCAGTACGGGCGGTTGCATATTCTTCGACGGTTTCGCAGAATCTTCGAAAGGATGGCGCAGAATTCGCATCATCTTGCGCCGATCGCAAGCACCTGCCGTGGAATCCAGCCTAGCATCAGGTCCTGCCCCGGGCTCAAGGCGCCCTCGTCAGGGCAGAGCGGAGCGGCGATGAAGGTTCTCATTCTTGGTGCCGGCGTGGTCGGCGTCACCTCGGCCTATTACCTTGCCCGCGCCGGGCATGAGGTGGAGGTGGTGGACCGCCAGACCGGCGCCGGCCTCGAGACCAGCTTCGCCAATGCCGGCCAGGTCTCCTTCGGCTATTCCTCGCCCTGGGCTGCCCCGGGCATCCCCTTCAAGGCGTTGAAGTGGATGTTCCAGCAGCATGCGCCGCTGGTGGTGCGGCCGAAGCTGGACCCGCTGCAATGGTCCTGGATGCTGCAGATGCTGAAGAACTGCACGGCATCGGCCTATGAGACCAACAAGTCCCGCATGGTGCGCGTCGCCGATTACAGCCGCAGCGCGCTGGCCGATCTGCGCGCCGAGACCAGCATCGAATATGACCACCGCGAGCGCGGCACGCTGCAGATCTTCCGGACCCAGAAGCAGCTGGACCATGTCGGCGACGACCTGAAGGTGCTGAAGCAGTACGGCGTGCCCTACGAGGTGCTCGATGCCGCCGGCTGCGTCGCGGCCGAGCCGGCCCTGGCCCGCGTGAAAGAAAAATTCGTCGGCGGCCTGCGCCTGCCGCAGGACGAGACCGGCGACGCCCATATCTTCACCCAGCGCCTGGCCGCTATCTGCGAGGGCATGGGCGTCACCTTCCGCTACGGCACCAAGATCGAGCGCCTGGCCCTCGACCAGGGCGACATCCTGGGCGTGGTCACCGACCAGGGCCTGCTGACCGCCGACCGCTACCTGCTGGCCCTCGGCAGCTACTCGCCCCAGCTGCTGGCGCCGCTGCGCCTGAACGTTCCCGTCTATCCGGTGAAGGGCTATTCCATCACCATGCCCGTGGTGGATGCCGAGGCCGCCCCGGTCTCCACCGTGATGGACGAGACCTACAAGATCGCCATCACCCGCCTCGGCGACCGCATCCGCGTCGGCGGCACGGCGGAGATCGCCGGCTTCGACCTGCGCCTGCACGACGAGCGCCGCGACACGCTGCTGCACTCGGTGATGGACCTCTACCCCCAGGGCGGCGACCCGGCCCGCGCCCTGTTCTGGTGCGGCCTGCGCCCGATGACGCCCGACGGCACCCCCATCATCGGCCCGACCCGCTACAGCAAGCTGTTCCTGAACACCGGCCACGGCACGCTCGGCTGGACCATGTCCTGCGGCAGCGGCAAGCTCGCGGCGGATCTGGTGACGGGGCAGCGTCCCAACATCCAGTATGAAGATCTGGCGCTGTCGCGCTACGCAGCCTGAAGAGAAAGACCGGGTAGGCCAGGGGAATGAATTCCCCTGGACCCCATCTTTTTTCTATTCATTGGCCGTGGGCTGACCAGCACTACAACAAAGCCGACACCCTGGCTTCACCGTGGGACGCCATCATACAAAAGCAGCGCGACCTCAAAGGTCGCGCTGCGCCTTGGCCGTTGTGCCCGTGGTCTCCACGTGGACACGGCAGTCTGACAGAAAAAAGATGGGGGTTCGGGGGAATTCATTCCCCCGACCTTCCTCTGCCTTCTCTTCAGGCCCCCACGATCACCGACCCACCAAAGGTCTTGTCGCAGAATTCCTTCACCGCCGGGTCGGCATAGGCGCGGGCCAGCTTGGTCGCCCAGGGCTTGGCTTCGTCGCCCTGGCGGGTCACCACCAGCACGGTGTAGGCGCTGTCGGCGCCTTCCACGGCCAGGCCTTCCTTCAGCGGGTTGAGGCCGGCCGGCACCGCGTAGTTGCCGGTGATGGCCGCCGCGTCCACGTCCTGCAGGCTGCGGGCGATGGAGGCCGCCTCCAGCTCGACGATGCGGATGCGCTTCGGGTTCTCGGTGATGTCGGCGATGGTGGCGCGGTAGTCGGCGCCCGGCTTGAGGCTGAACACCCCGGCCTTGGCCAGCAGCAGCAGCGCGCGGCCGCCATTGGTCGGGTCGTTCGGGATGGCGACGCGGGCGCCGTTCGGCAGGTCGGCGAGCTTCGTGTATTTCTTGCTGAACACGCCCATCACCGTCAGCACGGTCTTGCCGACCACGGCGAACTTGTAGCCGCGCTGTTGCTGCTGCGCCTCCAGGAAGGGCAGGTGCTGATAGGTGTTCGCCTCGATCTCGTTGGCCGCCAGCGCCACGTTCGGCTGGATGAAATCGGCGAACTCGGTGATCTTGATCTGGAAGTTGTCGCGCGCCAGCACGTCGCGCACCACTTCCAGCACCTGGCCGTGCACGCCGGCGGTGACGCCGACCCGCAGCGGGCGGGCGGCGGTGCCGAATTCGCCGGCGCCTTGCGCGAGGGCCGGCAGGCGCAGCGCCGGCAACAGCAGCGCGCCGCCGGCCAGGATCAGGGAGCGTCGGTTCAGCATCGGTCGGAGGTCCTTCTCGGCAAGGAATGCCGGGGGCGGGACCCCCGGCCGGGCTGGGGATCAGAAGGCGGGAACGACGGAGCCCTGGAAGGTGTCCGCCACGAACTTCTTCACCTCGTCATTCTGGTAGGCGGCCAGCAGCCGCTTGACCCAGGGCGCGTCGCGGTCGTCGCGATGCACGGCGATGAGGTTGGCGTAGGGGCTGTCGCTGCTCTCGATGGCGATGGCGTCGCGCACCGGGTTGAGGCCGGCCGGGATGGCGAAGTTGGTGTTGATCGCCGCGGCGTCGAGCTCGTCCAGGGTGCGCGGGATCTGCGCCGCTTCCAGCTCGATGATGCGCAGGCGCTTCGGGTTCTCGACGATGTCCGCGACGGTGGCGCGGAAATCGGCACCCGGGGTCAGCTTGAAGGCGCCGTTGGCCGCCAGCAGGGCGAGCGCGCGGCCACCATTGGTCGGGTCGTTCGGCACGGCGACGCGGGCGCCGCTGGCCAGCTCGGACAGCGCCTTCACGCGGCGGGAATACAGGCCCATCGGGAAGATCATGGTCTTGCCGACGGCAACCAGCGGCAGGCCGCGATCCTTCACCGCCTGGTCCAGGAAGGGCTGGTGCTGGTAGCAGTTGGCGTCCAGGTCCTTCGCCGCCAGCGCCGCGTTCGGCGTGATATAGTCGGTGAAGGGCACGATGCGCAGCACCAGCCCGTCGCGGGCGGCGATCTTCTCGACGAATTCCAGCACCTGGCTGTGCGGGCCGGCGGTGGCGCCGATCTTCAGCGGGCGGCCAGGGGTGCCGATCGCGGCGCCCTGGGCTAAGGCGGGCAGGGCGGGCAGGGTGAGGGCGGCGCCGAGCAGCGTCCGACGGTTCAGCGACATGGGCGTTCTTCCTTGTTGCGGCGAAAAGGAATCAGCGGCGGCGGATGCGGCGGACGATCCAGTCGCCGAGCGACTGTAGCCCCTGCACGAAGACGATCAGCACCACGACGACGCTGGCCATCACCTCGGGCATGAAGCGCTGGTAGCCGAAGCGGATGCCGAGGTCGCCGAGCCCGCCGCCGCCGACCGCGCCCGCCATGGCCGAGTAGCCGACCAGGCTGACGAGCGTCACGGTGACCGCGGCGATCAGCCCGGGCATGGCCTCGGGCACGACGACCTTGACCAGGATCTGCAGGCGGGTG
The DNA here is from genome assembly GCF_001982615.1 of Teichococcus deserti. Lineage (GTDB taxonomy): Bacteria > Pseudomonadota > Alphaproteobacteria > Acetobacterales > Acetobacteraceae > Pseudoroseomonas > Pseudoroseomonas deserti. The sequence goes on along the minus strand of NZ_MLCO01000249.1, from coordinate 13,882 downwards.
GCGCCCATGGCGCGGGCGGCCTCGATGACGCCGCGGTCGACCTCGCGGAAGGCGGTCTCGAACAGGCGGGCGATGAAGGCGGTGGCGGCGAGCGCCAGGGGGACGATGGCGGCGGTGGTGCCGATCGAGGTGCCGGCGACGAGCCGCGTGAAGGGCACGATCGCCACCATCAGGATGATGAAGGGCGTCGAGCGCACGGCGTTCACCAGCAGGCCGAGCGGCCGGTTGGCCAGCCCGTTCTGCGCCAGGCCGCCGGGGCCGGTGGCATAGAGCAGCAGCGCCAGCGGCAGGCCGAGCAGGATGGCAACGGCGGCGGCGCCACCCACCATGGTCAGCGTCTCGATGGCGGCATCGACGAAGAGCTGCTCGAGCGCGGGGTTGAGCCAGGGGATCATGTCAGTGGCCCTCCACCGCGCTGTCAGGGATGGGGGTGATGCCGAGGCCGAGCTCGGCGAACCAGGCCAGCGCCGCCTCGATCTGCTCCGGCGCGCCATAGGCAGCCAGCGCCATGATGCCGAAGGGCTCGCCGGCGATCTCGTCGATGCGGCCCGAGATGATGTTGAGGTCGAGGCCGTAGCGGCGCGAGGCCTCGCTGATCACCGAGCGCGTGCTGTTCGGCCCGGCGAAGAGCACCTGCAGCAGCCGCCGCGCCTCGCCCGCGCCGGGGGCGGGCAGGCGGGCCACGGTGCCCGGCGGGATCGAATGGCCGATGGTGTCGGCGATGAAGCGGCGGGTGGTCGGGTGCGCGGGCCGGGTGAAGACGTCGAAGACGCGGCCTTCCTCGATCACCTGGCCGCGCTCCATGACGGCGACGCGGTCGCAGATTTCCTTCACGACTGCCATCTCATGGGTGATCAGCAGCACGGTCAGGTCGAGCTGGTCGCGCAGCGTCTTGATCAGCCCCAGGATCTCCTGGGTGGTCTCCGGGTCGAGCGCGCTGGTCGCCTCGTCGCAGAGCAGGATCTTCGGCCGCGGCGCCAGGGCGCGGGCGATGCCGACGCGCTGCTTCTGCCCGCCCGACAGCTGCGTCGGGTAGTTCTTCGCCTTCTCGGCCAGGCCGACCAGGGCCAGCGCCTCGGCCACGCGCGTCTTCCGCTCGGCCGCCGGAACGCCGGCCACCTCCAGCGGGAAGGCCACGTTGTCGGCGACGGTGCGCGAGGCCAGCAGGTTGAAGTGCTGGAACACCATGCCGATGCCGCGGCGCCGCTCGCGCAGCGCGGCGTCGTCGAGGCCCAGCAGCTCCTCGCCCAGCACCCGGACCGAGCCGCTGTCCGGCCGTTCCAGCAGGTTCACGCAGCGGATCAGCGTGGATTTCCCCGCCCCCGAGCGCCCGACGATGCCGAAGATCTCTCCGGGCGCGACACTGAGAGACACGCCGTCCAGCGCCTTCACCAGCGTGCTGCCGGATGTCGAGAAATGGCGCCTGAGCTCCGTCAGCCGGATGGCGGCCTCCGGAATGGCGGTTTCGCCGGGCAGGGTGCCCGGCGTGGCAATGGCAGCAGACATGGCAGTTCCGGCAGTTCTGGAGCGGGAGAGGCTCGGGCGGCGCCGCGGCGGGCGCGGCCTCCGCTCAGGGACAGGTCAGGACAAAACGCATGGGCACCTCGGGGCTCTCCAACAGGGTCGGATGGTCCACGAAGCGACCAAGGTCCGCGGCATCATGCCCGCGGGACCGCTGCCCGGCTTCCTGGCGCTTTAGCACTTGGTGTCGCGGCGCAAGCTGCATCCGTCAAATCCCCGCGGGAAGCGATAGTGCGCTTCCGGCGCGGAGAATGGTGAAACCACAGCCAAGGCGCAAGCGCTGATCCGCTGGAAGCCTCGCCATGGGTCCATGCGTGCGCTGCATGGCTCACCGTCGTTTGCGCGCAAGCCGTGCAAAGCCGTTCCAAAGCCTGTAGAAGGCCGCCTGTTCGAGGCCGACCGGCGTATCACCGCCTCATGGCCTTTCCCTGAGCGCGGCACCCGAATGACGGGTGCGCCCATTCCCAATACTCCGGCGGAATTCTCGAAAAACATGCCTTTTCCTGCGATGCCCGAAGCGCTGCTGCGCGCCCTGTCCGAACGCGGCTATGCCGAGCCGACCGGGGTGCAGGCGGCGGTGCTGCAGCCGGAGACCGCGGGCCGCGACCTGCTGGTCTCGGCGCAGACCGGCTCCGGCAAGACCGTGGCCTTCGGCCTGGCCCTCGCACCCGAGCTGATGGCCGGCGCCGAGCGCATGCCGCCGGCCGGCGCGCCGCTGGCCATCGTCGTGGCGCCGACCCGCGAGCTCGCCCTGCAGGTGCGCACCGAGCTGTCCTGGCTCTATGCCGCAGCCGGCGGCCGCGTCGTCAGCTGCGTCGGCGGCATGGACCCGATGGCCGAGCGCCGCGCCCTGGCCCAGGGTGCGCATATCGTCGTCGGCACGCCGGGCCGCCTCTGCGACCACCTGAACCGCGGCAACCTGCAGCCCGAGGCGGTCCGCGCCGTGGTGCTGGACGAGGCCGACGAGATGCTCGACCTCGGCTTCCGCGAGGAGCTGGAGGAAATCCTGGGCGCCGCGCCGGAGGATCGCCGCACCCTGCTGTTCTCGGCCACCGTGCCGCGCGAGATCGCCCGCCTGGCGGAGAGCTTCCAGAAGGACGCGCTGCGCCTCGAGGTGAAGAGCGAGGGCGGCCAGCATGGCGACATCGCCTATCAGGCGGTGACGGTCGCGCCGCATGACGTGGAGCGCGCGGTGGTCAACCTGCTGCGCCTCTCCGACAGCCCGCGCGCCATCGTCTTCTGCTCGACCCGCGCGGCGGTTGCCCGTCTGCAGGGCAACCTGGCCGAGCGCGGCTTCTCCGCCGTCGCCCTCTCCGGCGAGCTGTCGCAGGCCGAGCGGTCCCGCGCGCTGCAGGGGCTGCGCGACGGCCGCGCCCAGGTCTGCGTTGCCACCGATGTCGCGGCGCGCGGCATCGACCTGCCGGATCTCGGCCTGGTCATCCATGCCGAGCTGCCGAAGGAGCCGGAGACCATGCTGCACCGCTCCGGCCGCACCGGCCGGGCGGGGCGCAAGGGCACCTCGGTGCTGATCGTGCCGCCGAACCGCCGCCGCACCGCCGAGCGCCTGCTGGCCGCGGCCCGCGTCCAGGCCGAATGGGGCCCGGCCCCGGCGGCCGAGGCGATCCGCGAGCGCGACGCCGTGCGCCTGGCCGAGCAGACCCGCAGCCTGCTGGCCGAGGAGGCCTCGGCCGACGACCTGTCGGTCGCCCGCGCCCTGGTCGAGGGTGGCGCGACGCCCGAGGCCCTGGCCGCCGCGCTGGTGAAGGTGCTGCGCGCGCCGCTGCCGGCGCCGGAGGAGATGAGCGCCTTCGACGCCGAGCGCCGCCCGCCGCGCGAGCGCGTCGCCGGCCCCGAGGGCGAGGGCGTCTGGTTCCGCATGAATGTCGGGCGCGACGGCAATGCCGATCCGCGCTGGGTGCTGCCCTTCCTCTGCCGCCGCGGCGGGGTGCAGCGCAACGAGATCGGCCGCATCCGCATCCTGGGCCGCGAGACCCAGTTCGAGGTCGCCAGCTACGCCGCCGGCAAGTTCGCCGCCGCGGCGCGCAAGCCGGATGGTGACGATCCGCATATCCGCGTCGAGGCGCTGCCCGAGGGTCCCTCGGCCGGCGGCGCTCAGGGCGGCGGCTATGGTGCAGGCCATGGCGGCGGCGGGCGTGGCCCGGGCGGTCCCGGCCGGTCCTATGGCGGCGGCCATGGCAGCCCGGCGCCGCGCAGCCGCTTTCACGCCGAGCGTCAGCGGCGTGCCGCGGCGCGTTGATTTCTTGACCTAAGCGAATCGGCGGGGTGACGGCTGCGCCCCGCCGGGACTGCAGGGAGCCCACGCGCCGGGCTGTGGCAAGAGCAAGGCAGCAACGCGACGCAGGCCGGGGAGGGCGACTTCCCCGGCCTTTTCCAGGCCCGCGATCCGTTGCGGGGCCGAGCTGAGCCTTCGGCATAATCCATGTGTTTTCAGGGCTTGAGCCGGGTCGGCTCACCCGTCGCCCGATCGGCGACTTCGCAGCCCCTCCCAGCAAGGAAGAGCGTGGCGATCCGCTCTCTCGCCGCCGCTTGATCGCTCCCACGGAAAAGAGATTGGCGCATCGCCGGGCGCCCCCGCATCGTCCCTTTCAACAAGCTGTGCGGTTGGCGAAGCCGACCTGCAGCGCGGCCGCTTCCTTGCTAAGGCGCCTCCTCAGGGGTCGCCGGGCAGGAGGCGGGGATCGACAGCGTCAGGTTCGAGCGATGGTAGTCCTTGCAGCGCAGGGAGAGGTCTGGATGCCTTGGGATGAGCGGCCCGAAACGGACCTGCTCGACGCGCTGGCGCTCGACCGTCTTGGCCTGGCGGCGCCGCTTCTCGGCGCGACCGGCTGGATCGACGATCTGGCGCGGCTGGTCGCGGTGGACACCGCTGCCCCCCCGGGCCAGGGCTATGGCGAATTCGCGACCCTGCTGCAGGACATGTTCGCCCCGCTCGGCTTCGGGCTGCGCAGCCTGACTGTGCCGGAGGATGCCTTTCCCGGCACCCCCGCCGGCGGGCCGCGGATCAATCTCATCGCCAGCCGGCGCAGCGGCCGGCCGATCTGCACCCTGCATTTCCAGATGGACACGCCGCCGGCCGGGCCGGGCTGGACCCGCCCGCCACTGACCCTGACGCGGCAGGGGCACCTGCTCTACGGGCTGGGCACGCGGCGGATGAAGGGCGCCATCGCCGCGGTCTGGGCGGCGCTGCGCGCGGCCGATGCCGTCGGGCTGGGGCTGCGCTTCGACCCGGTGCTGGCCTTCACCACCGATGGCGGCCAGGGCGCCAATGCCCATGCCGGGCTGCGCTATCTGGCGGAGCAGGGCGCGCTGGAAGGCCACCTGGTCAGCCTGGGCGGGCTGGCGGCGCCGCGGCTCTGGACCGGCAGCCCGGCCAGCCTGGACCTCGAGATCCGCATCCCCGCCGCTGCCGGCGCCGCCGAGGCCGCCCTGCCGGTGCTGTCGCGGCTGACCGCGCTGCAGGGCCGGCTCGGCCAGGGGGTGGACGGCCCGCGGCTCTCGATCACCGCGGTCAGCGCCGAGCAGTCCGGCGAGGCGTCCTCCCCCTTCTGCAGCCTGGCGCTGCACCGGCGGCTGGGCGCGGGAGAGACGGCCGCCAGCATCCGCGCCGAGCTCGACGCCGTGCTGCAGGAGGCGCTGCCGCCCGGCCATGCCGCGACCCTCCGCGAGATGGCGGCGATCCCGGCGGTGGCCGACCCGCATCGCGGTCCGAATGCCGGGCGCTGGCAGCAGGCCCTGCGCTGGGGCTTCGGCTTCGGGCCCGAGGATTTCCGCGAATATGCCGGGGCTGAGCCGTCGGCGCTGGGCTTCGTGCAGCAGGCCGGCGTGTCGGAGATCCTGCAGGCTGGGCTGCAGCGGCCGGGGCAGCCGGCGCAGGGCCCCGACGAATGCACCAGCATCGACGATGTCGAGGCGCTGGCGCGCTCGCTGCTGGCCTATCTGGCCGACGTTCCCGAACTGCCCGCTTTCTGAAAGGGCCTCAGCCGGGCTGGCCGGCCGAGAGGCGCCCGGCCAGCCGGGCATAGCGGTCGCGGCTGGCGGTCAGGTGCCGCCGCATGGCGCTGCGCGCCGCCGCCGCCTGGCCGCCGCTGATCGCCGAGAAGATCCGCGCATGCTCCTCCTGCACCCGGGCGAGATAGGCGCTGCGCGCCTCGGTCTCCTCCAGATAGGGGCGCACCGTCTGGCGCGGGATCAGCATGGGCCCGAGGAATTCCAGGAAGCGCGGGAAGAAGCCATTGCCGGTGGCGGCGAAGATGGCGCGGTGGAATTCCAGGTCCTGCGTCACGGCGCTGTCGCCGGCCTGCACCGCGGCCTCGAAGGCGGCGGCCGCCAGGGCGATGCGGTCCAGGGCGGCCGCGTCGCGGCGCTCGGCGGCGAGGCCGGCGGCCTCGGTCTCGATGGCGATGCGCAGCTCGATCACCTGCAGCACGTCGTTCAGCGAGCGCATCTCGCCGGGATCGATGCGCACCTGGCCGCGGGCGGAAGGATCGGCCACAAACGCGCCCACCCCCTGGCGGGTCAGCACCAGCCCCTCGGCGCGCAGGGCGGCCACGGCCTCGCGTACCACGGTGCGGGAGACGCCGGCCTGGCGCATCAGCGCCTGTTCGGTGGGCAGCCGGTCGCCGGGGCGCAGCCGGCCGGCACGGATCTCGGCGGCCAGCCGGCGGACCAGCTCGGCGGTCAGGTTGGCGGGCGGGGCGAGGGGCGACAGCTCGATGCCATGGCTTCCAGAGCCGGGGCCTGCAGAGCCGGGGCCCCCCGAATTGCGTCCGTCCATGCTGGCTATGGCCTCCTGTCGGGGGCGTTCCGCCCTTCTGCCAAAGCGTATGATTATCATACGAGCGGCAGGAAGGCGAGAATGACGGCCTTTACGGCGCGCGGCTGACGCTGGTGGCCAGCGTCATCTCGTCGGTGCGCGCCTCGTAGCTCAGGCCGCGCCGCATCGCCCAGGTGTTGACCTGGAAATAGAGCGGGATCAGCGCGGTCTGGTCGCGGATCGCGGCGCGGGTTGCCTGGCGGGTCAGCTCGGCGCGCTCGGCATCGTCCATGGTCTGGCGCGCCTTCTGGATCAGCCCGTCGATGTCGGTGTTGCTGAAGCGGCCGCGATTGGCGCTGCCCAGGCCGATCGCCGGGTTCCAGGAATGGATCTGCGTCTCCAGCATGCCCAGCACCTCGGGATTGGGCGAGAAGCCGGCCAGGTTGACCGAGTATTTCAGCTGCGCCGCCTCGGCCAGCCAGACGCCGCGCGGGCGGGTCTCGACCGTCGCCGCCAGGCCGAGCCGGGTCCACATCTGGGCGATGGCCTGCACCACCTGCTCGTCATTGACGAAGCGGTCGTTGGGGCCGTTGACCTGCAGCGCGAAGCCCTGCGGATAGCCGGCCTCGGCCAGCAGCTTCTTCGCCCCGTCCAGGTCGAAGGGCTGCGGCGTCATGTCGGGCGCGGTGCCGAAATAGCCGTCCGGGCCCAGGTCGCCGGCCGCGGTCGCCTGGCCCTGCAGCACGCGGGCGACCAGGGCGTCGCGGTTGATCGCCATGGACAGCGCGCGGCGCACCCGCGGGTCGCGCAGCGGATTGGCGATCGGGCCGCCGCCGCGGGCCTGCACATGCGGGCTGGCCTCGCGGTCGCTGTCCAGCGTCAGGAAGAGCAGGCGGTTGGAAGGGCTTCCGGCGGTCGCGAAGCGGGGATTGGCCTCGAGCTTCCGCATCTGGTCGGGCGGGACGATCTCGATCAGGTCGACATCGCCGGCCTCCAGCGCCGCGGTGCGGGCGCCGGCATTGGCGATCGGGCGGAATTCCACCCGCGCGAAGGCCGGGGCAGGGCCGGCGAAGGCCGGGTTGCGCTCCATCGCCAGCGGGCTGCCGGGCTGCCAGGAGAGATGGCGATAGGGGCCGGTGCCGATCATCGCCCGTCCGGCATTGTAGTCGGCGGTGGTCGCCGTCTCGCCGTGCTTCTTCGAGACGATCATGACCAGCGACAGGTAGTTGGGCAGCAGCGGCGTCGGCTGGTGGGTGCGCAGGCGGAGGGTGCGGGCGTCGACCGCCTCCACCGCCGCGATGGGGCGGGTGTAGGGGCGGAAGGACGACGGCGAGTTCGGCACGTCGCCGGCGCGGGACAGGGTGAAGGCCACATCCTCGGCGGTGACCGGGGCGCCGTCCTGGAAACGCGCCGCCGGGTCGAGGGTGAATTCCCAGGTCAGGGCGTCGACCGCGCGCCAGGCGGTGGCGATGGCCGGCTGCAGCTGCTGGCGGCGGTCCTGCTGCAGCAGCGGCTGGAAGACATGGCGGCTGAAGGCGATGTTGGTGATCAGGCTGGCGTAATGCGGGTCCAGGCTGGTCGGGCCGGATTCGACGCCGATGCGCAGCAGCTCCTGACCGGTCCCTTGGGCACGTCCCGGCGTCGCGGCCAGGCTGGCGAGGGCGGCGGCGGCGAGCAAAGCGCGGCGCAGGCTGGGCATCGGAAGCTCCGGGCGGCATGGGGCGCCGCGGCTGGGCATGGTCCGGCGCGCCGCAAACTGGCATGCTGCAAGGCTGGCCGCAACGCGGGCCGGCTGCCTCGTCCTTGCCGGAAGCCGATGATGACCGTGACGCCCCGCCTTGTGCTGCTCGACTGCGACCCCGGCACCGACGACGCCATCGCGCTGTGGCTGGCGCTGGCCTCGCCGGAGATCGACCTTCGTCTGGTGACCGTCGCGGGCGGCAATGTCGGGCTGGCGCAGACCTTGCCCAATGCCCTGGCGGTGGTCGGGTTGGCGGGGGCGCGGGTGCCGGTGGTGGCCGGCGCCGACCGGCCGCTGGTCGGGCGCTTCCGCAGCGAGACCGACGTGCATGGCGCCGACGGGCTGGGGGGCGTGGTGCTGCCGCCCGGGCCGCCCGCGACGCCCGGCCTGGCGGTGGATGCGATCCGCGACGCGCTGCGGGGCGCGGCGCCGGGCAGCGTGACGCTGGTCGGCATCGGACCGGCGACGAATGTGGCGCTTGCCCTGTCGGCGGAGCCGGCGCTGCTCGACCGCGTCGCCGAGATCGTGCTGATGACCGGCGCGCTGGGCGAGGGCAACTGGACCCAGGCCGCCGAGTTCAATGCCGCCATGGACCCCGAGGCGCTGGCGGTTCTGCTGTCCTGCGGCCGGCCGGTGGTGCTGGCGACGCTGGACCTGACGGCGCAGGCCTTCGTCACGCCGGCGCGGATCGCGGCGCTGCGGGCGGTGCCGGGCGGCGCCTGCCTGCGGGCGGCGGCGGAGATCCTGGCGGCGGTGCCGCCGTCGCGGCGGTTCGGGTTCAAGGGCGTGGCGCTGCACGATCCTTGCGCGATAGCCTGGCTGGTGGCGCCCGGCTTGTTCGCGACGCGAGAGGTGGCGGCGGCGGTGGTGCTGGACGGCGCGGATCGCGGCCGGACGCGGATCGACCGCTGGGGGCGCGACAAGGCGGCGGCGCGCAACGCGCTGTTCCTCGAGAGCCTCGATGCCGACGGCTTCTTTGCAATGCTGGCCGAGCGCCTGTCCCGCCTGCCCTGATGCGGGCGGCAGCACGGGCATAAAAGGGAAGGGGTCCAGGGGAACTCATCCCCCGGGCCTTGCTTACGCCGCTTCCGGCCCGCCGCTGCTGCGCTGGCTGGTCTGCCGCCTGACCCAGGCTCGGAGAGCGGGCAGGGTTTCCTCCAGCGCCGCACGGGCGCGTTCAAGCGCGGGCCCCGGAGCATGGCCCTGCGCCAGGCTGCGCTGGATGTCCTCCAGGGCGCGGGCCAGGCGGCGGGCCCCCATGGTGCGGGCGACGCCCAGCAGGCGATGGGTGGTGGCGCGGATCTGGACGACGTCCGGGTGGGCCAGCAGCGCGCCCAGACTGTCGCGACCGCGTTCGAGCTCGGCGACGAACTCCACCAGCACGGCCTGGGCGGCCGGGCCGAGATCGGCGATCAGCGCCTCGCCGGCGGCGGCGTCGAGCAGCGCCAGGCTGGCGCTGGCATCCTGCAGGCCCGCGGCATCGCCGGCCGGGCGGGCCTGCAGCTCGGCATATTGGCGGACCATGCGCAGCAGGGTGTCGCGGTCGATCGGCTTGGCCAGGTGGCCGTCCATGCCGGCGGCGCGGCAGGCCTCGACCTGCTCGGGCATGGCGGAGGCGGTGACGGCCAGCACGGGCACGCGGTTGCGCGGCGCGGGCAGGGCGCGGATGCGGCGGGTGGCTTCCAGCCCGTCCATCACCGGCATCTGCAGGTCCATCAGCACCAGGTCGAAGCTGCCCTGCTGCACGGCGGCCAGGGCCACGGCGCCATCCTCGACGCAGGTGACATGGTGCCCGGCGCTGGTCAGCATGGCACGGGCGACCAGCCGGTTGGCCGGGACGTCGTCGACCACCAGGATCTGCAGCGGCACCGGCGCGCCGCGCGGGGCCTCGGCCGCCGCCGTCGTGGCCGGGCCGGACAGGGCGGGCGCCAGGCCGGGCTCCGCGGCGGGCAGCGGGGCGGCGGGCAGCGGCAGCTCGACCCAGAAGGTGGCGCCGCGGCCGGGCTCGCTGTCGCAGCCGATGCGGCCGCCCATCAGCTCGGCCAGCTGGGCGGCGATGGACAGGCCGAGGCCGGTGCCGATGCCGAATTCCTGGGAGGGCGCGCCCGGGGTCGCCAGCTGCACGAAGTCGCGGAACAGCAGATGGCGCTGTTCCGCGGGAACGCCGGGGCCGGTGTCCTCCACCTCGAGGCGCAGGCCGGGCCCCGGGATCAGCGGCTGCGCGCGCAAGGTCACGCGGCCGCCGGCCGGGGTGAACTTCACCGCGTTGGACAGCAGGTTCAGCAGCAGCTGGCGCAGCCGCATGGCATCCGCCTCGACCGCGGCGGGGCATTCGGGGGCGACGTCGAGCACCAGGCGCAGGCTCTTGCGCTGGACTTCCGGCATCAGCAGGGCGGCGCTGCGCTCCAGCAGGGGCGCCAGGGCGGTGGGGGCCGTGGAGAGCTCCAGCTTGCCGGCGGCAATCTTGGACAGGTCGAGCAGCCCGTTGACCAGCTCCAGCAGGTGGCGGGCGGCCTCGTTCAGGGTGCGCAGCTGCTCGCGCTGGTCGGGCGCCAGACGCGGGTCGTTCAGCAGCACCTGGGCGAAGCCCATGACGCCGTTCAGCGGCGTGCGCAGCTCGTGGCTCATCCGCGCCAGGAACTGGGTCTTGGCATCGGCGGCGGCGGCGGCGGAATCGCGGGCCGAGGCCAGCTCCTCCATGGCGCGCTTGAGCTCGGTGATGTCGGTGCGGATGCCCACCGTGCCGCCGCCCGGCGTCGCGCGCTCGGTGATCAGCACCCAGCGGCCATCGGGCAGCAGCCGCTCCATCGGCGGGTTGTCGCCGCGATGCCAGCGCCGCATGTCCTGCAGGAAGGCGTCGAGATCCTCGCCGGCCTGCGGATACTGGCCGCGGTAGAAGCCCTCGCGCATGATCTCGTCGAAATGCCGGCCGGGCTCGATGACGGCGGCGCTGACCCGGTAGAAATCCTTGTAGCGGGCGTTGCAGGCGACCAGCCGGTCATTGGCGTCCCACATGACGAAGCCGTCGGACATCGAGTCCAGCGCGTTCTCCAGCATGGCGCGCCAGCGGCTGCGCTCGGCCTCGACCTTCTCGCGCTGGCGCATGGCCAGGAGAAGGGCGGCGGCCAGCGCCGCGACCAGGGCGGCGAAGGCCAGCGAGATGGCCAGCGCCCGGGTGCGCTCCTTCTCCCAGTCGGCCAGCGCGCTGGAAAGCTTCATGCTGGCCGACAGCGACAGCGCCGGATAGAGCAGCGGCCGGGCCGCGGTGATGACGCGGTCGTTGTCGAAGCGGCTCTCCGTCTGGATCGCCGCGTTGCCGCCATTCTCGGCGAGGCGCGCCGAGGTCGCCGGCGACAGCCGCGTGCCGATGCGGGTCTCGTCATGCGGCAGGCTGGCCAGCAGGGTGCCGTCGTCGCGCTCCAGGGTGATGCGCAGGCCGGCGCCCTCGCCGCCGACGGCCAGCAGCGTGCCGATGACCGGGACCGGCATCTCGGCCACCGCCAGCAGCGGGCCGTATTCCGGAATGGTGACGCGGCGCGCCATGAACAGCGACCACTCGCCCGAGGCCGGGTTGCGGAAGGGGCCGCCGATCAGCACGGCGCCGGGGCGCGGCGCGCTTTCGAAGAAGGCGCTGTTCACCGCGAAGGGCAGCGGGCGGCGGCGCGAGACGGCGAGGCCGGTCGCCACCGGCATGCCGTCGGCGCCGACCAGCAGCACGTCGCGGAAGGTGAAGTTCTGGTTGTTCAGCTCCCGCAGCACGCGGTTCATCGCCGCCTGGTCGGGCCGGCCATTGGCCGAGAGCGGCGCCAGGATGGCGGGCAGCCCGGCCAGCATGGCGTCGACCTGGACGAAGGTGCGGTTCAGCGAGGCCTCGACCGCGCGGGCGATGCGGCTGACGGTGTCGGTGCCGCTGCCGATCGCGGCCTCGCGCGCGCGGCCGACCAGCAGCGAGGTCGCGAACCACTGCGCCGCCAGCAGCGCGACGGCGGCCAGCAGGATGACCCAGCGGATGCGGCGGAACTGCTGCATCTCAGTCGCCGCCGCGGGTCATGATGCCGAGCGTCGGGCCGAGATAGGTGTTCCAGGCCTCGGAGCAGTCGCTGCCGCAGCGGTCGACCCAGCGCGGCAGCACGGTCGAGGTCAGCAGCGAGCGGCGGCGCTCGTTGTCGGCGGGGGTCACCGGCACGACGGTCATGCGGCCGCGCCGGCCGGTGGTGCAGGAAGCCCTGCCGACGGCGCAGTCCAGGCCCTCGCCGGTCTCGCGGTCGGCGCCGTCCCAGATGTCGCGCTCGAGATCGGCCAGGCCGGCGCGGAGGGTGGCGCGGACATCCTCCGGCAGGGCCTGCCAGGCGGCCTGGTTGGCGCCGAAGATCGAGACGCCCCAGGTGAGGGCCAGCGCGCTCACATGGCTGGTTACCTCGTGCAGGCCGATGGCGTTGCCGGAGAGGGTGCCGGTGACGGCGCATTCGACGACGCCGGCGCGCATGGCGGGGACGATCTCGGCGAAGGGGATGACCACGGGGGTCGCGCCCAGCGCGTCGAACAGCTCCGCCTGGCCGACCGAGGAGGTGCGGATGCGCCGGCCGGCAAGATCCGCCAGGCCGTTGAAGGGGCGCGAGCACCAGGTGACCTGGGCGGGGTAGGTGTAGACCGAGAGCAGCTCGACGCCGTAGCGCTCCCGAAGCAGCTCCTCCATGTGCGGGCGGTAGAGGCGCACCGTCTCGCGCAGCTTGGCGATGTCGGGGTTCAGCGCCGGCAGGTCGATGGCGTTGAACTCGGGCTCTTCGCTGCTGACCACGGCGACCAGCGCGGTGCCGAAGGGCACGACGCCAAGCCGCATCAGCGGCAGGATCTCCTCCGCCCGGAACCCCGCCCGGTCGAAGGGCGCGATCTCGGCGGTGACGCGGCCGCCGGTCAGCTCGCTGATCTTCTGCCGCCAGAAGGGCTCCTCGTAGCGGGTGTATTGCGAGACATTGGCCAGGCCGCCGATGATCTTCAGCTGGATGCGCTCGTTGCTGTCGCCCGGCGCCTGGGCGGCGGGGGCTTGCGCCACGGCGGGCGTCGCGGCGGCGAGGCAGGCCAGGCCCGCCGCGGCCAGCAGCCGTCGCCAGCCCGGGATGGCAGGCCGGGCGGGCTTGGGCGAAGGAAGCGCTCGGGGCATCATGTCATCCTGTGGCGCCGCGGCGAGCGGGAAGAGGGTCGGCGATCGACTCGGCGAAGCGCGCCCTTGCCCAGGCCTTCCGGCTGCGCCGCGTGCGAGCCTCCGCGGTTGTGCGGGGGCGCGGCTCTGCACGGCGGGGTTGGCGGGCCTCGGCGTCTGCACGTCACGATTGGTCACGTTAAGGTGGGCATAACCGGCCGCGTCGCGTCCAGTGGGATTTGACCGACCGGCCAGGAAAATTGCCAAGCCCGTTCAGTCGGGCGCCGCCGCGGCGGAAGATCGTGCCGAGCCAGGGCGCTCAGGCGAGGCGCGCGCGTATCCATTCCTCGGCCTCGGAGGAAAGCCCGACCAGGGTCGGCTCAGCCAGCGGGGTGACCAGCAGCGCACCGTCATAGCCGGCGCGCCGCATGGCGCCGCGCAGATGCTCGGCCAGGTAGCGGGCGGAGACGGCGCTCTCGACCAGCAGCGAGCCCGGGAAGGTCAGATGCGATTCGGCGAGCTGCCAGACGGCATCCTCCAGCGCCGTGGCGCCGTCGGGCGCCTGATCATGGGCAACCAGCAGCAGGGGCATGACCCGACCTCGCGGAGAATTTTGACGGAGTGTAAAGGGCAAGCCGAGGTTGCGCCAGCAGGGTTCAACCAAGCTGTCACAGCCAGAGGCTTGCGGCCGCCGCGCCGGCGCGGC
>NZ_MLCO01000025.1 GCF_001982615.1 Teichococcus deserti | reverse complement strand
GTCGAGACCACCGGCCCGGAGATCTGGCAGGACAGCGACGGCGCGGTCGACGTGCTGGTCGGCGCCGTCGGCACCGGCGGCAGCATCTCCGGCACCGGCCGCTATCTGAAGGCGCAGAAGCCCGGGCTGCAGGTGGTGGTGGCCGAGCCCAGCCCGGAGTCCGTCCCCTCCGCGGAGCATCCCTATGCCGAGACCATCGAGGGCGTGCACAAGGTGACCGAGGTCGATCCCAAGGGCCTGCCCGCCAATTACGATGCCGGCGTGGTCGATGCCACCGTCGCCGTCAGCCTGGCCGAGGCGCGCGCCGCGGCGCAGGATCTGGCGCGGGAGGAAGGGCTGCTGGCCGGCACCTCGGGCGGCGCCGTGCTGGCCGCCGCGCTGGCCGTGGCGCGCCGCCCCGACAGCGTCGGCAAGACCTTCGTCCTGGTCGTCGCCGACAGCGGCGAGCGCTACCTGTCGCCGCCGGTGGTGCCGGCGCCGCGCGAAGCAGCGCTCGCCGCCGCTCAATAGGGCAGCGGCACGCTGTCCTTGACCTCGCCGATCACCACGCTGGTCTCGATGCCGAAGACACCGGGCAGCTCGGCGAGCGTGGCGCGCAGGAAGAGATTGTAGCTCTCCATGTCGCGCAGCCGCAGGCCCAGGACATAGTCGTGCGGCCCGGTGATCAGGTGGCAGCTGGTCACCTCGCGCAGGCTGCAAACCCTTTGCTCGAAGTCGCGGATGGTGGCGCGGTCGCGGCTCTGCAGCTTGACGAAGGCGAAGAGCTGCAGCCCGTAGCCGCAGGCCTTCAGGTCGACCGCCAGGGTGTAGCGGCGGATGATGCCGGCCTCCTCCAGCGCGCGGATGCGGCGGCGCACGGGCGTCGCCGAGAGCGGCACCCGCTCGGCCACCTTGTCCATGCTCAGCCGGGCATCCTCGCTCAGCACCGAGAGGATTTTCCGGTCGATATCGTCCATCGTGGTCATTTCCCGCTACGATCCGCCCGATACTGAGCCGATTCAAGCGGAAATCCACGGCTGCCGCAGCGTATCATCGCCCCGAAACCCAGGGGAGACGAAGCATGGCCAAGGATTTCCGGCGCACCCATCTGGACGGGCATCCGCTGCATCCGCAGACGCAGATGACCGCCTTCGGCTATGACCCGTCGCTGTCGGAAGGCGCGGTCAAGCCGCCGGTCTTCCTGACCTCGACCTTCGTCTTCGACAGCGCCGAGCAGGGCGCCGAATTCTTCGACGTGGTCGCCGGGCGCAAGCCCGCCCCCTCCGGCATGGGCGCCGGCGGGCTGGTCTATTCGCGCTTCAACCACCCGAACCTGGAGATCGTCGAGGACCGGCTGGCGCTCTACGACCATGCCGAGGCGGCGCTGGTGACCTCCTCCGGCATGGCGGCGATCAGCGCGGTGGCGCTGAGCTTCCTGCGCCCGGGCGACACGCTGGTGCATTACACCCCGCTCTATGGCGGCACCGAGACGCTGATCGGCAAGGTGTTCCCGCAATGGGGCATCACGCCCTTCCCCTTCACCGACGGAGCCAGCGCCGAGGCGCTGCGCGAGACGCTGCAGCGCGCCGCCGCCAGGGGCCGGGTGCGGGTGGTCTATCTGGAGACCCCGGCCAATCCGACCAATGCGCTGATCGACCTGGCGATGGTGCGGCGCGTCGTCGACGACTGGGCGGGCGACGCCGAGCGCCCGATCATCGTCTGCGACAACACCATGCTGGGCCCGGTCTTCCAGCAGCCGCTGGATTTCGGCATCGATCTCTGCGTCTATTCGCTGACCAAGTATGTCGGCGGCCATTCCGACCTGGTGGCCGGCGGCATCACCGGCTCGCGCGCCATGCTGGCGCCGGTGCGGCAGACCCGCTCGGCCTATGGCTTCCAGCTCGACCCGCATTCCTCCTGGATGCTGGCGCGCTCGATGGAGACGCTGTCGCTGCGGATGGAGCGCGCCGCGGAGAGCGGCCGCAAGGTCGCCGCCTGGCTGGCCGGCAACCCGCATATCGCCTGCCAGGTGCTGCATCCCGAGCAGTTTGCCGAGGCGCGCCAGAAGGACATCTATGCCCGGCAATGCTCCGGCCCCGGCTCGACCTTCGCCTTCACGGTCGCCGACGACCGGGCGCTGGCCTTCCGCATCCTCAACCAGCTGCAGATCTTCAAGCTGGCGGTGTCGCTGGGCGGCACCGAATCCCTGGTCTGCCATCCGGGCTCGACCACCCATTCCGGCGTGCCGGCCGCCCTGCGCCAGCAGAGCGGCGTGACCGAGGGGCTGATCCGCGTCTCGGTCGGGCTGGAGCATCCGGACGACCTGATCCGCGACCTGGACCAGGCCTTCCGCCACGCGGTGGCGGCACAGCCCGCGGCGGCCCTGGCGGGAGGCTGACGCCGCCCGGCGCAGGCCGGCACTGTCGGGTCGGCCACGACAGGGGATGGCCGTCCCGGCGGCACGGCGACACAGCATGTCGATGCGGGCAAGAAATGACACTTGCTTACTTTTTTGGTGCTGGAAATTCCGCAACAGGAATGGTTGATTTCCTGGGTCGCTTTTGAACGCCCCTGGAGACGCCCGTGACCAACGACAATGCCAGCCTGCAGGGACTGACCGTCCTGGTGGGCGAGCCCGGTTGCGCCCGCAGCGATTTCCTGCACGACGTCCTGACCGGGGCCGGGATCCATGTCATCGGCCCGGTACAGGACGCCGCCTCGCTGCAGGAGATGCTCGAGGTCTTCGCCATCGACGCGGTCCTGGTCAATGCCCTGCTGCTGAAGGATCGCACCGCCCCTGCCCTGTCGCCGCTGGCCGCCGAGGCCGGGATGCTGGTCTTCGGCAGCGAGGCGACGCTGGCCGCCACCCGCCTGCCTCGCGGCGCCCGCAGGCTGGCCGGGCCGCTGACGCCGGAGACGCTGTGCCGCGGGCTGCAACTGCTGCTGGCCGCGCGCGAGGCCTCGGGCCCGGCGCCGATGCTGCGCCTGGCCTGACGCGGGCGGGGCGAGCCCGCCCGGCGGGCCAGCATCGGGCGCGGCGATCTCCGTCCTGGCCGCGGCGCGCGGCTGGCCTGGCCTGGCCTGGAAAGCGTCGCTTTACGAAGCCCGCCCCCGCCCCGCATGCTGCGTCCAACGAAAAATCATCGGAGGACCGCCATGCTTCGCATCCGTCACGCCGCCGCTGGCCTGGGCCTGGCGCTCGCCGCCTGGGCCGGCGCCGCCCCCGCCCTGGCCGGCGCCACGCTGGAGGCGGTGCGCAGCCGCGGCACCGTCACCTGCGGCGTCAACACCGGCGTCGCCGGCTTCTCGCAGCCCGACAGCCAGGGGGTCTGGCGCGGGCTGGACGCCGATCTCTGCCGCGCCATCGCCGCCGCCGCGACCGGCGACGCCAGCAAGGTCCGCTTCGTGCCGCTCTCCGGCCAGCAGCGCTTCCCCGCCCTGCAATCCGGCGAGATCGACGTGCTGGTGCGGCAGACCACGGCGACCATGGGGCGCGACACTGCGCTCGGCCTGCGCAGCGTCGGCATCAACTTCTACGACGGCCAGGGCTTCATGGTGCGCCAGGACGCCAGGCTGACGCGCGCGGCCGAGCTCGGCGGCGCCACCATCTGCGTGCAGCAGGGCAGCACCACCGAGGGCAATCTCGCCGACTGGGCGCGCGCCACGAAGCTCGCCATCACGCCGGTGCTGTTCGAGCGCATCGACCAGGTGGCCACCGCCTTCACCGCCGGGCGCTGCGACGCGCTGACCACCGATGCCTCGCAGATCGCCGCCGTCCGCGCCACTTTCCCCAACCCGGGCGACTACACGGTGCTGCCCGACCGCATCAGCAAGGAGCCGCTGGGCCCGATGGTGCGGCGCGACGACCAGGAATGGTTCGACCTGGTGCGCTGGGTGCTGAACGCGCTGGTCGAGGCGGAGGAACTCGGCATCACCGCCGCCAATGCCGAGGCGCGCCGCGCCGGCGACAGCGCCCCGGCGGTCCGCCGCCTGCTGGGCGCCGATCCGGTGCTGGCGCAGCCGCTGAAGCTGCAGCCGAGCTGGGCCTATGACGCGATCCGCGCCGTCGGCAACTATGGCGAGCTGTTCGAGCGCAATGTCGGCCGCGCCACGCCGCTGGCCATGGAGCGCGGGCCCAACGCGCTCTGGACCGCGGGCGGGCTGATGTATGCCTGGCCGCTGCGCTGAACTGACAGCACCGCGCGCTGCAAATTCCGACAAGGCGCTGCGCAACGGCAGCGCCGGTGGCGGGTTGCTGCGGTGTCGGTCCCCAAGCTCGACGCGCCTCGCCGCCATCCCTTGCCGGGATGGCGGCTTTTTTTGCGCGCCCCGAACGGTTCAGCTCAAGTCATCACAGCCGGCGCCGTCGTTTTATTGATTAGACAACGCTCAAAACTTGTGTCGATACCTGTCCAAGATCGATTTCTGAGACATTGGATCCTGCCCCGTGCCCAAGTTTGCGACGACAGCCCTGACGGCGGCCGCCCTGACACCCTTCGAGGATCTGCGCCGCTGGGATGACGAGGTCCGCCGGCTGACCCGGGGCTACGGCAAGGCCAAGCAGGCGCTGGCGCGGCAGCCGGGCTGCCAGGCCGCAGCCGCCGCCTTCGACACCGCCGGCCGGCTGCTGATGGAGGCCATGCAGGAGCGCCACCGGCGCGAGACCGTGCTGGCGGCGATGCGGCGGCTGTTCAGAATGGTTCCGTAACTGCCACGAATAAGAAACTTTCTTTCTTGTGATGACCTCCGCACGCAATCTCTCCATGGATAGCCACCATCCGCCATGCTGGGTTGGAGGCTGATCGGGGAGCGCCGCCGCGCCGCCGACAGAAGGACGACCCGGATGCAGGCCATCGCCGCGGCGCCGCTCCTGCGGAGCGCGCTGCTGGACCTGGAGCAGTGGAAGACGGCCGTGACCCAGCGGATGCGCGACTATGCCGCGGCGGAGCTGCTGCTGCGCGCCATGCCCGGCGACCCGGGCGCCGCCACCGCCTTCGCCGCCCGCGGCGAGCGGCTGATGGACGCAATCAACGAGCGGCAGCGGCGTGAGACGGCGATCCGCGCGCTGCGCCACCTGCTGGAGGTCGCGGCGCGCTGAGCCCTGCCTCAGCCGGCCGGCAGCAGCGCCAGGCGGTGCGGCGGCACGTGGTCGCAGAGCCAGACGCCGTTCTCGCTCCGCCGGAAAACAGCGCCCTCGGCCTGCAGCGCCGCGGCATCGACCTGCAGCACGACCGGCGTGCCGCGACGCTGCCCCACCGCCCGCGCGGTCGCCGGCTCGGCGCTGAGATGCACGTGGTGCCGCGCCATCGGCCGCAGCCCCTCGCGCAGGATGGCCTCGAGGCAGCGCGCGACGGTGCCGTGGTAGAGCACCGCCGGCGGCACGGCGGCGCGATGCGCCAGCGCCACACCGTCCAGGCTGTGGCCCTGGTTGGCGCGGATCCGCGCGCCATCGGCGGAGACGGCGTAGCGGGTCTTGGCGTCGCCCGCGACCAGGGCGTCGAGCGCCGCGCGGTCCAGCGGATGGCCGAGCCGCTGCAGCCCGCGCAGCAGCGCCTCGACCGGGGTCCAGCCTTCGGCGTCGAGGCTGATCCCGCCGGCGGCGGGGTCGTGGCGCAGCAGCAGGGCCATGGCCTTGCTCGCCTGCACCAGGGCAGGATCTTTCGGTGTCATGCCGCTGCCTATCCCGCGGCGGCGGGCCGCGCCAAGCCGCATGCGGCGCGCTGGAGCAGAGGTGATGCCGGCGAAAGATCCGCTTGGCGCGGTGACCATCTCGGCTATCGTCCCGGCGACAGGACGGGCCGGGGCAA
Source organism: Teichococcus deserti (assembly GCF_001982615.1). Lineage (GTDB taxonomy): Bacteria > Pseudomonadota > Alphaproteobacteria > Acetobacterales > Acetobacteraceae > Pseudoroseomonas > Pseudoroseomonas deserti. The sequence continues at coordinate 14,982 of NZ_MLCO01000025.1, read as the reverse complement.
GCGGGGCGCACGCCCCGGACGACAAGGACAAGGAGACGTTCCATGCAACGACGTGATCTTCTGGCGGCGGCGGCGGCGCTGGCCGGCGGCTTCGCCGCCGCGCCGCTGCGCGCCCAGCCGCAGGGCGAGCTGCAGATCGGCATGGCCGGCGCCTTCACCACCATCGACCCGCATTTCTTCCACGCGACGCCGAACCACACCGTGGCGATGCACATCTTCGAGCGGCTGGTCGACCGCGCGCCCGACGGCACGCTGATCCCGGGCCTGGCGGAAGGCTGGACGCTGCTGGACAGCACCGTCTGGGAATTCCGCCTGCGGCCGCGCGTCACCTTCCATGACGGCGGCGCCTTCACCGCCGAGGACGTGGCCTTCACCTTCGACCGCGCGCCCAGGGTGCCGAACAGCCCGGGCGGCTTCGGCACCTTCCTGCGCGCCGTGGCGCGGCTCGAGATCGTCGACCCGCTGACCATCCGGCTGCACACGCATCAGCCGGCGCCGGACCTGCCGGCCAACCTGACCTATATCGGCATCGTCTCGCGCCGCGTCGGCGACGGCGCCAGCACCGCCGACTACAACAGCGGCAAGGCCGCGATCGGCACCGGCCCCTATCGCTTCGTCTCCTTCACCCCGGGCAGCCGGGTCGAGCTGGCCCGCTTCGACGGCTGGTGGGGCGCCAGGCAGCCCTGGGAGAAGGTGACGCTGCGGCTGCTGTCGAACCCCGCCGCGCGCAGCGCCGCGCTGCTCTCGGGCGACGTGCAGGTGATCGAATCGCCGTCCGTCAGCGACCTGCCCAAGCTGCGCGAGACGCCGCAGGTCAGCGTCGCCAGCGTGCCCGGCATCCGCTGCATGTATCTGGTGCCCGACTTCTCCCGCGAGGGCGAGAGCCCCTTCGTGCTCGGCCAGGACGGCAAGCCGCTGGCGAAGAACCCGTTCCGCGACCGGCGGGTGCGGCAGGCGCTGTCGATCGCCATCCAGCGCAGCGCCCTGGCCGAGCGCGTCATGCTGAACACCGCCGTCGCCACCAACCAGTGGATGCCGGAGGGCAGCTATTCCTATGCGCCGAAGATCCGCGTGCCCGAGGCCGATGCGAACCGGGCGAAGGCGCTGCTGGCCGAGGCCGGCTTCCCCGAGGGCTTCCGCCTGACCCTGCACACGCCGAACGACCGCTATCCCAACGACTCCCGCCTGGCCCAGGCGGTGGCGCAGATGTGGACGCGGATCGGCGTGCAGACCACGGTGGAGGCGCTGCCCTGGAGCAGCTTCTTCGGCCGCGGCAACCGGCAGGAATTCTCCATGGCGCTGTGGGGCTGGGGCAGCCCGACCTTCGAGGCCGGCTACATGCTGACCAACTGCATCGCGACGCAGGAACGCGCCCGCAACCGCGGCGCCTACAATTACGGCCTCTATTCGAATCCGGCGCTGGACACGGCGATCTTCGCCGCGGTCGAGGAGATGGACGCGGCGAAGCGCCAGACGCTGCTGATCGCCGCCGCCGAGCAGGCCATGGCGGAGGTGCCGATCATCCCGATCCTGATGCTGGAGAATCTCTGGGCGGCACGGCAGGGGCTGCGGCTGCAGCCGCGCCGCGACGAGCGCACCCTGGCCACGGATATCGCCGCGGCCTGAGGCGCGCTGCCGCCCGCGTCGGTCCCGCCGTCAGACGGCGGGGTCGACGCCGCTGTCGCGATAGGCGGCGTGGAACTTCGGGTCGTTCAGCGTCGCCAGGAATCCCTGGGCCGCCGCGCGATGCGGCGAGCCCGGCATGACGCCGGCCGAGAAGGACGACACCTTCTGCAGCGCCTCGGGGAACTTGCCGACCAGCTCGATGCCCTTGACCACCAGCAGCTCGCTGACCTGCTGCACGGCCAGGTCGGCCTCGCCGGTCACCAGCTTCTCGGCGGTGAAGCCGGCGGGGATGACGGTGGCGCGGGCGCGCACCTCGGCGGCGATGCCGAGCTGCTCGATCACCGTCTCGAAATGGATGCCGCTGGCGCCGGCGCGCGAATAGGCGACGGAGCGCGCCGCCAGCAGCGTCGCGCGGAAGTCGTCGAGCGTGTCGATCCTGGGATGCGGCGCGCCCCGGGCGACGGCCAGGCCCAGGCGCGAATGCGCGATCTCGACGCGGGTCGCCGGATCGACCTTGCCCTCGGCGATCAGCTGGTCCATCGATTCGCGGATGGCGACCAGGATGTCGGTCTCGGCGCCGGCCTTGACCTTCTCCATGATCAGCGTGGTGGGCAGCCAGTCGACGGCAATGCGATGGCCGGTGCGGGCCTCGTAATCGGCGATGATGCCGCCCTCGAAGGCGCCGCGCACCGCCAGGCCTGACCAGATCCGCACGGTGTCCGCGGTGACGTCGCTCGACATTGCTGCAGGCCTTTCTGTTGCCCGTTTCCCTCGCCCCGCCGACGCCTTGACCCGGACGTTCCGGGGGCGGCTTCACAGACCATGGCAGGCCCCGGGTGTCAACGCGGCCGGCCGGCTTGGAGGCGGCCGCCGGATATGCCAGGAAAGCCAGGGCGCCACGCCCGCCGGAACCAGGAAAAGAAATGTCCAAGCGGATCGTCCTGCTGCATGCCACCCCGGTCGCCATGGCGCCGGTCCAGTCGGCCTTCGCCGCGCTCTGGCCGGAGGCGGAGACGGTCAACCTGCTGGACGACGCGCTGTCGCTCGACCGCGCGCGCGATGTGACGCTGAGCGAGGCGATGATCGAGCGCTTCGTGGCGCTGGGCCGGCACGGCTTCCGCAGCGGGGCGGACGGCATCCTGGTCACCTGCTCGGCCTTCGGCCCGGCGATCGACCGGCTGGCCGACGCCCTGCCCGTGCCCGTGCTGAAGCCGAACGAGGCGATGTTCGAGGCGGCCATCGCGCAAGGGCAGCGGATCGGCATGCTGGCCACCTTCGCCCCCTCGATCGGCACCATGACCGAGGAGTTCGAGGAATTCTCGGGCCGCAGCGGCGGCACGGCGCAGCTGACCACCCTGCTGGTGGCGGAGGCGATCGACCGGCTGAAGGGCGGCGATGCCGAGACGCACAACCGCCTGGTCGCGGCCCGCGCGCCGGAGCTGGCCGGCTACGACGCCATCATGCTCGCGCATTTCTCCACCTCGCGCGCCGCGGCAGCGGTGCGGCAGGCGGTCGATGTCCCGGTGCTGACGGCGCCCGAGGCGGCGGTGCAGCGGATGCGCGCCCTGGTCGAAGCGGCGGCCTGAGCGGCGCCACCTTGCCGTGAGCCGCCGCGCGACTCTGAACGAATCATGTTCTCTTTCTGTTCTGGATGCTAAAGCCGGTCGCTCGGGGCCTGCAGGGGTGCAGAAGAGGACAGCTCGACCATGGGATTCGAAGCCAGAGACCACGGATACCGGCTGCCCGGCGCCACGGCGCTGGTGCTGGACAGCCATCTGGCGCCCTGGCGCGGCTGGATGGCGCGCTCGCGCTGCCTGGATGCCGACTGCCCGCCGAACCGGCTGATCGCGGTCGGCGACATCCTGGCGGCGCGCGGCGACGTCACCCTGCTCGGCATGGCCGAAGGCCTGCGCTGCCATGCCTGCGGCGCCAAGGCGGGCAGCGTCAGCCTGGTGCTGCGCTCGCCGGCGGGCGAGATCGTGCAGCCGCTGCGCGGGCGCGCCGCGCTATTCGGGCACCGCGCCTGAGGCGCGCACCACCGGCGCCCATTGCGCCACCTGCTGCCGCACGAAGGCCTGGGCCTCGTCCAGATAGGCCTCGCCCGGGGTGCTGGACAGGTCGGCCAGGCGCTGGCGCACAGTGGGCTCGCCCTGGGCGGCGCGCAGCGCGGCGGCCACCGCCTCCAGCACCGGGCGCGGGGTGCCGGCCGGCGCCGCCAGCCCGGCCCAGCCATCCGCCACCACGCCCGGGAAGCCGAGCTCGGCGAAGGTCGGGATCTCCGGGAACAGCGGCGAGCGCCGCGAGCCGGAGCTGGCGAGCGGCCGCATGCTGCCGGCGCGGATGAAGCCGCTGGTGGCGGTCAGGCTTTCGACGATGCCCGGCAGGGTGCCGCCCATCAGATCGGCGCCCGACTGGGTCAGGCTGCGATAGGGCACGTGCTCCATCGTCGCGCCCGAGGCCTGGGCCAGCTGCACCCCCAGCAGATGCGCGACCGAGCCGACGCCGGTGGTGCCATAGGCCAGGCCATCGGCGCGGCGGGCGGCGGCCAGCCAGTCGGCCAGGCTGCGCATCGGGCTGTCGGGCCGCACGCAGAGGATCCAGGGCGTCTGCAGGATCATGCCGATATGGGCGAAGTCGCGGTCGGCGTCCCAGGCGATGCGGTCGCGATACAGCGTCTGGCCGATCGCCAGGCCGCTGATGGTCGAGACCACCAGGGTGTAGCCGTCGGCCGGCGCGCGCGCCGCGGCGGTGGTGCCGATGGTGGCGCCGGCGCCGGGCCGGTTCTCCACCACGATGGTCTGGCCCAGATGGCGCGACATGGCCTCGGCGAAGACGCGGGCGACGATGTCGGTGGCGCCGCCGGTGCCGAAGGGCACCAGCAGGCGGATCGGCGCGCGCTGCGGCCATGGCGCGGTCTGCTGGGCTGCGGCCGGCCGTGGCGCGGCCAGGCCCAGGCCGGCGGCGGCCAACAGGCCGCGGCGGGAGAGGCGGGAAGACATCATGCGGTGCTCGCAGCCCCGCCGGTGCCGGTCAGCAGCAGGACGGGGATCATGAGGTGGGACAGCACGCGGACGGGCGTCAGGTGGTCGTCGTGATAATGCCCGGCGCCATGCAGCAGGTTGACCTGCCCCAGGCTCCGGCCGCGCCACAGCACCGGCATGTTCAGGATGCTCTCGCAGCCGAGCGCGAAGATCTTCTCGTGGTCCGGAAAGTCGCGGCGCAGCTCGGCGGCGTCGCGGCCGATATACGGTTTTCCGCTCTCTGCCACGCGGCGCTGGGTGGGCGCGTCGGCGAAGGCCTTGCGCGCGCCGACCGGGAAGAGCTCCGGGCGGTTGCTGTGGATGCGCTCGGCGACGCCCTCGGCATGGTGATAGACCAGCACCGAGAGGAAGCGATGGCCGACCGCCTGCTGCAGCGCCGCGTCCAGCGCCTGCAGCGCGGCCTGCGGCTGCTGCGCCTCCGCCAGCGCGTCGATGACGGCCTCGAGAGTCACGGCCCCACCCGGCGGCGCAGCGGCAGGTCGAGCGCCGAGCCGTCCGCGCCGCCGAGCCGCAGGCTGAGCAGCGGCGGCCGGCCATGCGGGACCTGCACGCAATGGTCGGCATCGGCGCCGGCGATGGACAGCCGGATGCGGCTGCCGGCGCGGAACACCCAGGAGACCGGCAGCAGCGGGATGCGGATGCGCTCCACCTGTCCCGGCACCAGCGGCGCCGCATCCTCGCGGCGGAAGGAGCGGAAGGGCCAGCTCGTGCGGTAGTTCGCCGGCGCCGGGCTTTCCCTGCGGTGCAGCGCGCGCAGCAGGCCTTCGGTGACGTAGCGGACGGTGCCGTCGGCCTCGACCTCGGAGAGATAGGCGAAGAGCGCGGCATCCGGCTCGCTGCAGGCGAGCTGCAGATCGGCGATGCCATGGCCGGTCAGCTCGGTGTCCTCGGCCAGCGGCGCGGAGCTCCAGCCGATCAGCCTCCCTTCGCGCTCCTGCCAGTCGGCATAGTACAGAACACTGTTGATGCCGGCGATGCGCTCGAAGCGGGTGCCGTGGCCGCTGCCGGCGGCGAAGTCGGCGCGGGTCTCGGCGACCGTCGCAGCGGCGGGCGCGGCCTCGGCCAGCACGCCCCCGGGCGCCAGGTGCAGCCGGCGGGTGTCCGGCAGCGGCGGCCAGGACGGCGCGGCCATCCAGGCCTCGGCATGCAGGCCGAAGTAATGCACCGGGGCTTCCTGCTCCAGCCCGGTGTCGCGGCCGAGAAGATAATGGTCGAAGAAGCGCAGCACCTCGCCGAGCAGGGCGAAGTCGGGCGCCTGCTGGTTCCGCCAGGGCGAGACGTTGCAGCGCGCGCCATGGTCCCAGGGGCCCAGCAGCAGATGCACCGGATTGCGGTCCAGCGTCAGGAAGCGGGCGATGGCGCCATTGGCATAGCCGGCGCCGTCCATCCAGCCGGAGACCGCCAGCACCGCGACATCCTCGCGGATCCCGTCGCGCACCGAATAGGGGCTGAAGGAGGCGGAGGAGAAGGACGGATCGTAGGGCAGCGGCTCCTCGCGAAAGCGGAACTCGCCCATGAAGTCCGGCTGGCGGAAATTGCCGGCATGCTCGCCGATCGCCTGCGCCAGCAGCGCGCCGTCCGGATCCTCGTCGACCGGATGCGGCCCGGCGAGATCCGGATTGGCGTAGTAGACGAAGTTCTTCAGCAGGTCGCGGCGGTCATGGTCCATGGCGACCATCAGCTCGTCATAGCTGCGCGCCAGCTCCTTCAGCAGGATGCCGCCGGGATAGTAGTTGTCGGCATAGGTGTCCCAGACGGCGAAGAGCGGCGCGATGGCCTTGACCGCTTCATGCCCGGTGCTGGCCAGGAAGTCCGAGGCGGCGCCGGGATAGGAGATGCCGGTGGCGCCGATGCGGCCATCCGACCAGGGCTGCGCCACGATCCACTCGGCGATCTCGCGGCTGTCATCGCGCTCGCGCGGCGAGCGGAAGCTGTCGCGGGTGCCGAAGCTGGCGCCGGTGCCGCGCACATCGACCACCACCACCGCATAGCCGCGCGGCACGAAGAGGTTGATGAACTTGCCGGCATTCGGCGTGGCGTCGCCGGCGCCGCCCGGGCGCAGCAAGAAGCGGCGGTAATAGGGCGTCAGCACCAGGATCGCCGGCACCGGCCCGTCGGCGCCCGCGGGCCGCCAGACATCGACCGCGATGCGGCAGCCGTCGCGCATGGCCAGGTAGCGGGAGGCCGGCTTGTCCGGCAGCGCGAAGGGCACCGGACGGTCGGCCAGGTAGCGGCCGGGGGGAAGCGTCCAGGCGGTGCTGCCGGTATCGCCGTCGGACATGTCGCTCTCCCCTCGCCGCGCCGGACCAACCGGCGGCCTGGCCCAGCGTGCTGAGTTGCGCCAGATGCGTCAAATGCGTAATTCCAGCATTGAGCTGCGCTTTCCGCAGCATGGCGGGGGCATGGGCATGCTGGGCTACCGGTCGCTGGCGGCGCTGCGCGCCTTTGTCGAAAGCGGCTCGGTGGCGCAGGCGGCGGCGCGGCTCGGCCGCACCGCGCCGCAGGTCGGCCGGCTGCTGGCGGCGCTGGAGGCGGAGCTGGGCTTCGCCCTCTTCACCCGGCACAACCGCCGCCTGCTGCTGACCGCCGAGGGCGCCCGCTTCTACGCCCAGGCCGAGCGGGTGCTGGCCGGGCATGACGGGCTGGACCGGCTGGGCCGCGAGATCCGCCAGGGCCGGCGCGACGACCATCTGCGCCTGCTGATCGCGCCGCAGGTCACCAACGCCTTCATCGGCGAGGCCCTGGCCGCCATGGCCGCAGACGTGCCGGGCTTCACCGCGACGGTGGAATCCCGCATCCGCCTGGATATCGAAAGCTGGGTGGGCCAGGAGCATTTCGACCTGGCGGTCACCGTGCTGCCGCTGACCCATCCGGCGCTGGAGGTCGAGGAATTCTGCGCGGTCGAGGCGGTCGCCGCGCTGCATCCGGCGCATCCGCTGGCGGCGCGCGACAGCCTCGAACTGGCCGACATCGCCACGCAGCCGCTGGTGGTGACGCATCCGCGCTCGCTGATCCGGCAGCGGCTGGAGGCGCTGTTCCGCGCCGCCGGCGAGAGCCCGCGCATCCGCTTCGAGACCAGCAGCGGCGCGGTCGCCTGCCAGCTGGCCTCGCGCGGCATGGCGCTGGCCATCGCCGATCCCTTCGTCGCGCGGTCGAGCGGCGCGGCGCCCCTGGTGCTGCGCCGCTTCCGCCCGGCGATCCCGCTGCCCTATGGCCTGCTGTTCCCGACCTGGCAGCCGCGCTCCGCCACGGTCGAGCGGTTTTCGACGCTGGTCGCCGGGGCGGGGCATCGGCAGGCGGCGGCGCTGGCGGCGATGCTGGGCGGCCCGGCCGGCGCGCGGCCGCAATAGCCATCCCCACCAAGTTTGCGCCGAAGGAAATATTTGCGCCCAGAGAAAAGAAAGATTGATTTTATTTCCGCATTGACATGAAGTTTATTGTAGATCACGTATTGGTGACCAACTTCCTCCAAGCCCGATAGGCTTCCGATCATGCAGATCGCTTCCGCTTCTTCCGTCGCCCAGGACGCCGCGCTGTTCGACGCCTGCCGGGCCTTCGCCGGCACCGACGACCTGCTGCGCGAGCTGGAGGCCGCCGCCTGCGCCGGCCAGCCGTCGGAGGTCGCCTTCGACGTGGTCGAGGAGCCGCGCCTCGCCGCCCTGGCGCGGGTGACGCTGATCGGGGCGGTCTCCGCCGAAGGGCTGCAAGCCAAGGCGGCGGTGCTGGGGCGGCTGCTGGACACCGAGCTGCGCGAGCCGCTCGCGCGGCGCGATGCGCTGCTGCGCAGCCTGATCGCCGACATCCTGGCCTGGCCCGGGCAGGGCGTGCTGCCGGCCGGGATCGAGGACGCCCTCGGCGCGGAAGGCGGGCCGGCGCTTCCCTGCGGCCGCTGACGGCATTGGCCCGGCCGGGCGTCCTGGCCGGCCCCGCCAGCGCCATGGCACGGCGGCGGCGCCGCCCGCTGCGCTAGCGGTCCCTGGGCCGCTTCGGCTGGGCCGGCCGGCCGACCGGCGGCTTCCACTCGCCGCGCTGCCGCACGCTCCAGGCATAGCGCGGGTCGCCGTCCAGCAGATGCACATGCTCGGCCAGGCGGTTGCGCTCCAGCCAGCCCAGCGCCGCCTCGAGCTCGGCCAGCGTCATGGCGGCGCGCGACTTGTCGCCGGCGACCCGCTTCAGCACCGCGTTGTAGCGGTGGTACAGGCCCGGCCCCATGACGCCCTTGTGGTGGCCGATCGCGCCGGCCTCGTCCTCCACCGCCTGGGCCGCCACCATCTCGCCAAGCCGCGCCCGCAGCCGCCGCTCGACGACCGAGGGAACCTCGACCAGCTCGCCCTGCGCCGCCGCCTGCTCCGGCCGGCGCATCGCCAGCTCGGGCCCGGGTGCCAGGTGGTCGTAGCGCAGCGCCAGCGCGTTGGAGGAGAGCGGCACGATGCCCGGCGGCGGGGCGGGCAGCTGGTCCAGCAGCCAGGCCGGCAGGCCGCCCTTGCCGCGCGCTGCCTTGACCCGGCGCGCCAGCGTGCCCTGCTCGGTCTCCATGCGCCGGCGGAACAGGCTGAACAGCGGGTCGTCCGGGTGGAAGACCAGCGCCTGCTGGCCGTCATAGGGGCCGGCATGCGGGTCCACCCGGGTGGCGCGGGCCACCATCTGCTCCAGCCAGGGGCGCGAGCGGATATGCGTCAGCGCCGCGACCACGGCGACCTCCGGCGCGTCCAGCCCCTCATAGGCCATGGCGACGGTGACCAGAACGGAGGGCTCGGGCCGCAGCCGGAAGGCGGCGAGCAGCGCATGCGCATGCGGCGTGTCGGACGTCGCCAGCTGCACCGCCTCCTCGGCCTGGGCCGCCGGGATCCATTGCCGCACCACCTTCAGATAGTGCCGCGCCGTGCTCTGGTCGGGCGCCACCACCAGCAGCTTGCCCAGGCCGCGCGCCGCCTCGCCCGGCGCCAGGCCGCGCGCCCGCCGCCGCTCCGCCCGCAGGTCGCGGACCGCCAGGAAGGCCCGCCGCAGCAGGGCTTCGGCGAAGCCGGTGCGCAGCGCGGTGAACAGCGCGGGGCGCGTCGTCTCGTCGGGATGCAGCCCGGACAGGCGATGCGGGCCGAGCGCGTTGCCGGCCTCGTCCTTCCAGCTCGCCTCACCGTCCAGCGCGCCGAAGACCACCGGCAGCACCGAGCGCTCGGCCAGCGCCTGGGCGCGGGAATAGCCGACCACCGCCCAGCCCTCGGCGTCGAGCTCGACCTCGCGGGTGCGCGTCTTCGGGCCCTGGCGATAGGGCAGCCAGAGGATGCCGCGGCCATCCGCCCGCTCCAGCGTGCCGGACAGCAGCAGCCGCACCCGGGCGCATTCCAGCAGCGGCAGGATGGCGCGCGACCAGGCGCTGGCCTGGTCCTCCTCCGGCTCCGCCGCGGCGGCGGCCGGGTCGATCTCGGCCAGGGCCGGCAGGTGATGCACCTCGTCCACCACCAGCAGGGTGCGGTAGCGGCGGAACTCGGCCAGGTGCAGGTCGGGCGCGGCGCTGACGCCCTGATAGGTGGTGACATAGCCGGCCAGGCCGCGGCTGGGATCCGGCGCATTGTCGGCGGCGCGCACCGAAAGCTGGTGGCCCAGCACCTGGCGCCAGGCCGGATCGGCGAAGGCCTCCTCGGCCTGCAGCCGCAGGCTGTCGCGCGGCACCACCCAGCAGATGCGCTCCACCATGCCCGCCGCGATCAGCCGCGCGGCGGCGATCACCGGCAGCAGCGACTTGCCGCCGCCCGGGGTCACCGCGGCCAGGATGTCGCAGGCGTCGGTCTGCCCCGTGGCCATCGCCTCGACGACACCGGCCAGGCGCTGCTGGTGCGATCGAAGCGGGCGAAGGCTCACGGGAGGACGCGGAACGGATCGTGCACAAGAGCAATCTAGTCGGCCCGGAATCCGCTTTCCAGGGGCCAGCGGACCGCCATTGCCCCGGCGCCGGCCGCCCGCCGGCGCTTCCCGGCCTCCGCGCCCGGCTCAGCCGCCGAACGGCGTCGCCTGGCGGCGCAGGACCGCGTTCCACACCGTCTCGAAGAGCGGGTTGCGCACCCCGTCCGGCGCGCCCTCGACCGAGAGGATCGCGGCGCAGGCGCCCTTGGCCTCGCCCTGCCCCGCCACCAGCGCGGTCTGAGGGGTGGCGCCCTCGGGCCCGGCGATGCGGCGCCAGCGCGCGCCGAGCTCGGCCGCCGCCAGCTTCGCCTTGTCGCAGTCGCCATAGCCGAGCGCGACGACCAGCCCGGCGCGGCCGGGCCCCGCCAGGTCGGCCATCAGCCCGGCCTGCCAAGCCAGGAAGGGCGCCGGCGGATCGGACAGCGCCTTGCGCGCCGCCTCCATCCCGCCTTGCAGCATCGCCGCCGGATCGCCCGGCGGATTGGCCAGCACCGGCGACAGCAGCACCGCCTGCAGCAGCCCGCCATCGCCGATCCGCGTCTCGATCCCCTGCAGCGCCACCGCCAGCGCCGGGCGGGTGGTGGCGGCCGGCAGGCCGCGCAGCCGGGCCAGCATCTCGGCATCCTGCCCCTGCACCAGGCTGGCGCCCTGCTGCGCCACGGCCGAGGGCGCCGGCAGGCTGCGCCAGGGATCGCCCATCCGGTCCATCACCCCGATCGGGCCGGGATCGACCAGCACCTCGCCCTCGGCGCGGAAGCCGCGGCCGCGCAGATGCGCCATCACCGCGCCGGCGGCGGCCTCGTCGGCCAGGCGCCACAGGGCCAGGCTGCGGCCGATGCCGAACATCGCCTCGACCTGCTGCGGCGCGACGCCGGCGGGGGTCTCCCAGCGTGCGGCGCCGACCGTGCCCAGGACGGCGATCGGCGTGATCTCGGCGGCGACGTTGGCGCGGCGCAGCGTGGCGGCCGCCCAGGGACCTGACGTGGGGCCCGAGGTGGGGCCCGACGTGGAGCCAGGCGTGGGGCCAGGCGCGCCGGCCACCAGCGACAGCGCGGAAAGCTGCAGGAAGGCGCCCTGGATCGGCGCCGGATTGTCCAGCAGCATCGCCGGCACCTGCCCCAGCGCCTCGCGCAGCCGCGCCAGGCCGTCCTGCGGCGCGGCCTGGGCCGGGGCCGAGGCCAGGCAGGACAGGCCGAGCAGCGAGAGGACGATGCGGCGTGAGATCATGCGGCGGCTCCGGTCGGAATGCGTCGCCCTGAGACACTCCGATGCGGCGCGCCGCGCAAGCCGGCCGCGCCGCCGCTTGCGCAAAGGTGATCGGTTCCGCTCAGCACTCGATGGCGTTGACGGCCAGCCCGCCTTCGGAGGTTTCCTTGTACTTGGACAGCATGTCGCGGCCGGTCTCGCGCATGGTGCGGATCACCTGGTCGAGCGAGACATGGTGCTCGCCATCGCCATGCAGCGCCAGCCGCGCGGCGTTGATCGCCTTCACCGCGCCGATGGCGTTGCGCTCGATGCAGGGGATCTGCACCAGCCCGGCGATCGGGTCGCAGGTCAGGCCCAGATTGTGCTCCAGCCCGATCTCGGCGGCATTCTCCACCTGGCGGTTGTCGCCGCCGAGCGCCGCCGCCAGCCCCGCCGCCGCCATGGCCGAGGCCGAGCCGACCTCGCCCTGGCAGCCGACCTCGGCGCCCGAGATCGAGGCGTTGCGCTTGATCAGCGAGCCCACCGCGGTCGCCGCCAGCAGGAAGGTCTCGACGCCGCGCGCATCGGCGCCGGCGACGAAGTTGACGTAGTAGTGCAGCACGGCCGGGACGATGCCGGCGGCGCCGTTGGTCGGCGCGGTGACCACGCGGCCGCCGGCGGCATTCTCCTCGTTGACGGCCAGCGCGTAGAGATTGACCCAGTCGATGCCGTGCAGCGGGTCGTGCTCGTTCGCCGTGCGGCGGTCCAGCAGCCGGCGGTGCAGTGCGGGCGCGCGGCGGCGGACCCGCAGGCCGCCGGGCAGCTCGCCATCCTGGCGCAGGCCGCGCGAAACGCAGTCGCGCATCGCCTCCCAGATGCGCGCGATGCCCGCGCTGATCTCGGCGTCGCTGCGGAAGCAGCGCTCGTTCCTGCGCTGCAGCTCGGCGATGCTCAGCCCGGCCGCGGCCGCCATGGCGAGCATCGAGGCCGAATCCTGGAAGGGATAGGGCGTCTCCGGCGCGGCCAGGTCGCCCTGCACCGCGTCGTCATCCTCCTCGACGATGAAGCCGCCGCCGATCGAATAGTATCTCCGCTCGATCTCCACGCCGTCGGCGGTGGCGGCGGCGAAGGCCATGCCGTTGGTGTGCCGCGGCAGGATCTCTCTCTTGTGGAAGAGAATGTCCTGGTCGGGGCAGAAGGGCACCGCATGGCCGGTCGGCAGCGTCAGGCTGCGGCGGTCGCGCAGCGCGGCGAGCAGCGCCGGCGCCGCATCCGGATCGATGCTGTCGGGCCTCTCGCCGAGCAGGCCCAGCATCACCGCGGCATCCGTCGCATGCCCCTTGCCGGTCAGCGCCAGCGAGCCGTAGAGCGCGACGGTGATGCGCGCGAAAGGCCGGTCGGGCAGGCTGGCGATGAAGCGGCCGGCGGCGATCATCGGGCCGACCGTGTGCGAGCTCGAAGGGCCGATGCCGATCCTGAACAGGTCGAAGAGCCCGGCCCATGGCATGGGCGGCGCCGTCGCCGTGGTTTGCGTCATTCCCTCACCCTGTCGCAGCGCCGCAGGCGCGATCCAGGCCGCGACGCGCGCGGCCAGGGCGACTGAACAGCATCCGCCCGCCGCGCGCCAGGGCGCGGGGCGCGGAAACGTCTAGGGCGATCCGCACTGGGCCGGCTCGGCGGGCAGCCGCTGCAGCGCGCCATCGGCCACCAGCTGCGCCGCGCTGGCATCGGTCATGATCTGGATGGCGCCACCGGTCTCGCCGAACCAGGGCGCGGCGGTGCCGATCCGCACCACCAGCGGCGCCGCCACGCGATAGACGGCATAGGGCTGGTCGCGGCAGGCGCGCGGCAGCGCCCGGGCGGCGAAGGCGGCGCCCTTCGGGCTGAAGAAATTGCCGCGCTCCGGGCCGAAGCGGTCGAGCAGCACGCCCGGCGGCAGCACGATGAAGCCCTCCACCTCGGCGAAGCCATAGCGCGGCGGCCAGCGATAGCCATCCGCCTGGACCCATTCGGCGCCGAGCCCGGGCCGCGCATCGGGCGGCATCGGATGCGTCGGCGGCGCGCAGCCCGCCAGCAGGCCGCACAGCGCCGCCACTCCGCACCACCGATCGATGCCGCCCATGCCCCGCCGCTCCCGCCTGTCGCGCCGGCGGATTTCTTCCCATTCCGCAACGGAAAGCAAGGGGGGGGCCGGCCGGGACACCGTCCCGGCCAGGCCGGAAGGAGAATTACGCGGGCACCGGGGCTTGGGGATGGATCAGCTGCTCGGCGCGCAGCTCGGCCCAGAAGGCGGCCGGCACCGTGGTGCGGAAGGCGTCGGCATTCTGCACCGGCTGCTCGGGATGGCTGGCGCCGGGCACCAGGCAGGAGACCACCGGGCTGGCATGGAGGAAATGCAGCGCGGCGACGCGCAGGTCGACGCCGTGGTTGCGCGCCACGTCGCGCATCCGCTGCCGCTTCTCGATCATCGCCTGGGGGATGCGCGGGCCGTAGTTGAAGCGCTCCTTCCCCGCCAGGAAGCCGCCATTCAGCGGCGCGCCGACCATGATCGAGGCGCCGGCCTGCTGCAGCGCCGGGACGATGCCCGCCATCGCGCGGTCGTGGTCGATCAGCGAATACTGCGTCGCCGCCAGGAAGAGGTCGGGCTGCGCCACCTTCAGCGCCTCCAGGATCGGCTCGGGGTCGTTCACGCCGAGGCCCCAGGCCTTGATGATCCCCTCCTCCTTCATCCGCTGCAGCGCCGGGAAGGCGCCGGTCCGCGCGATCTCGAACTGGGCGCGCCAGTCGCCGATGTCGGAGGTGCTGGGCGACAGGTCGTGCACGAAGACGATGTCCAGCCGCGACAGGCCGAGCCGCTGCAGGCTGTCCTCGATCGAGCGGCGGGTGCCGTCGGCGGTGTAGTCGAAGCGGTGGCGGAAGGGCGGCGCATCGGCCCAGTTGGCGACCCGGCGCAGGCCGAGGCTGGCATCCGGCTCGAGGATGCGGCCGACCTTGGTGGAGAGGACGAATTCGTCGCGCGGCTTGCTGCTGAGCACCGCGCCCATGCGCCGCTCGCCACGGCCCAGCGTGTACCAGGGCGAGGTGTCGTAGAGGCGGATGCCGGCCGACCAGGCGGCCTCCATCACCGCGATGGCCTGGGCGTCGGAGACCACCTTGCCGAAGCCGTTGCTCAGCGGCTGGCCGCCAAGGCCGAGGCGCTGCGGCGGACGCCAGCGGCCGGTGCCGGCGG